>JBEEIB010000001.1:0-11066 GCA_041167675.1 Verrucomicrobiota bacterium
GAGGTGGATGAAAAACGGCTATGCGAGCTAGGTCCTGCCACAGATTTCAATCGGGTCGGAAGCGTTGAGATTTACTTTTTTTCTCCTGAAAATCGCTCTGTATAATCGCTAGTGGCTCTTTTTGCGGCCCTCGTCTTATCCTCGACCATTCCACACTCAAGCGCTTCTTGTCGGCTCTCGCGCCTGGGCCCGCTCGCACTTCGGGCACACGCATTCGGAATCGTTTCCTGCTCACTGGAGCTCAACCTCCGTCTCTCAAGGCTTGCGGACAAAAACCTTTAGCGTCTAACTTGGGGCATCCCCTTATGGCTATAATTTTCATCGCAGTCGTCTTGGCCGTGATAACCGGCCTAAACTATTTCGGAAAACCAATATCTCGAACGATGTGGCTGGTGCTCTTCATCCTATCGGCGGTCGCTCTGGTCCTGATACTGTTGGCCTATTTACATTTCTGACGCTTAGCGACTTCCAGAGCTTCGCCAAATGGTTTGCCCATCGGATCGTGTTCGCCGGCCAACGAAGCCGAAGTGCGTCGGTTGCCTCACATTAACGCGACCAACAGTTGATAGCTAAACTGGGAACATTGAAAAGAACCGTTGGTTCTCGCAGGGTTTGATCTAGCACTCGGCTGCAAGCAAATCCGTCGTGAGTGCCGTCGGCGCCAACCCTTCGGATTTCACGCTCATCGACAATACGTTCGAGACGCCTTCTTTGAGGTTTGCCGTAAAGTTGATCGAAAGCCGAGCGCCCAATAGCAAACTAATCAGGAAAAGAACTGCTGCTCCGAGCAAGGTATAACTCGGTCCGGCAATTGCGACGCCGCTTCCCCAAATCAGACCACCTATTACCATTGCACCCTGCGAGACCATGATGATTGTAGCGTTCATGCGGCCTCTGACCCAGTCTGGCATAGCGCGCTGCGCTGTCACCCAAAGTTCCGAAGCAGAGAGTGTCCATCCCACACCGGCAAGCGCCGCGACTAGCAAGAATAACTCTGTCTGGCGGACAAGTCCCATCAATACGTAAGCCAGGACAATTAATAAGTTCGCCGATAGGATAAGGGCATTCGATGAGAAGCGAGCTCTAAACCATGGCGCAATGCTTAGTGCCCCGATCATGGAGCCGATTCCCATGCTGGTGAACAGGAGACCGAGGTTAGACGAATTGAGGTGTAAGACCTTAAGACCGATAACCGGTACCACCGCTGGAATTGCTGAAATGAACAGCGAGAATAGAAAATTTCGGGCTAGCATAGTCTGAAGCTCGGGTGCGCAACGAAGGTAACGAATAGCTGTTCCGAAAGATTGGGAGAACCTTTGCGAGGAAACCTTTGGCGGCAACGTTGGTTGTTTCCATTGCAGAACCACGAGAATCACCAAGAGGAAACAGGCGGCGTTGGCGACAAATACAAAATTCGCCCCGATCAACGGAACCAACAAACCACCTAATGCTGGGCCAATAATTCCTGAGATATTGAATTGCAAACCACTCAAGGTTCCAGCTGAAGGAAGTTCCGTGTCTGAAACGACCTGGGGCACAATCGACGTCCAGGTCGGTGCGTTAAAAGCAAACCCGACTCCAAGAAAAAAAACGCTAATCAGAATAAGGCAGGGATTGAGAACCTTCAGCCAACCAAGAATCGCTAGAGCAACGGCTGCAGCTGCTAACCAAAGATTGATTCCGCAAAGCAATCTCTTTCGGTTCACGCTATCGGCAAGCGCACCGGCAGGTAACGTGAACAGAAAGAAAGGCAATGATGCCACGGTCGAAATGAGCGAGATCAGAAATGGGGAGGCGGCAAGCGTATTTATCATATAGGTCGCCGCGTTATCGTGAGCCGCGACACAAGTACCGGAAATGACGCTGGCAACCCACAATCTTCCGAAGACAGGATTGCGAAGTGCTGCCCAGCTCGAGTTCGTAGTCATGATCGGGCAGACGGCTTCTCGCTATTCGACTCCCACCGATAAATCAGCGGACTGTTCGAAGTGAAGATGATCGAAACTTCTCGACCTGAGGAAACGTCTTGGAAGGCGGAACTATCTACCAAACCGGAAAGAAGAACTCGAACAGAGCGAAAGAAGCTGTGAGCACTGCGACTTAGGCGATATCCATCATCTAAGGTGACGGAGGGTGCGGCCAGGCAAGGTAGGACGGTATCGGACCTAAATGCCGACATCCAAATCGGAGCTGGAGGAGGACTCGAAATAGTTTTCATAAATTTGGTGAGAGCAGCACCAATTGAGGTAGCAACCATCGTGCCACGGTGAATCAATGTGATATAAGTGCTTGTTGTGGAGTATCTTATTGCACAGAGATGACAGAATGTCGCCGTGCTGACCTATTCCGAAAATGAGGCCGTGTTTCCCAATCATGGAATGGATCTCATTTTGTGAACCAGACGAAAAAATATAGAACGAGGGTTGCAAAAAAACCGCCACCTGACCAAGAAGAAGGAGCGAGCAGAGCGGGGGCAGGAAAGCAAGAAGCCCGCGATCATTGAAGAGTCACGCACCGATTCCCCAGCAGGGTTGCGTTCCACGAACCTGCCATGCGACGGACGGTGTGCGGGATACTCCCATGATTTCGAACGAACAGTCGTCGGTATCCGCTTCAGTCCAAACGATCGGTAGCGGCCTAAAGAAAAGAGCGTAGCGAAGCGCGGCTTGGCCTTTTAACGGGTTAAGCCGCGCTTCTATTTGGCCGATAAGTGAATTAACGGTTCAGTGAAATCGAGTTCCCATCGTCGGCAATTGAGCCGCTTAATACCTTTCGCTCTCGCAACGTTGGTTTGCATAGCAGATTCGATGATCGCAAAGGATGTCGACATTCCAGGCATCGTGCGCCAGGCAAAGCCTGCGGTAGTACAAATCGTTGCCCTCGACCACCAGAACAAAACGCTGAAGACTGGAACGGGATTTTTCATTTCGGCCGACGGCAATTTGCTGACCAATTATCACGTCATTTCTGGTGCAAGTTCGATACTTGCCAAGACCCCGAGCGGAGCGATCTACTTTCTCAAAGGAATTGTTTCAGTTTCTCCGCAGGTGGACGTGGCATTGCTCAGCTTTTACGCGACAGACGTTCCCCATTTGGACCTAGCCTCTTCGACCGACGCAGTAGAGGGCCAACGCGTACTGGTGATAGGAAATCCCGAAGGTCTTGAAGGCACGGTCTCCGACGGCATTATTTCGGCGTTTCGCGATAATCGATCGATGATCCAGATCACCGCGCCAATCTCACACGGTTCGAGCGGTTCGCCCGTTATCGACGAATCCGGTCAAGTGCTAGGGATCGCAACACTCATCTTTCGGGAAGGCCAGAATCTTAACTTTGCTATTTCAACGGAAACGATTCGGTCTTCCGTTCTTTCTGAGGCCGCCAAGGATCAATCATCTTACAAAACGGCAGCGGAGCCCACGGTCGATCTCGACCATTCACCAAGCGAATCAACACCACCAAACGAGTCGGCACTAATTTTTAAGATTGATCGCGCTCTTGGAGCACACGACTGGGCAACGGTCACGACTTACGTTGTCGATGGAATCACCAACTATTTCGGCCATAGGAATGCTCCGGTCGCATTTATCCGAAAAGACATGGAAGGTGACGCCAGGACGTACCGCTGGACTCGCACGTATCCAAATCATTCTACATTTCACCGATCTATCGAGAATGGCGTCGTTTATGAATCAGTCAAAGAACAAACCGAAGCGTTAGAGTACAGTGGTCGCCATCATCGGGCTAGTTGTCTCTTTCAAATTGCTTACGAGGACCGCAATCCTCCAAGAATTCTTGCGCTCTCTTTAAAGGTCCTGAAGTAGAGAACTTAGCTTTCTAACGGCGAGGTGTCGCGGCCGCGTGCTAGTGTGCTGGGGTCAGGTTATAGGTCAGTAGCTGGATCTTCCAATCATCGCCCGCACGAATATCGAGCGTTGACCAATAGCCCTTGATCGGGACAGGTCGGCCGGCCTTGCCTCGACCAGTCTCACTCCATTCTCCGGTTTCCCAAGCCTCACTGTCAGTTGTACCTATAATGTGAGGAGCATTCCCATCGGGCTTGCCGATATGGTCTTTGGGATGCCATACTTGGAACACGTCGGTATACCATTTCTCAATGGCTTGCCGACCGTGGATCAGTCCTCTGTCGCTTACAAAAATCGCGTCCTCCGTGAAGAGCGCGGCGACGGCGGCTGCGTCGTTGTTGCTGACTGCCTCGTCATACGCCTTACTGATCGCGCGAATCTTCTGGGTTACCTGTGGATCTGGCGTGCTTGTTTGTTGGGCAAAGGCCGGCAAAGCAAAAATGATTGCCAATCCTGCAAGGGCAAGTAAGCGGATTTTCATTGTTCCTGCGGGTGTTTTAGGAATGGATTGTTGCCGAACGATCTGCTGCGGGATTTTCTCCGAGTCGCGAGTAACATCCTTGTCGCAGGGGCAGGAGGAACGCCTTTTGGCCGAAAGCTCTAAGCGGCAGCCCCAATAGACGGCTCTAGCTATTTGGCGTCAATGCGAATCACTGCCCGCGGGCAACCGGCAAGATGATTGGTGTTTCACCTGTTGCCCCGCAAAGGATTTCATTCCGCTCTTCGCCTATCCCTAGGGCGGGAATAAAGGGCGGTATTTGACTAAAGGGCCAATGTTTCTTCTGCTTGTTTTTAGCCATAACGCGTAGAGCAGCGATCGATAAACGCGCTTGGGTCCATCCCTGTAGAGCTAATGGACGCGCGCTTTTTCGGTGGCTATAAGCGGGCCGATCTTCTACGCCGGTAGAGGCAGGTCTCAGTAATCGACGAATTGGCATACGATATGCCCCGTCGTGTTGCCTATAAGGCATCTAGTTTGACTCTTAGGCATATGACCAATCTCAGCTCGCTGCGTTTGGAACCCGCCTCCGAGAGCTGCGCCTTCAGCGCGGTTGGACGCTCCAGGATCTCGCCAATCAAAGCGGACTTTCTAAACCGTTCTTGTCGCGTCTCGAATCCAGCGATCGTCAGGCGTCGATCGCGGCCGTTCTAACCTTGTCGCGAGTGTTTGGCGTCTCCCTGGCTTCAATGTTTGAAACCGAGTTAGCGATGGAGCCGTGCATCATCGTTCGTGCGGCCGAAGGCGTCCCTCAAGCCGCCAACGGCCTCCACTATACTCCCCTTTCCAACACCCACCGTTTTTTCAACCTGCAGCCGATGCACGTAACGATCTCACCGACTCGGCCGGGGATGGAGCATTACAAACATGATGGAGAAGAATGGATCTACCTTCTTTCGGGAAGATTAACACTTTCATTAGCAGGCAAGACTTATGACCTGGAACCGGGTGACGCCGCCCATTTTGATTCCCGCTTGCCGCATCGCTTGATCGCGCGTGGAACGCGCAAAGCCGAACCTGCAAAGCTCACGAGCTGAACGAAACTCCTCATATTTCCTTGGGCATCATGGCGACTCTGATGTTCTACATCGTAACGATCTGCTGGTTTTTGCACTTTGAAGTGTTAGACGAGTTCAATGACGCGGGAACGATGGGAGCTTTCGGATTTCTGGCGGCGTATGTGCTAATCACGTTGGCCGCGCCGGCCTACCTCAGAAAACGCAAAGAGCTTAGGACGCGAGATATCGTTCTTTGCGTCTCCGCACTGGCACTTTTGCTCATCCCGGCTGTCGGCAGCGTCCACCCGGTACCCGCTTTTCCATTGAATCTCTTTCCCTATATTTTTTCTCGGCTACCTAGCTTTCGGCATTGCTCGAGCATTGAGCTTTCGCTTCCAACTTCCTGAACGCGTACGACAGGTCCGCGAGGATATCCAGACGCAGCATATTGAGCCTAGTCTATCAATGCAATCTTCGCAGGAGTAACCAGGAGCTCGAATGAGTAGCGCCTCGTTTTACTACAATTGCACCTAACTCGATACGACGGCTCCCAAGAACTACAATGCAAACGAACCAGGATAATTTGACTCCCAAGACAAATGAGGTCGGATCGATAGTCTCTCTCCATCGTTATCCGATCAAATCGATGATGGGCGAGGAACTTAACTCCACGCGAGTTGGAAGCAAGGGGCTAGCCGGAGATCGGTTATTCGCCTTGGCTGATCCGTCAACCGGGAAGATAGCAAGCGCGAAGAATCCCACGAAATGGCCCAGTCTCTTCTCGTTTCGGGCCGTCTACACAGAACCGCTTGAACAACGAATACCGCCGGTGCGGATTACTCTGCCCGATGGTCGTACGGTGTTATCGCACGACGAAAGTATAGACCAGCTACTCTCGACTGTCCTGGGAAGGCCTGTCCGCTTCCTCAGCGCGGCGCCCAGTAATGGGATGCTCGAGGAGTATTGGCCGGACATGGAAGGTTTGGCGAATCGAGATGTTGTCACGGACGAGGCGTTACCGTCAGACACATTCTTTGATCTCGCGATTGATCCACCTTTTAACGACAGCCACTTTGAACGAACTCCGTAAAGTCTATCCCGAGGGCCGCTTCGAATCACGGAGGTTTCGGCCGAACCTGGTCGTAGCAACGGCAAACGGCGCAGCCGGCTTTGTAGAGAATGAATGGGTTGGCAAAGAGCTGGCCATTGGAAACGAGGTGAAATTGAGAGTGACCGGTCCTTGTCCACGGTGCATTATGACCACCTTAGCTCAAGCCGATTTACCAAGCGATCCTGGGATCCTGAAGACGGCCGCTCAATACAATGGGACGCATATCGGAGTTTATGCGTCGGTAATTGAGGGCGGCACGATTAGGCAGGGAGATGGCGTGCGTATCGAGTCTTAGGACCGGTCCGCACAATGACATCTTTCGCTCTCACTGCATGCATAAAAGCCCCTTAGTGTGGCGCTGAATTAAAGCGATCCCTAGACCCTGAGGTGGTTTTTGCTTGCTTTGGGTGAGGACAGGCGATGAATAAGAAACCGAATGTATCTCGGCCAAGTCGTTGTTTTCCCGATAAAATCGCTGGATGGGATTGCAGTGAAAGAGGCGCGGATTGCCAAGAACGGCAGCCTCGAAAACGACCGGATCTATGCGATCGTGGATGAGGCAGGTCGATTCGTAAATGGTAAACGCACCGCGCGAATTCACCTGTTACGTTCGGCCTACGACGAGTGCTTGCGAGACGTATGTTTGTGGCGGAATGGCGAGTCATCAAAAGAACAATTTTGCCTCGACGATTCGGCTCGACTCAATGGCTGGCTCAGCGATTTCTTTGGTTTCGCCGTCAAATTGATTCATGACCCGGAGGCCGGATTTCCAGATGATCGAACTGCGTACGGGCCAACGATTATCAGCGAGGCGAGCCTACGCGAGATTAGCAGATGGTTCCCAGAACTAACTTTTGAAAATGCACGACGCCGTTTTCGAACGAATCTGGAGATTGGCGGAGTTCCCCCTTTTTGGGAGGATTGTCTCTTTGGCGCACCGGGAAAACTGATATCCTTCCACGTAGGCGAGGTGCAGTTTTCTGGGCATAATCCCTGTCAACGTTGTGTAGTTCCGAGCCGCGACCCTGACAACAGCGACCCCACGGCAAAGTTCCAAAAGTTGTTCATGGAATACAGGAAACAAACGTTGCCCAAATGGGCCGATGTTCGGCAGTTCAATCATTATTATCGTCTGGCCGTCAATACTTCGATACCGCTTTCGGAGGCGGGAAAGGGTGTGCGTGTCGGAGATCGAATACAGACCAATGACGTTTTGTCGTCTTGGCTCGTCCGTATCTGAGCCACGACAATCGAAGCCAAGTTAGAAAGAGCCGCAGTGAACATCGCGGAGCTCCTTAGCGATGTTGACTAGTGGAATTTCTTTGGAGAGCCGGCAGTTGGGACAAGAGATCCGGCAATTCGGACAAAAACTGGCCAGTCTTTGAGATTTTGGCCCCTATTCCCATTTAGAATAGGCAAGATACCAAAGGTCTTTCCTGCTAGTTGGGAGCCAATCACTTTTCAACACGGAGAATCGTTTGATAAAACACGAGGCTTATAATGCCACGGACCTTCGCGGCCACGTTGCTATCGAAAAACCGACCGCCGGTTACGACAAACGTAAGATAGCCGACGACATCCGAGCGCTCACCGACCGGTTTGCGACGCTCGACAATGTTCCGAGACGGATCGTCTTTCAGCGGATGAACGCTTTCTCGTCCCGCCTTTCTCGCTTCACCCGTTGGTAGAGAATGCAGTGCAACACGGACTGCAATCCTCGCCCAAGGCCGGTCGACTGTGCTTCGCCGTCCGGCCGGCGGGACAGTGGCTGGAGATCAGCGTCAGCGATGACGGGCAAGGAGTACCCTCGGCGGAAGTCGAGCATTGTTTTTTCGGGGCGCGCCCGCGAGTGCACGCATTGGGGCTGCTGCGTCGACGGCTGCGAACATTGTTCGGTCGCTCGTTTCGGCTCGAGGTGGGTAGTGAGATCGGACAGGGTACAACGGTCACCATGTGCATTCCCCTGCGAAAACGGCTCGGAGGTGGCTCAGAATCGTCAGAAACTTCCACCTTGGACCTGCGCGAATTGGCGTCGCACTGAAATCTCAATGGATCGAATTCGTCCAACATCGTGGCTTGCACTCGCCAACCGGGTAGCCCGAAACAGTTGGCGTAAAAGAATGAAACACACCATCGGCTTCAAGACTGTGACCAGCCAGTAGAATCGAGGAAACGCCCGCCGGTGTCTGCAATCGGGCGGCGCCCGCGAGATGCCCGTTCATCATTCGGAAATCAAATTTCGAAGGCAGCAATCCCACCATGATCCCTAGTTCTCGAAGGTCTCGCGATACGCGAACAGTGCGGGCGTGCCACCGGTCATCACGAACAGAACATTGTCGCCCGGCTTGTAAACGTTCGCTTCGATGTCGTGCAGCAGGCCGGCGAACGCCTTGCCGCTATAAACCGGGTCGAGCAGCACGCCTTCGGCGCGCGCCACGCGCCTTACCGCATCGATCATCCCTTGCGTCGGAATCCCGTAGCCTTCACCCCGATGGTCGCCATTCACCACAATGTCGCCGCCGAGAAGTTTCCTCCCCGGGGCGAGCAGAGCCAGCGTCTCGCGTGCCTTCTCCAGCGTGATCCCATGCGTCTCCTCCGCCGGATGATAGACGGCATAGGATTTCACGAACGACGCGGGTTTTCCCGAAGCAACGAACCCTGCTGCGAGTCCGGCATGCGTACCGCTGCTGCCGTTCGGCACCAGCACATTCGCAAACCGCACGCCCATCTCGTCCGATTGCCGCAAGATCTCTGCGGCGCAATCGGCATAGCCGAGGCATCCTACCGCGCTCGATCCGCCGACCGGCGCGAAATACGCCTTTCGTCCCTGGCGCGCCAGTGCCTCCAAGCGCGCCGCCACAAAGCCCGCGACGTCCGCGTCGCCCGGTAGGTCATGCACCGCCGCGCCAAACAAACCATCCAGCACGATATTTCCGTTGCCCAGATAGTCCTGCGTCTCGCGTGGCACCACGCGGGGCAGCACGAGTTCGCATTTCAATCCCGCGCGGGCCGATGCCGCGGCCGTGAGCCGCGCATGGTTGGATTGCCGCCCTCCCACTGTCAACATCGTGTCCGCGCCCTGAGCGATCGCCTCGCCCAACAGGAACTCAAGCTTGCGCAGCTTGTTTCCGCCCGCACCGATACCGGAAACATCGTCGCGCTTTACGAAAATACGTACGCCGTCGAGTTCCGCGTTCAGGCTCGTCAGCGGTTCGATGGCAGTAGGCCCGTCAAACAGGCGATATCGGGCGAAGCAGGAAAGATCCATTCTTCAAGAACGTCACTGTGCGACGAAATCAAGGGTTTGAGCACACAACCTTTACGACAAAAGAACAAACACCGCTACGCACTCAGAGTATGTCCGCGCACCGCGTGCTGATAACACTGCGTCCGGCCGCAACGATCTGGCTAACGTCCCCGGATGTTTCGCTTCGCGCCGCTCAGAAGGCAAGCCGAACTAAGACCCCCATTGCGGATATAAAGCCAGCGAGCAATGCGAAATCGAGCACCGCCTCGATCAAGCGCATAGTCGGGTCAGTTTTCTTTCGGCGTTTCATGGTAATTCGCTGGGTTGCCCCCAGGAGTTCGACCGATACGGACTTGTTTGTTTGCAAGTGGGCCGAGTCTTTCGGCTTCATCCAAGTACAAAGGATTTACAGGCAGGTAGTTTCAGAAGAGCCTTTTGAGAATCCAAATCATTATGGTGATGATAGCGCTCACGGAGGAGCAAACTCGAAGAATCCAGCCGCAGCAGAATTTAGGGCTCCTCGAAGAATTGAAAGGCGGCAGGACCCGAAAAGTGAGCCTTGAATAACCAGCCTTGCCCTTGCGTCTCAAAAGTAGAAATGAAGACATTGTTTCTATCTCTTCTGGCCATTACCGCAATAGTAGGAAGCTCACTTCCGGCCAGAGCTGACGACGACCGCCGGGACCACGATTGGAATGACGAATATTGGCACGGCCATCACGATGGATATTGGCAAGGCCACAAAGGACACTGGGAAACTCACCATCATAAACATACGTTTATCCAAGCCGGCCCGGTTACCATCGAACAACACTGACGGTTCAGCCGTTCTTTTTTCGTTCTAAGCGCTCCAGGAAATCACTGGGGCGCTTTTTCTTTTGCTGGATAGCGATTTGACGATGATTCATTCCAGCGCTCGAAGAATTCTTGCAAGTCGTCGGTGGTCCAAGCATCCAAACTGATAGAATGAGGAAGCTAACTTTGGCAGACTATTTTTTTGCAACGTTGGCGGTTGGAATCGTGATTGGCTTCCCGATCTGGCACTGGATATCCGAGATGCACTGAAGCCGTTCAAGGCCGCGGTTGCTTCCGGAGAGGTGACTGGATGAAGGGATGCGAGCGCATGCATGGCCACCTTTTTCTGTACTCCAATTCTAGAAAGAACGTCCTCACGCAGGTGCAGCAGGCGCTGCGATCTGCACGATCACAACGCCCGAAAATCTCAAAATCCTCCGACGCGAATCTGATGCTAGAACTCTATTATCCAGCGCAGCGCACATAACGCCTCGATATCAGATGAAATTTCCTAAAATCGATATGAGCGCGGTTGTTGGTCCCTCCGCCC
>JBEEIB010000002.1:0-2690 GCA_041167675.1 Verrucomicrobiota bacterium
GAGATTCTCAGACCGTCTCCGAACAGATGGCCAAGGATTCCCACTTGACCGGCAGCTTCGGAAGCCATGCGAACCTGGAGCATGCGCAGAAGGGAAGTCTTGCCTCTCCAGCCGGTGAGAGTCATACGCCATGCCCAGGCTCTCACAAGGTGCGAGACTCCGCCCAAAGCTATGATCAGAGCGAGGCCCCATCCTAGTTTCACAACGCTTTGCAGGAGATTCTCAGATCCAACGCGCCGAACCAAATAAATGAGGAGCCCAACGCCGAAAACAGCCGTGACAGTGCGTAAGGCTAACCGCCTTCTTCCGGGGTCAGACACTGGCGAAACCCTCCTCCGAAGGCATTTGGTAGAAGCGCTGGTCAAAGATGCTTTCTGCGTAGGCTAATGCCTGTGGTGTATCGACATCTTGCCAGGTAGCCTCGCCGATGTCGAAGGCGCGTAGTTTGCCATCTCGACCCAGTATCCGCATACCGTCCGACAACGAGCAGTTTCCCTCTTTCTTTGCTGATTCGAGTGTGTCGAATAAGGATGGGCTGCATAAGAACATGCCGGTGTCGAAGGCATCGTACTCGGGAATCGTCTTGCCGATGTCAACGATACGATCGCCCTCGCGGCGGACCTTGGTTGCGTCATCCAGGTCAAAAACAAGGTCAAGTTTGGGATCAACGGCGAGAATCACCTCGCCGTTCTTCAGCGGCTCTTCGAGCAGGGCTCTGGCCGTCACGGGCTCAAAGATGTGGTCGGCCATGAGCAGCAAGAACGGTTCGCGGAGCCAGTCCCGAGCTTTCAGCACGGAGATGCCATTGTCCTTGTGGTACTCACGGTTCTCCACAACAGCGACTGAAACATTGCCAAGCCAGCGGTCGGCAAGCCACCGGCGCATGGCGTCAGCACCGTAGCCAACGACGATGATGAACCTCTCAATACCGGCCTCATGAGCGCCGAAAATTACATGCTCAAGCAATGACTTGCCATGAAGTTGCACCAGAGGTTTGGGAGCGCCGCCGGAGGATTCGATGAGTCGCCGGCCGTTACCAGCTGCCAGAATCAGGCATTGTTTGACTGCGGGTGTAGATCGCTTCGGTGGCCGGAAAAACGCTTCAATCTCGCTCATGGCGTGATAACTCCCTTCGATACCGCGTTCGCCGTCTCGGGTGCTTGCGGTGGATTCGGTGTGTAATCGATGTAGCTGATGGTGAGGCTCGTGGAGCCGAAGATGCGTACGTCAGTGACGCTCTCGGTGGAGACGGGGTACCAGAATGGGCCGCTCTTCCGATAAGACTGAACAAAATGCACGCTATGGATCCAGAACGAGGGGTTCCTGGCGGGCTCACCCTCGGCCCGTACCAGGGCGTAGTCCGCGGCATCGATCCAGATCCGGCCTTTGAACAGACGCTCCTCGTGACGCTTGGGGACAATATCGATTGCGTATGCCGTTCGACCGTCCAGCAATGCAGTGCTGGCCATCTGGAATTCGTAGTTCTCTTGACTCAGTCGCGACTTCATCCGCAACTGCGGGTCTGACGCTTCAGCTTCTGATTCGAGCATTTTGTGCAGAACATGCTTGTTCGCCCCCTTCCACCCCTGGAGGTCGACAACCTCAAAATGCTTGGTTCCGTCCGCATCACATTGCACCCGTACACGCATCTCCGCGTGTTTGTGCATGCGTGTGTTTTCGAGAACATATCTCCTCATTCCGTGGTAGCCGGCAGCCAACAATTGCCGTTGTTCCTCGTGCGCCAGCATCCTGGCAACTACAGTGTCCGCAGCCGGAAGAGGATCGCCATCCGAAGCACTAAGAGCGGTGGTCGCAAGGAGCAGAAGGAAGGCACCGAAGATGTATTGAGCTCTCATAGTCAAAACTGGAATACACACTTGCCGCGGTAGTCTCGCCAGGCGTCATTGAAGAATTCGCCGAACCGCTGGCTGTCTACGTCGTTCTGCACGTCCCGGGGGTTGAAATGATTCAAGACGTTGAATACGCCAAAACCAGCTCGTGCTTTGAGGTGTCTCTCACCCAGGTGCAGCGATACCGGCCGGGACACCTGCAGGTCGAGCGACGAAAAGCGTGGAAAATGTTTGCTATTTCGTGGTCCGACGTATTCACGAAATTCGTCTTCTGGTGAATAGGGAAAACCGGTGTGAAAGTCATAAACAGGAAGAAGTGTCAGCTTGAACGGCGCCGCAATGTCGGCCCAAAACAACGAGCGGTTTGGCGCGTCAAAGGGCAATCGCCCACGAGCGTCGGGTTGAATCACTGCCTGAGGGTAGTTGCCGAGGAACAGCGAAGGATCATTCAGGTTTCCGTAAGCTCGCGAGTGGACATAGGAACCGTTCAGGGTGAAGCGTGGAAGCCGATACCGGCCGCTAAACTGGAACTCCCGGTAAGAGCCGCTTGCTCCATTCGAGAGGGCCATCACGCCTGATGGTGATCCGGGGTTTGGCGAGATCACGAAATCCCTGGCAGTGGTGCGCTGCTCATAGCCGACGTGCAACGTTAAGCTCTGCAGCGCTTGTCTTTCCACAGCGACGTTCCACGAAGTGCTTCGCGGATTCTGAAGCCCACCGATAATCTGATTCGCATAGAAGGTCGAGCTGGAAGCCTGGCCGTTCACGGAAAGAATGGATACTGTCCGATCGGGCAGGTGCTCGAAGACCGGAAACATAAGGGGGACACGGTCGTAGAAC
>JBEEIB010000003.1:0-6480 GCA_041167675.1 Verrucomicrobiota bacterium
CTATCGCGTGTCGGCCACAAAGGATGAAATGGCGAAGGACAAAATGTACTACAACTACGCACTGCGTGACTTCGCGAGCGAGGAAATGCCCGGAATTAGCGTGTTTTACAAAGACAAGATCGGCGACATCTTCCACACCTATTCCTCATACGGGCGCGGGGGCGACCTGTTAATCGGCACATACAACTACCTCGACCTAGCGCCTCTCGGTCGGCAGGAAGAAAGGGGCATGGGATGGATTGGGTGCGGCATCACGACAAGTATGCCGAGGACGGTTTCGTCGACCCGACGGGGTGATACGTCTCCGGCAAATCCTCTGACTCGTGACACGATCGGAGGAGGACTATTCATGAGCGCCAATCAACGTCTTTACCAGCGTACTGGCCAAAACAGGTTCTCCCGATTTTTTTACACGGCCGCGATGCTGCGGAACAACTAAAAGGCTTCGCCCGACTTTCGGAAAGCCGCCCCGGGTTAGGCTTAGGAAGTAAATCTACTCGAGAACATTCAATGGAAGAAATAAACGCAGAGAGCGACGGACGCTGAGTTGATGGAAGCGGTCGTCCGCCGAGATTCGGATGCCATGGCAGCAATTTATCAACGCTACTGGCAGTGATTCTAAGCGTCCTGCACGAAGAAGGTGAGACCGACGATGTCTTGCACGACGTCTTTATCCAACTCTGGAACCGCGCGGATCGATTTGTTGCGCAAAAAGGATTGCACGGATTTCTAGTCACTTTGGCGAGGCGCAGAGCGCTCGATCGTGTACGCCACCGTCTGGCTTACCGCCGCGCGACTGAGCGATTGGAAATGCAGATGAGGGCAGAATTTAATGATGAAATACGAGAGCCCGGAGTGAAGCCGAGCAATTTCGATTTGTCCGAGCTCCTCTCCAGAATGATCCGTTTGCTGCCGGAGCCGCAACAAGAGGTGGTGCAGCTAACATTTTTCAAAAGGCATGAGTCAGCGGGAAATCGCTGCACAAAAATCTATTACTCTGGGCACAGTGAAAACCCGGTTATACCTGGCTCGGAAGAAACTGTTGAATCAGTTGGTGCCAATCCAGAATAAAATCTGAGTAATCAGCTATCGGGGTCAGTAAATCTGTGTTTTCAATTGGAGGATCGCGACCACAGTAGGGCGAAACACGCGAGTGGTCCCTACAGAAAATCAAAATTGAGCGGATTCATTGAACATCTCAAAGTGTCGTGATGGATATCCACAGCGTTGGACCACTCAATGTCCCATGCCGTCCGCCGATGCCGTCCGCCGGAGTCAAGGACTTTTTTCAAGCCACTGCCTACTATGCAGCGAAACAACTGCTCCGACTAGACGTCCCTTGCGATCAGCACTGGGCAGGGAGCCTGCCGAAGCACTCGCTCGGCGTCGCTCCCGTAGATTAGGCGATCAAACCAACCGTAACAATGCGAGGCCATCACAATCAGACTAGCCTTTAATTCTACGGCTTCGTTCAAGATTTGTTCAAAGGGACTACCAATTCTGAAGGCGCTTCGGCACTTGGAATACTGACCACGCAATTGCTCTTCCAAACGGGCAACCTCTCGCTCGGCGTCTTCTCTCGTTGCATCCAGTAATCTACTTGCCCCTGCACCAATCTCTGTATCGGAAGAATACGGCTCCGCAAATACATGCAAAAGCACCAGATTAGCTTCGAACTTTTGCGCAAGCGCTAGCGCAAAACTGAGCGCGACTTTCGAATCAGGTCGTAGATCCGTCGGAACGAGAATTGTTTCCAAATGGACAGGCGCCCATACCATCTTTTCGGCTGAGCTCGGTTCCATACTCTCACCGCTTTCCTAAGTCATCAAATTTTTCGCAGTCAGATCTGAAATGGCGGTGGAAGCGAGCAATTCGATCTGTCACCCTGCTCGGCGGCCGCGGACCAGGTTCAGCACAATCACAATGACGGCTACGACTAAGAGTAAGTGAATCAATCCGCCTGCGACGTGAGTGAATAGGCCTAACGCCCAGAGCACAATGAGAACAACGACTATTGTCCAAAGCATAGTTTTTTGTTTTCTGTTATTTCGATTGGTTGAGATGAGTCCAGTGGTTCAGTCCGAGGTACAGCTATCCGTTATCCGGCACGATGACTCTCGCCCGGATCCATAAGCTTCTCCAATACCCTTCCGGAAGTGTTGCTGTCGCTTTTGCGTATGGCAAAGTCGAGCGTCGGAAGGAAAACCGTTACGGAGATTTGAATACTGATCGGTAGGGCGGCCGGTGACTTCCAAGGACGCACAACAAGCCAAACCGAAGTATATGCCTAGCTTGAGACACCTTCGCTTTGGCCTCGATCAGGTTATCGACGCCGTTGGCGATTCCCTGATTTTCTTCGTGAAAAGACGGATACCACACGCGCCAGGAAAAAAAGCAGACCCGCTGAGAGAATTGCCACCAAGGTCAGCAGAATTGTCGATAACGATTGGCCGCGCAGGAACGCCCCACCGTTCAATCGCAAAGCCTTTGCCTCGGAGTCGATCTGGCTGGTCTCGGCCCCTTCCTGCCCGTCGTTTAGCGTATTTTGCGCTGCACGACTCATTTCGTCCATTTTTCTATCTTCCACCGCAACCGTTGGGTGGTTGTTCGGGTCGTCTGCTCTTTCTTCGATATCGCTGGTTTTGCTCATAAATGCATCTTTTAGATATTCGCATCGATTTACCGCTAGCAGTTGATCGTGACTCATCGCCCGGTGCTCCGCCACAGCTTCCACCTTGCCGGAAGCACAACGCGGGCGCTTAATTGTTCTCGCGTTTAACAATCACCTTCTGTCCGGTCCGGTTGTCCCGATATACTTCTTTCGTGCCCTTCTTCTCGAGCAGTTGGTATCGTGACACGTCTTGTTGGACTTGATCATAGGTCACTACTGTCTGCGAAGACTCGATCGCCGGTTCAACCGTCTCAACCGACTTTTGAACTGTGGTAGTGCTTACCGGCGCCTGTACAATGAGGCCGGCCTCATTCACGTAGACCACCTGTTCGCCCCTTGTGCCTCGCATCGTAACAACATAGATTCCACTGCTGTCCCGTACAATCCGCGCGACACTTGACGCATCCGGAATCCGCGTCTCGCGAATTACCGTAGTTTGCACGGTCTGCGGCAAGGTAGTAAATCGAACATCATCTGCTTGCGCGATCACACCGAAGCAGAGACCGGCACCAATCCCTATGGCTAAATTAGTACACTTTTGCATCATGTTCCTTTGTCTTTATGTAAATTTCGTTGAATTCTAATTGCTTCGACGGGTCACTGGCCGATTCTTGGACTAACTCTGGAGGCCGCGCCATTTTGTCGTCGTAAGAGAGTCGATTTAACTAACCTGATGAAGCTCGCCCGGCTTCATTTGCTTCTCCCATACTCTTATCGATGCGTTACTGCCGCCTTTGAGTATGACGATGGATGAAGAGAAGAACGCACGGAGACTTTGAAAGGACGGCTCCCGCCGTCAACGAATATTGTTTGCTGGTGGTCGCCGAAAGCCTGGTTCCTTTCTCTGGCTAAGCCTGTTATACCCGAAGGCAATTGTAACTCTTCGAGCAATGTATGGCAGAAACTCATCGATCCGAACGAGATTAGTCACGTTAGTTAGCCAGTCCTTTCGCGCCAGCAAATTGGCGGAATGCTCTAGCTTCAAACCAGCAACCGGTAAAAACTCGTCGGAGTAATCCGGAACTGCTCGACCAAGCTGAGTGCGTAGGACGAATTTATGAACACCTTCCGACTTCCTTATCTGCTCTTGGTTTTGGTCACCTGCTGGTTTGGAGCGTCGGCAGTTCAGGCAACCGATCCTGCATCCCCGATTGGATTCTGGAAGGGCCAAGACGCCACCTTTGAGATGTTCCAAAGTGAAGGCAAACTTAGCGCCAGGATCGTTGCTTTGAGCGAGCCGAAGACGGCTGAGGGAAAAGAAAAGACCGATATTTATAACCCGGATCCGAAGAAACGCAGTGATCCGATCATCGGACTCGTCTTCATATCTGGCTTTACGAAGAAAAGTGACACTCGCTGGGAGAACGGGACGGTTTACGACCCGAAGAGCGGCAAAACCTATTCCTGTTTTATGGAATTGCAGGGACCAGACAAGATCAAAGTCCGCGGGTATATTGGTATTGCACTCATGGGCCGAAACTACTTTTGGACCAGAGCGAACTAATATCCGCCACAGCTATCCATCCACTTCCGCCGATAGTCATACTCGTAAGCAACGGTAATACTTCCAGAACGGTATGGGAGAAACTCAGCGATCAGGGCGAAAGTCATCATGCCGGATAGTGGATTCTCCGATTATGGCGAATTTGAACTAGACGGGGATGAAAGAAACGCTCAGTGATTACAGACAGGTCGATCGCACGAAAGCGGATGTCCGCGAAGCTTTTGGCTGCTAATGTCGTTGATACGTGGATAGGAAAAGCACCGCACCGCGTTTTATATCACTGCACCACGTCTCACACGCGAATCGGTCAAGTCGTAACTCTAAAAACAGAGTACCGACATGAGTACTCTTTTATTCTGGATAACGGACTAAATCAGCCGCGTCATGGTCAAATACTTTTTAAATAGGGAAGTGCAAATGAACGAGTCCACAAATGAAAATGAGCAAGCCTTCGTTAGCGCCGGCAGAACATCAGGCGTTCAGCCTATCTGGGAAGCTGAGGAGATTGCCGACGGAATCGATCGAATGATCGGGGAAGGCGGAAAAGACTCTCCCCAACAACTATCTTTGAAGGACAAAGCGGTACCAGTATGACATCGATTCACGCAAAGGTCCTATCCACCCAGAAATACGGCGACCAATATCGCCTCATTGTCGAATTGGTGCCTTCCGAGTTTCTGGGCCCGTTCGAAAGGCTGAGGTTCAAGAAAAATCCTTATTGCGGCTCCTTTGGTACTTCTCTCACCAATAGCTGGCTTACGCTTGATTACCGCAAAGATCCTGGGTTCAAGGCGGGCGAAGCGTTTCCGCTACGGAGGACCGACTAGACCGTGGGAGTTTGGCTAAAGCAAAGGTTCGGCCAAAACCACACTGTTATGAAAATTAAATCCGCCATGGACCAACCCGAAGAACCCGGGCGAAAAACGCTTAAAGAAATTGTGCATGGCGAGGCAAAAACTTTGGGCCCCGAGGCTTCGGTCCAGGAAGCTTGCGAGCAGCTGCGATCTGAGAAGACGCCTTCATCTCCGGTGACCGATAAGAACGGCGAGTTACTCGGAACGGTGTCGGAGAGGGAGCTTAACCGCAAAGTCGGCGGTTTCGGCCACGATCCGAAGACCGAACTCGCGCAAACGGAACTGAATCAGGAAACGGTCTATTGCTTTGAAGACCAAACCATCGCTGAAGCTGAAAAGTTGATGCGTGAAGGAAATCTTCACCAACTGCCCGTGTTGACTCGTGAAAAGCGAATGGTCGGCATTGTCACGCTCGAAGATATCGCCCAAGCACAAGGAGCGACAAGCAGCGAGTGATGCTCTCGGTGGGATTTGAAGTTTTACAATAACGACAAGGTTGGGTACTCCTCGTCGCCAAGGAGCCGATTCTCGGGTGCTGGCGGAAATCGACATGACTGCGCATTCGCGCGGGGAATATAAGGGGCTAGTCCTTAAGAGCACCTCCAATCAAGCAGCCTCGGCGCAGACTTGGCTCAAGGTCGTCACGAACTTAGAGACAATCCCGGAATAGAGTCCGTTTTTTTTCCAGACAGCCCCCAGCGGTATCTTTACGGGCTGCGGCGCCACCAAATCTCTGAAAACAACTTGTCTGGCCGGCAATTTTTTAATCGGCTCGCTAACTACGGCGACGCCAAAGCCAGCTGCGACCAGAGCGAGGGCACTAGCCGCCCCGTCTGCTTCCCGCACAATGCGTGGAGTGAACCCTGATTGTTGGCAGACGTTCTGCAGCCAATCGCCGTAAGCGGGGTACATCCGATTTAGGCCGATGAAGGGTTGCTCTTTGAGGACCGGCAAACGGATTTCCGGCAGGGCTGCTTGCGGGTGGGATTTCGGCAACGCGACCGTGACCGGGTGCTCCGTTAGCAGCTGAACTCTCAATAATTCAAGGATTGGCCGATCGCTAAGGACTAGGATGCCCACTGCGATGCGCCCGTCCAGTAACGCGCGTTCTTGCGCTTCTGGGTCCATCTCTACGCAGTCGACGAGGATTCCTGGCGAAACCTTCTGCCACAGCTCCAGCGCTTGGCCGAGAAAGTCGTGGGTCAGCGCCGCCATATGACCGACGATTAACTCACCGAGCTCTCCCCTATTGATGCGTTGAGCTTTTTTCACTGCCTGATCGCAGGCTTCCAAGATCCCGCGAGCATCAATCAAAAACGCTTTCCCAGCTGCCGTCAGTGCCACGCCTTTCCGTTCTCGCTGGAACAGGTCAACTCCGAGTTCGCCCTCCAGGTCTTGGATTTGCTTGCTAAAGGGCGGTTGCGACACGTGCAGCCGATCGGCAGCATGGG
>JBEEIB010000004.1:0-6647 GCA_041167675.1 Verrucomicrobiota bacterium
CCGGCCATCAATCGGCGCGTGAATCTCCGTGAATTCGAGATTCAGCCTGGCCGAGTCCATTGCCGCCCTGGCTGACTTCACAGCCGCCAAAGCCGAAGTGTAGGTTTTGGTCTTCGTGTCGAAATCCTCCGCTGAGATTGCTTTGGTCGCGATAAGGTTTTTGGCGCGTTCCGCATCGCTCTTTGCCAGGTCGGCCTGGCTCTCCGCGCGTTGATGCTCGGCTTCCGCGTGGTCGAAGTCCGCCTGGTATGGGCGCGGATCAATCGTGAACAGCAGATCGCCTTTCTTCACCTCCTTTCCTTCCTTGAAATGCACCTTGTCCAGGTAACCGCTGACGCGAGCCCTGATTTCAACGGTCGCCGGCGATTCGAGGCGTCCGATATACTCGTCCCACTCGATGACCTCACGCGCAATGGGCTGGACGACAGTCACGACCGGTGGCGCCGGAGCGGTCCCGGAGGGATGCTTTCCGCAGCCTGCCACGAGCAGTCCAATCGTGAGAGCGGGAATCGCGAGCAAGAAGTTCGTTTTCATAGGCGTTTTGCTTTCCTTCCCTCAAACGATTCCCAACGGTCGTTCCTCTTGAAGTTGCAGGTCGTCATCAACTGTCCAAATCACTGGTTTGGCTATAGCGTCGAAGTTAAATAGTTACATGGTTACACGGTTACACGGTTACATGGGGGTCAAAGTCAGAGCTTCGTCACCTCGGCTGCTACATAATTAACGGGCTGTCAACGCAGCCACGAGCGAGTTCACATCCGGGTCGCCGTCAAACCGCAAACCGTTGACGAAAAACGTAGGCGTGCCATTGACTCCGTCGCGCGCGCCGCTTTTAAAATCATCGCGGATGCGCGCAGTGTGCGCGCCGGCCAGGACTTCGGCCATTAAACGACGGGCATCCAGGCCTAGTGATCCGGCGTATTCGGCCAGGCTCTCGTCGTCGAGTGCCTCCTGGTTCTCGAATAGCAGGTCGTGCATTGGCCAGAACTGGTCTTGGGCCGCGGCGGCTTCGGCCGCCTCGGCGGCATGTTCCGCATACGGATGCGCATTGACGAGCGGGAAGTTACGAAAAGCGAAACAGAGCTTGTCACCCAATCGCTCCTGGACGGCTTTGACGATCGGATAGGCTTCGCCGCAGTAGGGACATTGGTAGTCGCCGTATTCAAGGAGCGACATTGGGGCGTCAATTGGGCCTTGAATGTGATCGCGCTTAGCGACGGGCAGGACCAGTTTCGAAGTGGCGGTAGTGGCGGTAGTTTTGGTTGATTGTGGTTTCACTTGGCCTCCTTTTTGTTTTGTAGTTCTTCGAGCGCCGACAGGATTCCGGCCGCGCCCGGGTTCACGCCGATCGGCGAGACGAAGCTCCAATGAATGATGCCGTTGGCATCAATCACAAACAACGCCCGTTCGCAGGAGCCGTCTCCCTGCCGGTACACGCCGTAAAGCCGGGCCACCGCACCCTTGGGCTCGAAGTCGGCGAGGAGAGGGAAATGCAGCTTGCGATCCCGGCTGAAAGCCGAGTGACACCAGGCGCCATCCACCGAAAGTCCAAGCAGTTCCGCGTCCAGGGCTTCGAATTCGGACAGCATTTCATTGTAGAGGGCCATTTGGTCGCCACAGACGGGGCTCCAGTCAGCGGGATAAAATGCCAGCACGACGGGTCGCCCGCGAAAGTCGCTCAAGCTGACCTCCTGGTCAGGGGTGCTCTTAAGCGTGAAATCGGGAGCGGCAGCCCCGGCTGGCAGCGCGGTAGAATTGTGGCCTGCCGGGCGCGGTTGTTGCTTGGTAGTCATTTGAGCATGCCTCTATTTTGTCGCTTGGGAATGGGCTTCGACAAACCACAACCATTTATCAATTCCGCGTGAAATCTCGGTGAACATGTCAGCCGTGTTAGCGTCGTCCAGATCCTCCGCCTCGTCAATCGTGTTGCGGGCTTCGCGTCCGAACGTGGACAAGGCTTTCGAGACGGCTTCGACGTGCGCCTGGCCGTCGGCGATGTCGAGGGGGTACTCTTCAAGGCGAGACCGTTCGGCTGATGCCCGTACCGTACCCTCGGCAACGCCTCCCAGTTGCACGATGCGCTCGGCGATCAAATCCACATAACCCTCGACCGCTTCATCAATCTGATCGAAAAGTTCGTGCAGGCCGATGAAGTGCGGCCCTTTGACATTCCAATGCGCTTGTTTGAGTTGCAACTGGAGATCCACAGCGTCGGCGAGGCGTTGATTCATCAGCGCATTGAGTTCGAGGCGGCGCGGTTGCGAAATGTCATTTTCGGTTTCATACATTTTGGGTGCTTCCACATTGTTTTTAATCAAGGTTTTCATATCATTTTTTTATTTTGGTGTTAATGGGAATTGCTGCGTTGGATTTTGTTTTTGGAAAGAACTGCGATCTCATGTGCTTGATATATTCCTGTTCAGATGTCACAAAGATGTTGTCGAGGCCAACGAGTGCCTTTTCGGCTTCCGGCCGGCGCATTGTAGCAACGACGTTCCAGCCCTTTTTCGCAAATAATTTGGCGGTGGCTTTGCCAAAGCCGGATGACGTTCCTGTGATTAAGGCCGTTTTCTTCGCTCCTTGTTTTGGCATTTAAGTTTCCTTTCCCAGGCTACTTGACGGAGAGCGACAGGATTTTATCGTTCTCGATGACAAAGTGATAATCGAGCGTGACGGGGCTGCCATCAAAAGTTCCCGATACCTCCATCCTAACGACCACTGTATCATGGTCGTTGACGCTGAGAGGTTTGAACTGAAATTTGTATTTCCCGATCGTTTTCACAATCCATCCCTCGATGCTCTTTTTACCATGAAACTCCTCTCGTTCGTCACGGACGAGCGCGTCGTCCGAAAAGCAGGAAAGAATGGACTTCACATCGTGTTTATTACTGGCATCAACATACTGGCTAATGATCCGAGGCAGTTTGATTGTCATTCTGGTCTGTTTACTGGAGGTCAAATCGCTGAGAGTGATCCCGCAAAAGAAGCCTCGGCTTCTTTATCACTAGGTCTTTGTTTACTCCGCTAGCAGCGTTTTACAGTCGAATCAAGTGTTCCAGCCATAATGTTTCCCTTTCTTTATGTTTTTCTTGTTAACCGAGATCACTGTCCAGCCATACGTGATTGGGCGTGACCACGTTTGTTGCCTCTTCGAATCTTGATCATGTTTCTACCCTCGATGCCGACGCAACCGGCTCGCCGCGGAACTTCAGCGCCGCGAGGATGCCAAGGACAATAAACGCAACCAACACGACGAGTAGCGTGAGCTTGAACGCTGGATCGTTTTGCGTCGGAGCGATATTTTTCAGCGCGGAGATTTTCTGGAACGATTGCACGACAAGGACGAATACATTGAAATAGAGGGCGAGCATGGACGTGACCACGTAGGTCATGCGCCAGGCGCCGGCGAGTTGACGCACGTAGCGTGCGAAGACTGCCACGGCCAGCAGCAACAACGAAATGATGCCGACCCCGATTGCAGGGGTAAAACCGTGGAACGGGAAAAAGAAACCCGTCACGCTGGTCGCGATCGTAGTTCCCAGAAAGCACTTCGTCCACCCGTCGAGCCGTTGTGAGGTGAGCATCCCGAACAGGACGACGAAGCCGGAAAGAATTCCAACCAGACTTATTAAGACGTGGAGGATGGTGTAGGCAGTCAGAATCATAATTCACCTCAACGTCGAATCAATGGAAACCTCCAGAGACCCCGAGGGTCTGGCCGGTGATCCAGGCAGAATCAGACGAGGCGAGAAAGACCGCCGCGCCCGCAATGTCGTTTGGTTTGCCGATCCTGCCCAGCGGTGTTTGCGCTTCCGTTTGCTTTCGCATTTCGCTTTCAGCGATGCCCGCTGCATGTGTTCCTTCCGTTTCCACCATGCCTGGATTGATGGCGTTGACGCGAATCCCGCGCGGGCCGAGTTCCTTGGCCAGGGAGCGCGTTATCGAGTCCACCGCGCCCTTTGTGCCGCTGTAAACGGACGCATTGGGAAATCCCATCGTGCTGACCACCGAGCTGATGTTGATAATGCTTCCGCCGGTGGAATCGAACAGCTTCGCAGCGGCTTGAGCGGCGAGGATCAGGCCGAGCACATTTAGATTAAATTGTTTGTGGAAAAGTTCTTCGGTGACGTTTTCCAGCGGAGCGAATTCGTAGATGCCCGCGTTGTTCACGAGAATGTCAAGCCGGCCAAACATCTTCTTCGTTTCAGCAAAGAGTCGTTCGATGTCCGCCTTCCTGGCGACATCCGCTTGAACCGCGGCGGCTTTGCCCCCCGCGCTGCTGATTTCGGCGACGACCTTGTCCGCACCGGTTTTGCTGGAGGAATAGTTGACGACGACCGATGCGCCTTCAGCCGCGAGGGCTTTTGCGATAGCCGCACCGATGCCTTTCGATGCACCCGTTACGACGGCGACTTTGCCGACTAGTTCTCTATTCTTGCTCATGTTTTTTTCTGTTCGGGTTGGTTCACCGCAAGGGGTAGCCGGTGAAAATGTAATCCGTCGCCTTGGCGGCCGTATGGCACTTGTAGCAAACCTTCGTGCCGAATGAGCTGTCCTCACCGAATGGCCTGAACGTGGCAGAGTTCGTGTCATACAAAAACTGGGCATATCCCCATCCACTGGAGTCTGGAAATCTCCTGGCGTCCTTCTCGATGAAAGAAATCCTTCTCAAAGTGTCGGGCACGTCCACAGAATAGGGGGACACGGGGTTCTGCTTCTTTTTCCACTCGATCTTCACCGTCATGCAACCGTCGGGGAAAGGCTTGCCAGTGCCTGGAATGCCGGCCTTGTATGCTTTGATCATCACTGGATTTGCGAGAATCGCATTCATCCCCTCGTCCGTCACACTCACGGCAACATTTTCCCAGGATTCGTAGCCCCGAAACTCAGAGAAGGCAACCCCGTTCGGTGCTTTAAGTGTGTCCTTGTCCTGCGCTGCAAGGGCTATACTGATCAAGGCAGCGAGGGATACGGCAACGATTGCAACTGCTGATGTAGTTTTGCTTTTCATTTCATATCTCCATTTGGTTCTTTGTTCTGCTTTTGTGTTTTTCGGATGAGTATGTTTCGCCGTGTTGCATGTCAGCCACCTTTCGCAATGAAACCTGGAACCCCGGTCTCTACCACCGAGTTGAGCCTGCTTCTGATCTGAATTCGGCTGATCTCGTCAACGGCAACTTCTGGAATCTCAGAGATGTTGTAGTTCTCGCGAGCTCGATCCAGGGTTTTCGCGGTGGTAAGGACTGCCGTTCCACGTTGGATCGCCCAGGCGAGCAGGACCTGGGCTGGGGTCAGAGAGGTTTGCCGGGCGATGGCCAGAACTGCCGGATCTTCAAGTGGGCCAGGCCGTATTCCATGACCCAATGGCGCAAATGCCAGAAAAACAATGCCCTTCTGCTTGCAGAACTCCAACAGGTCCGTCTGAGGCAGATACGGATGCGATTCAACCTGGACCACGGCCGGTTTGATCCTCGCGGCCTCGTAGAGCGGCACCAGGTTTTCAAGAATGACGTCGGATAATCCAATCGCTCTGCACTTGCCCCGATCAGCGAGACTTTCCATCGCTCTCCAGGTCTCAAGCAGATTGACGCCCCGGTCATAAATGATATTCCCACTTTGGTCTCGCGGTTCCATGTTGTTTCCTGGTTGAAACGCGAAGGGGGTGTGGATCAGGTAAAGATCTACGTAACTGATTCCAAGGCGCTCGCGACTCGCGTCGAACGCCGGTTCGACACGTTCTGGCCGATGATTGGTATTCCACAGCTTCGTAGTGATGAATACATCCTCACGGGCGATTGCTCCAGTCGCAAACTCTGCCTGTAGTGACTCACCCACCTCCCGCTCATTCCGATATCGTTCCGCACAATCAAAGTGACGAAATCCAACTCTTAATGCGTTCGTGGTTGCACTCCTGGTTTCAGCAGGGTCCGGGATCAAAGTTCCGAAACCCAGAGCCGGGATGGTGCCAGTCCCAAAGTTAAGGGGTATTTTCGCAAAGCGGAGGTTCGAAGGGAGATTGGATGTCATAGGACTTTTAGTTTCATGTGACAGTTTGCTGCTTAGGTGTCGATCTACGCGCTGGTTCGATTTCGAATATGACATCAACGATCAGGGGTGCGCCAATGGGCAGACTTTGCACTCCATAGACAAGCCGGACGTGACCGGCCTCTGTTCCAAAGATTTTAACAAACAGGTCTGACGCACCGTCGGCGACGGGCGCGTGCTCGGCAAACCGTTCGGTCGTGGCTATCAGCACCGTCAGCTTAACGAGCTTTTTAAGCCGATTTAGGGTGCCTAGATGTTGCTTTGCGGCTGCCAGCGCTTTGAGAGAAGCGATGCGCGCTGCTTCCTGCCCCTGCTGAACCGAAAGGTTGTCGCCCAGGCGGCCAGAAATCGCGAGCTTCCCATCTGCGACCGGGAGTATTCCGCTCAGGAAAAGCAAATTCCCGGTCACAGAAGACTCTACGTAAGTCCCCAACGGTGTCGGTGGCGCGGGCAGCACGATGCCGAGCTCGCGGAGACGCGAACTTGGATCACCTTTAAGGGATTTGTTACCACTTCGCGCCGGCATGGGCTCCTCCATCTATTCGAATATTTTCGCCGTTGACCATCGGCGCGGACTGCAGATATAGCACGGCATCCACAAT
>JBEEIB010000005.1:0-29410 GCA_041167675.1 Verrucomicrobiota bacterium
CCGTTCGCTGGTGTTCACTGTCGTTCGCTGGTGTTCACTGCCGTTCGCTGGTGTTCACTGTCGTTCGTTGGTGTTCACTGCCGTTCGTTGGTGTTCACTGTCGTTCGTTGGTGTTCACTGCCGTTCGTTGGTGTTCACTGTGCTACGGAATCTGTTCCGGTCAATTTTCGCAATATCTGTATCTGTTCTGGTCGACAGATCAGGCGAGGTTCTTTGGATGGAAGGAATGCGATCCTCTTTGCCGCTATCGCCGCCGCGACTCGGCACTGCTTCACTCGAAGAACTGCAGGGCTGGATTTTTACCTCGATCGGTGTGGCCTGTTTTAGTCTCTCTTTTGTCACTGCTCGACTTGCCCTGCGCGGCTTCGATCCAGGGATAATCGCGTTGGCGAGAGGTGCCGGTGCTGGTCTGGTTGCCGTCGTTTGCGTGCTAGTGGGCAAGTATCCGCTGCCAACGCGTACGCAAATCGTGAGATTATGTCTGGCTGCGATTGGTATCGTCTTCGTTTTCCCGATCTTTACGACGGTTGCGTTACAGACGGTACCAGCCAGTCATGCGGCTACGATCGCCGCTGTTTTACCGCTCTTGACCGCGCTATTTGGAGTTTTGCGGAGACGGGAAAGGGCGCCATTCGCCTTTTGGGCGATTGCCGGATGCGGAACCCTCGTAGTCGGCTGGTTTTTGATGACGCGATCAAACGGCCTGCACCTTGAACAAGCCGACATGCTCATAATCCTCGCTTGCATTGCTTGCGCGTATGGCTATGCCGAGGGCGGTCTGTTGGCCCAAGAGATGGGCGGTTGGCGTGCGATCTGTTGGATTTTGGTCTTCGCAACGCCGCTGGCCGTCGCTTTGCTGATCTCGTATTTAATGTGGCGAGGCGGAATCAATCGCGTCGACTCGCCAGCTGCCTGGTTCGGGCTTTTGTACCAAATTGCGGTTTCTCAATTCGTTGGCTTTGCGTTTTACTATCGAGGTTTGGCTCTGGGTGGCGTCGCGAAAATGAGCCAAATCCAACAATTCCAATCCGTGTTGGCAGTACTGGCGGCGAGTCTGTTTCTAGCCGAGCGAATCGACGTTCAGCTCTGGGTTGTGTTGGGACTTTTACTGGTTGCGGTGGTTGCCAGCCGCTGGAGTCTTCGATCAGCGAACGACAGCGAACGGCAGTGAACACCAACGAACGGCAATGAACGGAACCCAATATTTGCTATCTGCTATCTGTCATTCGAGCCTGAGGCGAGAATGATGAGCGCAGCCTCGATAAATGGTGTCACGATCGGCTACGATGATGCCGGCACCGGCGAGAACGTCCTTGTTCTCGTTCACGGGCATCCGTTCGATCGCTCGATGTGGCGAATGCAGGTCGGAAGAATCTCACGCCAAGACGCAAAGACGCCAAGATTACAGAGAGGTATAGACGAGCGAGAACGGTTCGAACGGCCCGGTTGGCGGGTGATTGCACCCGATCTGAGAGGATACGGAGAGAGTTCGATAGTAACGGGAAAGACTACGCTTGATATTTTTGCCCACGATATTGCTGGGCTTCTCGATCAACTCAATATTCGAGAAGTTGTCATTGGGGGCCTATCAATGGGTGGCCAGATCGTGATGGAGTTCTGCCGCCTTTATCCGGAACGGGTGCGTGGGATTTTATTGGCGGCGACGTCTCCGAAGGCTGAAACGCAAGAGGGTAAGCAGAACCGAGCGATCATGGCGGATCGCCTGCTACGCGAGGGGATGGAGCCGTATGCCGAAGAAGTCCTGCCAAAAATGGTGGCACCCCGAAACCTAGTGGCGCTACCGGCAGTCGCCGAACATGTTCGTTCAATGATGCGCGCTGCACACCCAACTGGCGCCGCAGCTGCGTTGCGGGGTCGAGCCGAGCGCCCCGATTACGAGAGCACACTGGCGGCTCTCGATGTTCCCGCACTGATTGTGGTGGGCGACGAAGACGCGTTTACCACGCGCGCTGACGCCGAACGGATGCGTGCTCTCTTGAAGCGTTCTCAGCTTGTCTGGATGGAAGGAGTTGGGCATATGCCCAATCTCGAGCGAGAAGTGGAGTTTATTGAGGCGATGGAGAGATTGCTGGAGGCAGTAACGGTGGCAGTGCAGTAGTGAGGGAACAAAATATTGGCAGGGCGAAAACCTCGGCGCATGTGGATGCAGCATTAATTCGCGGGCAAGCCAAACGCGCCGAGGTTTTCGCCGTACCAATATTTTGGACGTTCGTCCTGATGTGTATTTCCATCGATTCTCCTCGGGACCGAGTTTCCTCAATATCCTTCACACCTTAAGTTGACTCGGATGCGAAAGCGTTGGGGGCTGGGACGACTCCCTTAACGCTCGCCTAACATTCCGCAATTAGGCCTTATGTTGCCTCGGACGCGCGGGAGCGCGTCCCTACCGGTGCACCGGAGCGGTGGAACGGCGGACGATCAGCTTAGGGGCGAACATTTTTCGCTGAACGCCGCGGCTGCCACGAAGTCGTTTCAACATAAGATCGATGGTGAATCGGCCCATGGCTTCCACCGGTTGAGCGATCACGGTCAAGGGGGGATCGATGTAGCGCGCCCAAAAACCGTCGTCGAATGTCACGATAGAAAGTTGTTCAGGTACCTTGAATTCGCGTTCTCGAACTAACGCAATCAGGCCAGCAGCCATTTCCATGTTTGCGGTAAAAACTGCGGTCGGTGGATGCTTCAGGCTCAGAAGCCGCTGGCTGCAGAGGTAACCCGATTCCGACTGAAAATTGCCAATCTGAATGTAGTTGGTCGGAAGGGCGATCGACCGTCTGGCCAAAGCGTCCTGAAATCCAAGGAGGCGTGCCCTTCCATTCGAAAGATGCTGCGGGCCGGCAATGATCGCAATGCGAGTGTGCCCGAGTCCGGCTAAATGTTCGACGGCGAGTTCTGCTCCCTTTTGGTTGTTGATTGTAACGGTGTCGGTATCGGTGAGGCCGGACTCGCGATCAAAGTTGATCAGGATGGCGCCACTTTTGCGCACCAGTTCGAGCATTTCCAAGTTGCCGCCGGTCGAGCAGTTAATCACCCCCGCGACTTTACGATCGAGTAGCATGCGTAGCGCTGCCTCTTCCTTTTCTTTGTCTTCATCCGCGTTACAAATCAGGATCGTATAGCCGTTGGCTCTTGCTTGGTCCTCGATGCTTTTGACAAACGCTGCGAAGAAGTAATTACGAATGTCGGAAATGACCACTCCAATGGTTCGGGTTTGTTGGGCACGGAGTGAGCGCGGACGGCCTGGTTGGTAATTGCCATTACGATGGACCGCGGCAAGGACTCGCTCCCGAGTGGCGGGCGCAACATCGTCGGGTCGGTTCAGCGCGCGGGAGATGGTCGCGATACTAAGGTTTAATTCACGGGCGAGCTCGACGAGAGTCATTGTTAGCGGGGCGGGCGATCCGCTGTTCTACGGATTGCTAGAATAGTGAGAGAATGCGAGAGATAAAATTGAATGTAAAGCTTTACATTGACCGAGCCCGCGCGTATCAATCAAAAACCCCTCTCTCTAGCCCAGTGTCCCTCCCGATTCCCATTTATTTCGAATCGCGAATTTCGGATTACGAATTTCGGACTCCACAGTCCGCAATTCGCATTCCGCAATCCGCGTTTCTTATTGCGTATGTCGTTGCCTGATGCCCCCAGCCAACCGCCCCAACGTTTGGCGCTGGAGATGCGGCAAATTTCGAAATCGTTTGGATCAACACAGGTCCTTCGCAATGTCGACTTCGAACTGAGGCCCGGCGAGATTCATGCGTTGATGGGAGAGAACGGAGCCGGCAAATCGACGCTAATGAAGATCGCGGGAGGACTCATTGAAGATTTCGAAGGTCAAATTCTTGTCGATGGCCAGTCGGTCCACCTTACCTCTCCGCGTGACGCGACCCGAGCCGGAATTGCGATGATTCACCAGGAACTCAGCTTGGTTCCGGAGTTGCGGGTGGACGAAAACATTTTTCTCGGGCAGGAGAAGCTCCAATCACTGTTTCTAGTGGATAGAAAAAGTCAGGTCCAAACCGCTCGCGACGTCCTGAAACCGCTCGACTTTCACGGGAGGATTCAGGTTCCGGTATCGCAACTTCGAGTTGGCGAACAGCAATTGGTCGAAATAGCAAAGGCGCTGGTGGCCAAAGCTCGGATCCTGATCATGGACGAAGCGACCTCAGCGCTTTCTATTAACGAGACCGAGCGCCTGTTCCAAGTCATCCGCCGGCTAGCTGCCGAGGGAGTCGCGATCGTCTACATCTCCCACCGGATGGAAGAGGTCTTCGCCCTTGCTCATACGGTCACGGTTTTGCGCGACGGAAGACGTATCGGGACATTGCCGGGAAAAGACGCGACCAGGCGGGAACTCATTCGGATGATGGTCGGCCGCGAGATTCAGGAAATGCTAGCCGAAGACAAGAGTGCAACCAAGAAGGCGAAACCGATGCTGGAGGTTCGGAACCTTTCGTTAGAGCACCCGTCTCCGACACCCAGCCGGCCGATGCTAGTTCAGGACATAAGCTTTTCGGTCGGAGCTGGCGAGGTGTTTGGGCTTGGCGGATTGCTCGGAGCAGGACGAACCGAAGTTTTGCAAGTTCTGTATGGTCTGCATCCCGGAACCTCGGATGGCGATATCAGGATGGAAGGCAAACCAGTTCAGATCCTTGGTCCAGTGCAAGCGAAGGCACGAGGGATTGCATTGGTCACCGAGGATCGAAAGCGAGACGGGCTCATTTTGGGTGCTGGGATTGATCGGAATGTTGCGCTGCCAGTAATGAGGACACTTACGCAGCTCGGCATCGTGTTACCTGGAAGGGAGAAGGCGTTGGCTGAGTCGATGATTCGTCAGCTGAACATTCACGCTCGTGATGCGGAACAGCCGACCGGATCGCTGAGCGGCGGCAACCAGCAAAAGGTCGTTGTGGCGAAATGCCTGGTGACCAAGCCGAGAGTGTTTCTACTCGATGAGCCCACGCGCGGAATCGATGTCGGTGCGAAAGCAGAGATTTATCGGTTAATTGGTGAGCTTGCGGATCAAGGACTGGCCATTGTTCTGGTGTCTTCCGAGCTTCCAGAGCTCATGTTGCTGTGCGACCGCATTCTGGTACTGCGCGAAGGCCGTCCCACGGCGCTGATAGATCGCTCGGAGTTTTCTCAGGAAACGATTCTTGAATACGCTTCCCCGGGAGGCGCTATCCAACCTGAATTTTCGAAACTGGAGACGACGGTGTGAAAGGGATACTCACGGCAGCGGGAAATTTCCTGCTAAAGACGAAGCTGTTTTGGGGACTGGCGGTGCTTTATGGCGCGGGAATAGTTCTGTCTCCAGTCAACCGCAAAGGGGTGAACATTTTTTTGGAGCCCGGGAATCAGGCTGATGTCCTTCGGCAGGTTTCGAATAACGGAATCATTGCGGTGGGAATGACTCTCGTGATTCTAACTGGCGGTATCGACCTCTCGGTCGGTTCGATGATGGCCCTTGGGTGCATGCTCTGTGCGATGCTTCTAACCTTGACGGGGTGGACAGCTGCTTCGGTCACTTCGATTCCAATTTTAGCGATCGTAGCAGTCTTTCTTTGCAGCTATCTCGTGCCATTAGTTGCTACCAATTTGCGGCGCGGAACAGCCAAACCAGTGGAACAAGCGGGCTGGAGTACTCGCCTGTCCGGCTTAGTCCTGGGCGTCGCGGTAGCGGCGTTGCTGCTTTGGTGGACCACGGGCCAGCTGCAAACGAAGTTTGGGGTTTTGGCTGTTCTGGTCACGGTGCCCGCAGTTGGTTTAGCCATTGGTGGATTGACCGGCCTAATCATTTCTAAAGGCAGGTTGCAGCCATTCATCGTAACCCTGGCAATGATGGTCGCCATCCTCGGTGTCGCACGCTTGTTGGGCGGTGAGACCGCTGCCGTTTATCCTGTCTACACCGGTTCTAACGCTACCGAGCAGTTTGATATTCTCCGTGCTCTGGTGCTGCAAGTTATTCCCGTGCCCGGAATCTTTTTCCTGGTCGCTGTGCTGACGTTTGGGTTCATTCTTAAGTACACCGCGTTTGGCCGTTATATCTATGCAATCGGCGGAAACGAGCAGGCGGCCCGATTGGCGGGAATCCGCGTGGACCAGATCAAAACGGCGGTCTATGCGATCGCCGGGATGTTAGCCTCGTCGGCCGGGGTGCTTTACACCGCGCAGTACCGGCAGGGGAAGCCGGACGCGGGTACTGGAGCTGAGCTCGACGCGATTGCTGCGGTCGTCATTGGCGGCACTAATCTGATGGGTGGGAAAGGCTCGATGACCGGAACGTTCGTCGGGGTGCTGATCTTTGGTTTTCTCACCAACATCCTGCTGCTCAAAAACATTAACAGCAATATCCAATTCGTTTTGAAAGGCGCGATTATTCTTGCTGCGGTGCTGCTGCAAGAGGGGCAGATCGGACTTTGGTGGAAGCGCCTGCGTGCCCGAACCAAAAAAGCAAGTACGGGCGAGCCGCATAAAGATGAAATTCATTCCTTACAAAATCTTAGATAAAGGGCCTGAGCCAAGAAAGGCCAACGCGAATTTCTGGGTTCCCGGAATGGGGATTCAGATCAGAAAAGACAAACTGTCATACCCCCATGAAACGACGAACGTTCATTAAAACAAGTATCGCTGCAGCGGCAGCATCGACGGTGTTCAAACCGTTCCAAGTGAGAGCCCAGGGCAAAAAATATGTGTTTGGGTTCTCGCAAGCCACCATTGTTGAACCTTGGCGTGTCCAGTTCAACAAGGACATGCAAAAAGAAGCTGACAAACATCCGGAAATACAACTGATCATTACCGACGGACAAGACAAAACGGAGAAGCAAGTAGCTGATGTTGAAAGCCTGATTCAACAAGGTGTCGACATCCTATTGGTTAGCCCGAAGGAATCCGCCGGATTAACCGGTGTCATCCTCAAAGCTATTGACGCAAAAATTCCGGTGATCGTCCTCGACCGGAACGTCAATACCGACAAGTACACGCAATTCATCGGCGGCGATAACGTGGTAATCGGCAAAGCGGCTGGCGAATACGCGGTCAAGCTGCTCGGCGGACCAGGAGCTGCGAAAGGCAATATTGTCGAGTTGTGGGGTGGAATGGGAACGCAGCCCGCTCACGATCGACACGACGGTTTCAATGAGTTCGTTGGCAAAGAGTCGGGCATTAAGTCGCTGCTTCAACCCATCGACTGCGACTGGAAGCAGGCGAAGGGCTACGACACGATGACGACCGCTCTCAAGCAATTCGACAAGATCGATCTGGTTTACGGTCATAATGACCCGATCGCGTATGGCGCGTACCTCGCGGCCAAAGATGCTGGCCGGGAAAAGGACATCAAGTTTCTCGGAATCGATGCGTTGCCAAACGAAGGCGTCACTTGGGTTTGCAAAGGCGAACTCACCGCGACTTTCCTCTATGCGACACCGGGAGCGGAGGGCGTTCGCCAAGGATTGAAGGTCGTCAAAGGCGAAAAGGTGGAGAAAAAGATCACACTGCCGACCATGGCGATCGACAAAACGAACTGCGAGCAGATCCGGAAAGACAACGGCTTGACGTAAAACGCCCTCTTTATTCATTCACTAGGGGCGGCCTTGGGCCGCCCCTTTTTTTGTAATAGCCGATAGCCGATCACTACTTGATTAGCCCGACGCTGCGTCACGCCAACTATCAGGCTCACAGATCCTGCCTTCGGTGGATCTGTTTCGCCCTACCGCCGAGGCGACAAGGTCCGCAACCAGCGGTTCAACAGTTGCCTCTCATAATAGAAGACTTGGGAACGCCTTGGATCACGAAAGTGAGAACTCATATTGGATGAGTCGACGAGACGACTCGAGCCCTTGGCCAAAGACTTGCCATTGCTATCGGCTAGCGAGAAGTCAAAGCTCATTCGAGCGGGGTGAGCTTCATGAGTGACCTTGGTTCCCCCGGCGTATCGGCCTGCCAGATCGATGTCGGTAAAGCGTAACACCAAACTACCGTTCGGATATTTTTGTTTCATCACCGGCGTCAGCTCAGCAGTTACATCCGATGCGAAAACTCCTGCCGTGTAATTCGCGTCACGGCCTCGAATTTGGAAGTCAGTAAATTGGGCGGGATTAGTAAACTGCACGGTCACCGGCACGACGGTGGTGCCGGGAGCACAGCACGCGGATAGCGTTATGAGTAGAGATACAGTTAGGCTCTTCATAAGGTTAGAGGAGACGTGAGCGGCACAAGTTGCAATTATCCGAAAGTTGGGGCTGAGTGAAATTGGTTTTAAGTCGTATGTCGGGGGCGAAAGGCTCACAGTCCAGCGCCTTCCGGATATTCACCCAGCGTGACGTTTGCCGGATTGTATCGCCCTACCGGCGGGGGTGGAAATCAATCCGACGCGCAATTAGTTTTACGCCGGAAGAGCAGTGTGAATTGCTTCGAGGAAAGCGGCATCGTCAAACGGCTTGGTGAAAAAGGCGGTAGCGCCTTGGGCAAATGCGATGCTGTTCATCCCGGGCTCGTCTCGTCCGGTCATCATTATCACCGGCGTAGCCGGTGCCATATTATGGAGCAATCGCTGCACTTCCAAACCGTTAAACTCCGGCATCCAGATGTCGATGATCGCGAGGGGGACTGTGTGATTCTTGGCATGCTCGAGGAACAGTTGCGGGTCCTCAAATGGTATCATATCCAGCCCAGCCGAACGCAGGAGACGCCGCAGCGCCCTTAATACCGCAGCGTCATCATCCACGACGCAGATGCTCTCTGATTGGCCAGACACGCAAAAATTTTCTTCGATAGCCTTCGAAAAGGGGTCCGCCACACTCTTTCCCCATGCGAACCATTGCGCGAGAATTAGTTAGCAGCTAGACCGGGCAATATGCTAGCTGAGTGACTGGATGCGCGCTATTAGACCTTGGTCCTATGCCGTGTGATTTCTGTGCCGATCCCTAACTTTTCCGCCGCGCACCAGAATCGGCAACGGAAAGCACTTCTATCTTCTGCATGACCCGGCCACGGTGTACTTTAATCGTTTTCTCACTAGCGCCTAGTTCGGCCCGCGATTTGTTTATTTAATTTACCGGCAATCACCAATTGCAGCACCTCGCGCTCCCGCGATTTGTTGGGTCTGAATTTCGGTTTCCAATTGGTCTCCTTTCCGTTCCGCTCCATCGGATAAGGCTCCCAAAATCTTCAACCCGCTGAGGGCTGCTTCGACAATCAGAGACACGCAAACACAAAATAACACGGCCGCAGCGTAGCCTCGCGCAGGTATCGTAAAGAACCCATTTTTCACTGTAGCTTGGCTTATTGCGCGGCGTCTGCTGTGAGAATATTGAATCCTGGTTTAGTGCGAGTTTGGCCGCTGACTGGTGCATCCGTGACGACCATGGTTGTTCCAGGAGTGATTATCGCACGGACGTCCTGGAGAAAGGACGAATCGATTGAGATACGGTCTTCCAGATCCTTCAGGTTTGGCGCTTTTCTTCCGACGCTGGCAGTCGAGATCCAGTCGCGTCGCCCGCTGGAATCGACAGTCGAATCAGCTGAGTAAACATAGGTACCCGATAGGCGAGCAGTCTCTAATCCCGTTACCGGCGCGCGGCCGATCTCAAAGCCGTTGCGGTAGACATAGATCTTGCGATCTGGAGCGCTTACGATAATTGAAACCGGTCCCTCTTTCGATTTCTCGGGCGCCCAAACGAAGCCGCCCGCTGGCGGCGTGCCCGTCTTTCCGGAAAAGAGCAGGCCGGGGCGGACGGTATGGTTGGGAGCTGATTTGTGATCGGCGATGATGACGGTGGTGCCGATACCCGTTACCGAATAAAGCTTCGCCGCGAAATCAACTGGCATTCGCACACAGCCGGCTGATGCTGGATAACCCGGCAAATAACCGGCGTGAAGCGCAATACCACTCCAGGTGAGCCGCTGCATGTGCGGCATCTTGGCGCCTTTGTAGATGCTCGACTCATGTCGCACCTTTTTTTGCAACACCGTGAACACGCCCGTCGGTGTATGCTTACCGGGCTTACCAGTGCTAACGGTTGATCGTCCGATACGAACGCCGTTGCGATAGACATACAAAATTTGGTCCGGCAAACTCACCAGAACGACCACCGGTCCGGTGGCCGAGAGTTCGGGATGCCAGACATAATCTCCCGGTTTGAGAGTCGGAGTGAATGGCGCAACTGGAGTGCCTTTGGTATGGACCTGAGCGTGAGATTCCGGCGTAACAAAAAGGAAACTGAGTGTGACGAGAATGGTTGTGATGATGAATGGGGGGCGGTGCATCAGGAATATGTTCGCTAGTTGTCGCTCAATTTACGAGTTCCACTTCGTGCGATCCCTCCGATCACTGGAGAGACCGCCACATGGTGCGTGGCCTCGGCTTTTAATCCCGCATGCAGCCGCAGGATTCGCAATAGTTCATCGATTGCTTCAGGGCTCTGATAGCCGCCGTGGCCGTAAGGAATAATCTTTTCGGATTGGGCGGAGTCGAGGTGCGCGCTGCGATACGGAACGACGCCATCAGAACCGTTCGGAGAGTCTCCTCGGCCGCGGTCACCAATAATCGAGTTATGCGGGGCTTTGATTGGGAGCTTGTCCAGGCCGATCAGGACTGGCGAATGAGGTGAAAGCCCGCGGATGCTGGTGGGAGTCCTCACGCCGGTAAGCCGTTCCAGCGAGTCGCCGAGGGTATTGCGGATTGTGAGTGCCACATTTTGCGGCACCCTGATCAAACCGTTGCCTAATAGGCCGACTATGCCGACCGCTAGACCGCTGCCCCGGTGTGGCACGCACATAAATACGATTCGCTTCACGTCCGGATCTGCGCGAAACACCAGCGTCTGTTTAAGCAGATTGTCGGCCGGAATTTTTTGGTAAAGCGCATCGGCGTTTTGATTAAAACATTCGTCCCAGAGAACTCTGCCGGTATCAACCGCCTGCATCCGACTGACTAATCCGCCCATGCTGTGGCCAACGAGTACTATGCCGTGCTTCGGATGATATAGTCGTTCAGCAATCGCTAAATCCTTCCGCAGCGCCAAAGCGGAAAGGGGTATTGGGTTCGCGGTCGGATAGTAGAATACCCAGAATTGATACCGCCTTCTCAGCTCAGGGTCGGCTCGGACCGCATTCACGACGTTGAACCACATGTGAGGCGTCGAGAGCAAACCGTGGACGAGCACGATGGGGATGCGATTAGGATCATAGGGCTCGACCGTGTAGAGCCCGGTACGTTGAGTGATCTTGTCTGCTTGTAAGAGTCCCCGAAGCGCCATAGTAGGAGCATGAGTGCGTGGATAGTGTCCGAGCGGAGCGGAAAGATCGTAGGCAAGAGGTTGGGTCTTACCATCGATCTGCACTGTTTGTTGGATGGTTGGATCATGGAGGGAGATTAGCACTCCATGCACGTTGTTCTTGGCGTTTTGCGATCGCGAGAAGCTCAGCGTCGTCGTGATCGGGCAGGCGTATCCGACTAAAGGCGCGAATGGATCGCCGGGCCGGCCGCGTCGAACCCCGACCAGCGTGCCGCCGAATCCCGGTCCATGTACCCAAAGGCGGAGATGCCGGTGATCGGAATTCTTTGTTTGTTTAAGCTGATCGAAAAAGCTGGGAGACCAAAGACCGTTGCCTCCGCCAGCTTGAAAGCGAACGTCGTATGAAACATCGGAACTGCCGATACGCTCGTTGTGATTCCAATATTTCCCGCCATCGGCCTCATCGAGGAGAACCGTGACCTTGGCGGAAGCATCATTATAAATTTGCTCGGCTCGTTGCTTAGCCGGCTGATCGTGAGATTGCTGTTCGGCTTCGTTCTCAGCGATTTCTGCGGCCTCAAAATAGCGCGTAATTCTAGTCTCGGTTGAAACGGTGTGAGAGCGAGCTTCCGCCAATTTAGTCTGCGCTATCCCGAGTGGACCGGGTGCAACCGACGTCTGAGTGGCGCAACCGGCGAACAGCAGAATTACTGCCAGTAAAATCGGCGTCGTTTTGGTTTTCACCATAGTAAAGTTGGTCAGAAAATTTTGTCTTTTACGAGGGCTCTTCTAACCGCCAAGATCCGCCTTCGCCGGGGCCGGGCTGAACGATCTTTGATCGACCAAGCGATGGCGGACAGACAGCGAATTGACAGGAATTTTCAGTCGTTATTCGCGTCCATTCGCGGTTGTTCTTCGTCGTCGCCTTTGCTGTTATCGTCTACGCGCTTGGTGTGTACTGGGTGATCTTCGTTCCCTGCAGCCCCAATCCACCCATCAGACCTTTCTGACTGAAGAAGAAGACGTAAATGCCTTTCTTAAGCGTGGTGGTGCTAAGCGATTTCGCGATGCCGGTATCGACCACAACCAAGCTCGGTGCCGAGCCGACCTCAAAGCCGCCACTCTTGCGTAGATAGTTTAGCGAGTCGTCAGTCATAAAGAACATGGCATAGCCGAATTTCTGAATACCCGCTTGGAAGCCGTAGGAGGCGGCGACCGTGTTGTAGTAGGCGACAATCTTGCCATTACCAGAAGGGCACCATCACCATGCTGCCCGCCCACCATAAAGCCTCCTTTTATAATACGGGGAAAAACGAGAATGGCCTTTGCCTTTTTGCCCACGAGCTGCGCCGTCGGATTGCTGGTGTAAAGAGCGTTGAGAGCGGCTTTCGCGTCCCGATCGATTTCGGCGGCGCTAGCCGCCCGGCTGGAGCTGGGCAGCGAGCTCAATGCCCCGAGCGCAAGGATAACACTGGTCAATAGGCTGGCATGTTTCATCGAAGTTACTGAATTTTGTTTGAGCCGCTAAGTGACCACGAGGAGCTGCGGTGGGCTTCCTCGCTATGGACTGATGCAGCAAGCATCCTGCGAAAATTCAGGCCCTGCCGCTATTGGACTTTGGTCCTATAGCAACTGGGGATTGATGGCATCGACCGGATGTCTGGGCTGCGACCAACCACGTAGCGCGTCCTGCTTCGCCTTTTATTGATTTGCTGTTCCGGACCATATCTCTACGCTGCAGAGGAACGGCCAGCCACGTCCGAAGAGCACGCTTCTATCGAGCGGTTTCGGCGGTTACCGCTATTCTGGCGCCGAGCTCGGAGTCAAGGCTTCTTTAAGACCTTCGGGAGTGAATTCGCGGTCGGCATAGGTCACATCGTGCTTGATACGGGAGCCTTCCAGAATGGTCACAGAATCTTCTCGCGAACCGCGCACCGTCAGAGTGGCAGGGATTGGGCGACCTTTGTCGTCTGTGGCCACACGGGTGGTCTCAATGCGACGCGCCAGCCCGCCAGAGGGTAGGTATTTTTCCACGCGGAGCGGCACGAGTCGGCCGGGATCAATCCAACTGCGCACGCTGGCGTAGGTGGAAGATTCACCCTTGCCAGGTCTCGACTCGAGGATGATGCAGTTGACACGATTAATCACCTCATTGCCGACGATGACTTGATTTTCCCAGGCGAAGAAGTTCTCGATGATATCCTGGTAAGATAGATCACTGCCGAACAAAGCCTCGTTCATTTGCGAAGCGTCCAGAGAGCGTAGCTTGTCAGGCGGCAGGAAAAGCGAACCGGTCGGAGGGTGACCATCGGCTTCGTGCAAGAGGACTGCTTCTCCCTTGCGCTCTTTGGGCCAAAGCACTTGGTAAACGAGATCGTTGGCCGCCTTCGTACGGCGCTGCTTAATCTGAATTTGCAACGCTATTTTCGCCGTGTCATTTGGCTGTTTCACCTGAAGACGCAGACGCACGTAAGATGTGCCATCCCGCCGTGAGGAAAGGCTGGCGGCGAGATCTCGGGCGGACATTGCTGGTGACTCAGCGGCGGCGCTGCCGGCAAAGAAAACCGACAACATGAAGCCAAGCATGGCACCCGTAACGCGCAAAATGATCGAGTGGAGGAGATTCATGGGATGGTCGGGTTGAAAGTCAGCCTCGCAAGGCCCGGCTCGGCGTCAGCCGCGAACTTCGCCATGCAGGGTAGAGACCGCTGATCACGCCTACTGCAATGGCGATCGCCACAGACACGGCGAGGAGGCTGGTGCTGAGGTCCGGCTCCAGGAGTCCGCGAATCGCCGGCGTCGCGCCCAGAACCTTTACACCAATGGCTCCGATCAGCACACCGACCACGCCGCCAAGCGAGCCGAGCAGGGCCGACTCCCACAAAATCATGCGAACGATTCGCCAACGTTTCCATCCAAGTGCAAGCAAAACGCAAATCTCCTGCGTACGTTCAAACACGTTCATCAACATCGTGTTCATTACGCCGAGTACGCCGACGAGCACGGCCAACAAAGAAGTGCTCCAGCTCATCGCCCGCACCATGCGAGACGCCTCGCTGTTGCTGATGTTCTCACTCGCCACGACGGCGCGACCCTCGGGGACGAGCCGGTTGATCTGATCACAGAGTAGTTCCACATCTTTGGCACTGGTAGAGGGCGTGACGCGGATGTCGATAATGTTGATCTTTCCCTGGTTCCCAGTGATTTCCTGGAATAGCGGCAGAGAGAGAATGACCGAGCCGTTCTCCACCCATGCGTTGCCATCCACGATCCCGACGACGGATAATTCACGCGTCTCAATCTGGATTGGATCGCCCACTTTTTTCTTGAGCACCTCCGCCGCGGTACGGCCCAGGACGACGGCTGGCTCTGTTGGGTCCTGCGGCATCCGTCCTGAGATTAACTTGAGGTTCTTCCAAGCAAATCCGCCCCATTCGCGGGCCGACACCATCATCATCTCGGCGTTCTCAATGCTCGTCACATCTACCAATAGCGTGCAGGTGGCGGCTACGTGGGGAAGGTGAGCGATACGGTCGCGCACCGAGGCGCTAAACGGCTTCGGGATCAGCGAGCTCGCCATATTGCTAACCACCACGTCGGTTCCGCGCGCTTTCATTCCTGCCGCCCAGCTCTGATTAAATCCGCGCGAGATACCGACCAGCGCTACAACGGCCGCAATGCCGATAGCAATGCCTAGGAGTGTTAGTCCGGTTCGTACCGGACGACGCGTCAGCCCGCGCACGATTACCGTGAAAAAGGTCATATTAATCTGCGGCAATGGTCAACGCGCGATCCGACACAATGCGGCCGTCCTTCATCTGGATCGTTCGCGATCCTCGTTGAGCGATGCTCATGTCATGCGTCACCAGCATCAGCGTCATGTTCTGCTCGCGATGGAGCCGAACGATTAGTTCGAGGATAAGCCGGGCGTTCTCGCTGTCGAGGTTGCCGGTGGGTTCGTCCGCGAGCAAGACGGAAGGATTGTTGGCCAGGCTGCGGGCGATGGCGACGCGCTGCCTTTCTCCGCCAGACAGCTTGGCGGGGAAATGGCTGAGGCGATGTCCCAACCCGACCGACTGAAGCAAAGTGACGGCTCGATTTTTCCGCTCCGAAATGGACAGGTCGCTTTCAAACATCGGAATTTGCACATTCTCTAGTGCGGTAAAAGTCGGCAGTAAGTGAAATGCCTGGAAAATGAAGCCGATCTCGTGAGCGCGATAGATCGATGGATCACGCAAATCAGGAATCGAGTTTCCGCGGTAGAGCAAGCTTCCGGCGGTAGGCCGGTCAAGCGCACCCAGCATTTGGAGCAGCGTGGTTTTTCCACACCCACTCGGACCGGTAATGGTTACGAATTCTCCCTGGGTCACGGTAAAAGTTACGCCGCGCAAGGCATGGACGCGGCCATCATCGTATTTTTTTTCGAGTCCTGCGGCCTCGAACACGTATCCCGAAGGTTCGGCGGTCGCAGTGTCCAATGTCCTTGGACTGGCAAATGAATGTTGAGTCACTAGATCGGTTGTCACGTGTTCGCACCGGCTACGCCATTAGGTTGTACGCTCCGGTTCCCGGCGGGGCGCCACTGGGCTCCCGCCCGGGGGTCGGCCAGGCTACGAAGAAGGTCCATCAATGCATGCCGGTAGCTCGGAAACGGAGATACTTCCCCCGGGTTCTTCGGCTCCAGCTCCGACGCGAGTTGGGGTAGTTCCGCGTGCGGCACACCAGAGTGCCGGTGATGCACACCATGATAGGGCTCATGGAGTAGAGTGAAAGCTACAAGCTGGCCGAGCGGCCCTTCTGAAATTATGCTCCGGGTAGAGCCGTTTACCGTGGAGCCGGTGAGTCCAACGTGCTCGATGTATTTTCGCCAGCTCTGCATGTTGGCCGCGAGAAACGCAGGCGCCAGGTAGATCCAAAGAAAATATTTCCATGCGCCCAACCACGTCACGGCCGCTAAGATACAAAACCATACCCCGGCAGTCAGTGCTAACTCCTCCCAAATTCGACGGCGCAGTTTTTTATTCCGAATCGGCGAACCAGCTCGGAGAAAAGTGCGTACGAACAAGAATGGCGTATAAAACAAGCCGACATTAAGTTCCAGAATCGCGGCAACGACTCGGAACCACCGCGGTTTGCCGGGAATGACGAAGGGCCAGAGTTCTATGTCCCGTTCCGTCGCCAGGTATGCGTGATGCAATTGATGCGCCGCGCGATAGAGGCTCAAGCTCATGAAGCTAAAGATTCCGATGATAATGCCGTCTATCTCGTTCAAACGCCTGCTCTTTCGCAGCAGTCCATGAGATGCCTCGTGGAAGGCGATCAACATCCCGTGCATGAGATGGCTGGCCGTTAAAACTAACGGGACAGCGAACCAGACAGGTCCAAAGTAGAGTGCGGCGGCCAGCGCGGCTTGATTGAGGAAGAAGACGGCGGTGAGAACTGGGAAAGCCGCGCGGCTTACCCAATGAGGCTGCTGCGCTTCGAGTAAGGTTTCGGTTGATGGCGTGGTTTTCATCGCGATCAGGTCATGAGGGCGGCAATCCGACTCTCTGGGGAACGACAAGTGCCTGCTAGCACAGCCTGGAACAGGTACGCTAAATTTTTTATTTCCGCTAGAGGGAACAGTTTCGGCCGGAAAAGCCATACTAATTGCAGCCCCTCCTCCACTACCGTGATTTCGCATCCGAGATGAAAACGTGCGGTACCAGTCGAGCGCATCCTGAGCCGGGCGGACAGCCCATGCACCGTAATGTCTGGAACTGGATGGTTTTGCAACGCAAACCGCACTTCAAAAATGGGATTGTGCCCCGGTCCTGGCAAATCTCCAACCGCTGGTACGAGTTCAGCAAATGGCATGGCGTTCGCGAAGCAATCCACGGTTGCTTGATGCACCGCCTTTAGGCTCGCAGAGAAGGGACGGTCTGCGTCAACCTGGCCTCGGAGCGGGACAATGCCGGCGCAGTAGCCCATCGTTTCCCGGACCGCCTGCTTGGACCGATTCGCTACCGGGGTACCCACCAGGATGTCCTGTTCGCCTGTCCACCGGGAGAGCGCGATTTGAAATGCAGCCAGCAGCGTATTGAAGAGCGTCGTTCCATTGACGCGCGCCAGCCCGCGCGCGGCATCGGCCAGATCGATCGGAAGATGCGAAACCCATTGATCGGGCACGCCCGATTCGGTCTCAGGGCCCTCCAGCGAGTTCCAGAGCCGCCGGCTTCCGGCGAGATTGGATTTCCAAAAAGCGGCCCGCCGCTCCAATTCGGTCGGCTGCCAAAACGCGCGTTCGGCTGCGCCCCAAGCCGGATAGGTGAGAGGCAACGGTGGAAGCGGCTCATCCATGCTCATTAGCCCCTGCACATAAGCGACACACAGATCCTGGATGAAGACACCGAGCGTCCAGCCATCGGCAATAGCATGATGAATGGCGAAGACCAGCACATGGTTATCGGTGGCTCGCCGGAACACGTGGGCCCGGTAAAGTGGTCCCTGTACCAAATCGAATGGCTCGCTGAAAATTTCGCTTGCCAGATCTTCGATCGCCTCTTCGTGTTTCTCAGCAGACGAAAGTTCGCGGAAACTGAAATTGGCGTCGCTGGTCTGGCGAATCATCTGGATGGGACGATCCTTCCCGGGAAGGAAAGAGAGACGCATAACCTCCTGTCGTTCTAGTACTCGCTGAATCGCAGCTTCGCAGGCGTCGGGCGTAAGGACGCCTCTTATCTGGATAAGGCAGCAGATGTGGTTTGCGATATCCGCGACGGCTACGGGCGACGTCTCCCACAATTCGCGCTGGGGAAATGTCAGTGGTTGAAGGCGTGCTTTTTCACTGGCTAGCCACTCTTTAAGAAGGACGCGTTTATCTCCGGACATGTGAATCTCAGGTTTGCTTAGCACACGACGTCCTTGGGATCAGAAGTGCCATCCGAGGCTGTATCATAGCCGAGCAATCCTTCAATTTCCTCGTCGGAAAGCGCTTCCAAATTCACCTCGTCAGTTGACGCCCCCTCGGGCGTTGTCATGGATGCCGCGGTTGCCGCGACTGCCCCATCGACCCTCTTTGCACCCATGTGCTCGGCGATCAATACAACAATCTGGGAAATCGTGCGCGCCCGAATGAGGCTAGCTGGTGGCAGCGTCACGCCGATTGCGCTTTCCATCGAGTTTTCGATCTCAACCCCCATTAACGAATCTAGTCCTAATTCCGTTAGCGGTTGGTCGTCGCGCAGAGTGTCCGGCTTCAAGCGCAGCACGGAACCGACGACCTCTCGCACTGCTTGCCCGATAATCCCCTCCAGCTCTTCCGGCGCGGCCGATTCGATCTTGAGGCGCCAGTCGCTGGTTGCACCGCTTGTCTCCTGACTTTCAACGGATACAAAAATGCGCTCCAGTAAAGGATTCTCTTGCATGCCGCGGAAAAACTGTCGCCATTTCGTCCAATCGACGCGGATCGCCATCACCTGCGTCACGCCGGCAGTCAGAGACGATTCCAGCAGTCCCATCACTTCTCTTGGTGAGAGTTCCTCTGTGCCCTGTCGCGCGAGGAATTCGGCGACGCGTTCATTGCGAGCCACGTACCCCTCACCGCCGAGAACACCCCAATTGACCGTCAACGCTGGGAGGCCCAACGCGCGACGGTGATGGGCTAGCGAGTCAAGGAAAGCATTGGCGGCGCCGTAACTGCCCTGTGCCGGATTCCCAAAGATGCTTGAGACGGATGAGAACATCACAAAGCAGTCGAGTTCGAGATCTCGAGTGGCTTCGTGCAGCAACCACGCCCCATACGCCTTGGGCTCCATTACGCTCCGCACCCGTTCGCGGGTGAGCGAAACAAGTGGCGCATCATCGATCACCATAGCCAGATGGAACAAGCCTCGTAGCGGTCGATCACCCGAACGAATCCTCTCGATGAGCCGTGCTACGTCCTGCGATGAGCCGATATCCGCCCGCACCACTTCTACATCGGCGCCGGCCTTACGAAGGCTTTGTACGAATGCCTCTGCATCGGGCGTAGCTGCGCCGCTCCGGCTGCTGAGTATGAGGTGGCGGGCACCACTGTCGACCAGCCATTGCGCCAGCACTTTTCCGAAGCCACCAAACGCTCCGGTGATCAAATAGCATCCCTCGGGATTGATAGCGAAAGCCGGTGCAAGCGGTTCTCCGCGCCGGGGTAGGAACGCTTCGGGAAATGCCACGACGACCTTACCGATGTGTTTGCCCTGCGCCATCAGCCGAAATGCTGCATCAACACGGCAGGCGGGAAACGAACGGAACGGAAGTGAACAGAGCGCGCCCTCTTCGACGAGTCCGGAGATTTCCTCCAACATTTGTCCGGTCAGCGCCTCATCTCCCGAGAAGACCGCATCCATGGCGATGACGTGAAAGGACGCATTGCGGCGAAGCGGCCAGAGCGGGATCCTGGCGTTCTGATAGATGTCGCGCTTGCCGATTTCGATGAAGCGGCCGAATTCTGCGAGACATGAAAGTCCCATTGGAATTGCCTCAGCGGCGAGTGCATTCAGGACTACGTCCACGCCGCGCCGGTTGGTTAATTCCATCACAGCCTCCGCAAAATCACCGCGGCGCGAGTCGATCACGTGCTTTACCCCCAGCGTCTCCAGCAGCGCGCGTTTGGCCGGGTTGCCGGCGGTGGCGATGACCTCTGCCCCCAGATAGTGGGCGATTTGGATTGCGGCCATGCCGACGCCACCTGCGCCAGCGTGCACGAGGATACGCTCACCCTTCCGGATCCGCGCGACATTCCCCAGCGCATGCCAGGTGGTCATGAAAACCACGGGTAACGTAGCCGCTTGCTCAAACGATAGCCCGCCAGGAATACGGCGTACGTCACCGCCTCTCGCCAGGGTAAGCGAAGCGAGCCCGAAGACGGCGAGACCAAATACCCTGTCTCCTGGTGTGACATGTTTCACTCCGGAGCCGACCGCTTTCACGACGCCAGCCACTTCGTCGCCGAAGATCCGAGCATCCGGCGCCTCGCCCGGATAGAGTGCGAGAGCCTTGAGCACGTCGCGAAAATTCATCCCCGCCGCTTTGACTTCGATCAGCACTTCACCCGCACCGCAGGCCGGCCGAGCAAAAGGCACGAAGCGTAGAGTGTCGAGATGCCCGCGCTCGCGGGAAACGAGTCGCAGTGGCATTGTGGGATCGAGCGATTCCTCGCGCGAAGATCGACCACGAACGAGACGCTGAACATATCGGGCTTCGCCGCGGAGCGCAATCTCCCGTTCAGCGTCCTCACTCAGAAGCTCACTCCAAAGCAAAGACTGGTCAGATGCCGAAGCTTCAGGTGGTAAGTCGATCCCGCGGCCTGAGAAATTTGGATACTCGTTCCGGATAACCCGCATCAACCCGATAACGGGTGATTGCGCCACACTGGTAGCGTTCATCGCCCGTCCTGCCGGCTGTGCTCCACGCGTTACCAAATCGATGCGCCGTTTTGTCGGTTGCTTATTACTTTCCGTCGTCGCTTGGATCAGATGGAGCAACGCATCTGTACCCATCAGCGCAGCATCTCCTGTCGCATCTGTTCGCGGCTCGTCCAAGCTCCAAAGGTAAACAAAACGTTCTGGTGGAGCGTCGTTCGCGCATTCGTGAAGGAGCTGTTTCCAGTCGTCGAGTACCTCTGCCCGCAAGGTGAATATGTCCGACCCCTCCAGTGCAAATTGGTCACCGCGGCGGGCGACACGGCAACGCGCGCCGGCGGAGTGTAGTCGCGAAGCTAGTCCGTCGCCGAGACCGGCGGCGTCCGCGAAAATAAGCCACGACTTCTCCGTTAGGATCTCCAAGGGTGTTTCCGCGGAAGAAGATGCAGCGGAGGCCGAGTCGTGCCAGGACTTCCGCGCGAGGAGACCAATTTGGCCTTCACCTTCCGGGCCGAGCAGCCCCGGCAATGAAGCGGTCTCGCTGAAGCCCGTCTCCCGTAAGACGACCTCCCATTGGGCGCGCTCCAACAATGGCTGGTGCGGACGCAAATCTCGGTCGGTGAACCGCCACCAGCCGGTCGTGAGACCGAACACTACTTCCGTCCACAATTGTGGGCTCGCGACGTCCATGAATACCAGGTTCCCGCCCGGAGCGAGCAGTTCGTGGATATGTCTCAGCGTTGAGCGCAAATCGCTCACTGCATGCAGCACATTGGTGCCGATGATGAAATCGAACGCGCCCGCTTGGTAGCCTTGCTCGATGCCCGATTTTTCGAGATCAAGACTTTTGTATTCGACTTCGGGAAAACCGGCAAGTTTCTGCGTGGCGCCACTGAAAAACGCCGCAGAGACGTCGCTAAAGGTGTAGGAATGCAAATCGCGTTCGAGCAGCGGCAGCACGTGCGAGGCTAGCCCTCCTGTGCCGGCCCCAACCTCCAGGATTCGCAATCCGCGACCCTCCGGCAGATGGTCGGCAGCTTCCTGAACTGCGGCGGCGATCGCCGCCAGCCAGTGGCTTGTGTAGAGACCCTCACCATAGAACTGGTCCAATAACTCTGCCGAGGTCCCGCCGAACAGCACTTGTACCGCATCCTTTTCACCGCGCAGGATGGGCCCGAGTTCGGCGCAGATCGCAGCACAGAGGAGGCCCTCGGACAGATGTCCAGAATGAGTGGAGATGAATGACCGCAGCATTTTCTGAGCGGAGTGCGCCGCGCTGGTAAAGGAAGGTGTTGGCCGATATCCGTCACCATCCTTTACAAGCCAGCCGCGTTTCACGAGGCTGGCGATTAGCCGCTCGAATACCGGTCGCATCGGTTCTGCCACCCGCAGGGAATCGGCCCTAATGGTTCCGCTCGGTTCCGCTAGTGCTGCCATTTTCTGCAGTCCACCAGCCAGTTGCGCCGCCGCGAGCTCATCTCCGGCCGCCATGGCATTCTCAAGCTCGGTCCGACCCCGCGTGGCGATCACCTGGTCCATTGCACCCTGCGCCGCGCGTACCAGGCGACCCAATGATACCGGCGATTGCGGTGCCGGATGAGACGCTGCCGGCATTCGTCCCCACGCGAGATGATAGAGAACATTATGGTTTCCGCCCGATGCTCCGGATCGGCGTGCCCCCGAGATGCTGATCGCGCGGAAGCCATCCACGAGCACACAAGGCTTTCCTGCCTCATCATACAATTCGAGTCTGCCTTCGACATACTCGCTATTGCACTGCTGCACAGCAGCGCGAACGAGGCTGGAGGCTCCCGGCGAGCGTAGAAACAGGATCTTGGCGAAGCGCACCGGTAATTTTAGTTGAGCCTTGCGACCCTCAATTGTTGCAGCTCCCGCGGAGAGGATTTGCATCGCTCCATCGAACAGGACGGGATGCAGTGGATACTCACCGGCCCGATGAGCAATCACGTCGGAGAGCGAAACCATGCCTGCCGACTTGCCGCCGCCAGCTAACAGCTCGCGGATGGGCCGGAACTCATCGCCGTAGCGGAGTCCCATCTCACTCATGTGGCGGTAGAAGTCTTCCACCTCTACCGGCTCTATGCCATCCGCCCCCTTGCGATCCCAAGCTAATGACGCAAAGCCCGAATCGGTGCGCTCGCCACGCATCGAGCCCACAACATGCAGTGACCAGGCAGCGCCTTGGTCGAACCTGCTCTGGATCAAGAACGTGCGCTCAGTCGGATTATAAGAAAACTCTACATGAAGCCCTGAAACGGAATCCGGAAGAATGAGTGGCTTGCGAATCTCCAAATCCTCGACAACGAAAGGTCGACCCTCGAAGAGCTGCACACCCGCTTCCAGCGCCATGTCGACAAAGGCTGCGGCGGGAAACACGACCAAATTCTCGACCTTGTGATCCTTCAGAAAGGCCATGTGCCGCCCATCGAGCCGTGCGATCCAGGTTGGCGTGGCCCAGGGCAATCGAACGTCGAGCAATCCGCGGCCCCCCGAACCCAGACGGCCCTCGCGCCAATCGCTGGACTCATGCCACCAACGGCTCTTGTCCCAAGCGTAGGTCGGCAATGAGAGCAGCCGCCGCGATGGTGTCATCTCCGCAAAATCCAACGTGACGCGGGAGCGGTGCAGCTCCATTGCAGTCTCGAGCAAGGATTCGTGCTCGCGTTCCCGGCGTGCGGAACACATCACCGACGTTTTGCCGTCCCGTCCAGCGAGGCATTCCTGAATCGAATGACTGAGCGCCGGATGCGCGCCGATTTCCAACCACACGTCGACGCCGAACTCTGACAACGCGTTGACGGCAGATGCGAACTGCACCGACTGGCGCACCCCACGCCCCCAATGAGCGGCGTCGCACTCTGGTCCAGCGCACCGCCGGCCGGTCACGGTGCTGAAGAACGGCACGTTTTCCGTCTGCGGCTTGATATCGATCAACGCTTTTTCTAAGGCCTCAGAAGCAGGCCTCATCAAGGGGTGATGAAATGGATGGTCTACCCGCACGAGCCTTGCGAAAACCCCTTGGAGTTCCAGTTCGGCGGCCATCGCTTCCAGGGAAAGTCGAGATCCGGCCAGCGTCAGCGAGCGAGGTCCGTTGAAGGCCGCGATCGTGACTGTGCGGTCATGCCGGGCGATCAGCGCCTTCGCTCCGTCCTCGTCTAAACCGACGGCGAGCATTGTCCCTTCACCACGCGCACAATCGTCCATGAATCGGGCGCGCAACACGATCACCCGTGCTGCTTCCTCCAAACTGAACACTCCCGCAACATACGCCGCCGCCACTTCTCCGACGCTGTGACCAACGATTGCGGCCGGTCGAACGCCCCAGGATTTCCACAATTCCGTCAGCGCCACCTGCATCGCAAAAATGGCGGGCTGCGCGATTTCAGTTCGATGCATTTGGGAGGCGTCTTCCGAGCGGCCAAGCTCTTCCAGCAGCGAGAAGCGCGCCCAGGGCCGCATCGCGGCGTCGCATCGCTCGATGCTTTGTCGGAACACTGGCTCGTGACGCATCAGCTCGCCGCCCATACCCCACCACTGCGGACCCTGCCCGCTCATGACAAAAGCGATTTGTGGAGTCTGCTCAGGTCGCGGCGCGAACGCCATGCGCACCTTCGAGCCCTTTTGGTCCCCTAGGTAGCCGTTGAGCTCCTCGACGACTTCTCCCATCGAATGCGCGACGAGAGTGAGCCGATACGGGTGGTGATTGCGTTTGGCTCCCAGGGTGTAAGCCAGATCCGGGAGCATGGGCGAGTTGCCATTCGCTTTCGACCGCACATCTGACCAGTCCCTCAATCGCGAAGCCGAAGAGCGCAGAGCTTTTTCCGATCGGGCGGAAAGAACCAATGGCCAAGCGCGCTCTGCATGAGTACTTAAATGCTCCAGATGAGGGCGCGCCGGTGGCTCCTCGAGCAGGATATGGGCATTCGCACCACCAAATCCAAACGAGTTAACGCCCGCTATGCGCTTTCCGCCGTCAGTCTCCGGAAAGGGCTCCAGCGTGGTGGGCACACGGAGCTTCAGAGCAGTGAAGTCGATGTTTGGATTCGGTGTTTGAAAGTGTAAACTGGGCGGAATGCGCCCGTGCTTGAGCACCAGCAGCGCCTTGACTAAGCCGGCGACGCCCGCTGCGGTCTCCAGGTGGCCAAGATTCGTCTTCACTGATCCAATGAGGAGCGGGGCTTCCGGCGACCGGCCTTCGCAGAGTGCGGCCGTGAGGGCGTGGGCCTCGATGGGATCACCCACCGCCGTGCCAGTCCCGTGGGCCTCGACAAATCCGATCTGAGAGGGAGCAACGCCAGCGTCGATGCATGCCTCGCGTACAAGCCGCGCTTGTGCCTCAGCGCTGGGAAGCGAGATCCCGTTGGTGTGGCCGTCTTGATTAAGGGCCGTCCCAATGATCACCCCATGAATCGGATCGCCGTCCGCAAGAGCTTGAGAAAGCCGCTTCAGGAGCACCATGCCTGCACCTTCTCCACGGACAAAACCATCGGCCGATGCGTCGAATGCTTTGCAGCGACCCTCTGGAGACAGCATCGAGGCTCGAGAAAACCCGATAAATCCGCCGGGCGTAATCATCACGGTGACGCCTCCAGCCAGCGCCACATCGCCGCGACCGGCCCGGATGTGTTCGCATGCCGCATGCACGGCCGTCAGTGCGGAGGAACAAGCAGTATCCATCGCGATGCTCGGCCCGCGTAGATTAAAGCAGTAGGAGATGCGATTGGCGGCAATACTGTGTGCGCAGCCGGTTGGCGAGTGCGGACCGATGCCAGAATGCTCCCACGGGGTACCTTGGATCGCCTGGTAATCATTGTGAGAGATTCCAACGAAGACACCAAGGTCACTCCCCCGCTCAAGATCGAGCACAAGGCCCGCATCCTCGATCGCCTCCCAAGCTGTCTCCAGGAGCAATCGGTGCTGCGGATCCACGTAGGGCGCCTCCCGCGGCGAGATTCCGAAAAACTGCGGGTCGAACTGGTCGATTCCCTCCAAAAACCCTCCGCGCCGAGCGATCGACTTACCAGGTAGCCCCAACTCCGCATCAAAGAATCGGTCGACATTCCAGCGGTCGGGCGGCACTTCACCGACGGCCTCGCGTCCCTCCACGAGAAGTTTCCAGAATGATTCTGTGTCATTTACTCCGCCGGGGAAGCGGCAGCCGATTCCGATGACCGCGATACGATCCTTATGCATAGAAGTCACTTGCCTGATGTGACGGCAGCCTTAAGGGAAAATCCCGATCCTGACAAGCCAATGCTGTTGCTGAGATCTACAAAGGTTGTGAAACATTGGGTGGACGAAGAGCGGCACCACGTAAGCACGATAAGTCAATCCTCGGAGTGAAATCGATGGCCATAGGTTTCCTTCTTTCCTTAGTCCTTTTTTCCCAAATCCTTATTCGATTAAAGCAAAAACGGTTAAAAAACGGTTGTTTGCTGGGCGTGCTCTGTACTAAGGCTGATTATTATGTGCGGCATCGCAGGTATCGTGGATCTAGCCGGATCCCGAATCGTACCGGACGGCATTATCCAAAGGATGACGCAGGCGATAGTTCATCGCGGCCCTGATGAGGAGGGTTACTTTCAGCAGCCTGGCATGGTCCTGGGATCGCGGCGGCTCAGTATTGTCGGCTTGGCGGACGGCCAACAACCGGTCGCCAACGAAGACCGGAGTGTATCTGTCGTGTTTAACGGTGAGTTTTTCGACTATCTTGAGCGACGCGCGGAGCTGGAAGCCCGCGGGCATCGCCTGGTGACCCACTGCGACACCGAAATCGTCCCACACCTTTGGGAAGAGACTCAGGAGGGCGTGTTCGAACGCCTGCGCGGCCAGTTCGCCTTAGCGTTGTGGGATGAACGCCGGCATCGCCTCGTGCTCGGACGCGACCGTTTTGGTATTTGTCCGCTTTATTGGACGCGCCAGGGAGACTGGCTCCTGTTTGCCTCAGAAATTAAGGCTCTTCTAGCTTCCGGATTGGTGCCGGCGCGACCCGACCTGCGCGGTATCGACCATATTTTTACATTTGCCGCCCTGCCGGGACCGACCACCTGTTTCGAAGGCGTTCACCTTCTGCCTCCTGCGCATTACCTGCGGGTAGTTCCAGGTAACCCCAATCGCGGCGCCGCACCCACCATTAGCGAACACGCGTATTGGGAGATGGATTTTCCGGATCGCGGCGACGAGGACCGTGGAGGAGACTCGCGCGCTGTAGTGGATCGCTTCGAGCAGATAATGCTGCAGGCTGTGGAGGAGCGACTGCGGGCGGATGTGCCAGTAGGCGCCTATTTGTCGGGTGGCGTCGACTCAAGCATGATCGCCGCACTCGCCTGTCATCTAAAGGGTCCGGCGATTAACACCTACACGATCCGCGTTGACGCTCCTGAACTCGATGAGCTCAGTGCGGCCAAACTGGTAGCTCGGCACATCGGAACGAAGCCGCCCATCGTCCAGGAGTTTCGCGCCAGCGACACGCTTAATACCTATCCCCGGCTGATCCAAGCCGCAGAGGCGCCGGTGATCGATACTTCCTGTGCGGCTTTGCTGTTGTTAGCGCAGCGCGTTCATGCCTGCGGTCAGAAAGTGGTCCTGACTGGTGAAGGGGCAGACGAGTGGCTGGTCGGTTACCCTTGGTACAAAGCGGCCAAAGCGTTCGGTTTCCTGGACCTCCTGCCCGGACTGCCGCTGAGCGACCGGATGCGCCGCGCCTATCTTCGGCTGCACCACGTGCCGCAATATCCGGTGGAGTTTCGACGTGGCGTGGAAGAATCCATCGGCGGCCCCAACGCCTGGATTGATGCATACGGGCTACTCGGAATCTCAAAGCTTCGCTTTTACGCTGCACCAATGCGGGAAGTGCTAGAGAAAACCAATCCCTGGGCTGATCTGCAAATTCCACTGGATCGTGCCAGACGTTGGCACCCGCTGAACCGGGGCATCTGGGTCGCAGCGCGTGTTACTCTGGCTGGACATCTGCTTCAGGCCAAAGGCGATCGTGTGTCGATGCAATCCTCGGTGGAAGTGCGATATCCGTTCCTCGATGAGGACGTTTTCGAATTTTTGGCTGGACTGCATCCACGTTGGAAACTCCGCGGATTTCGAGACAAACATCTGCTGCGCCTCCTAGCCGAACGTTGGGTGCCGCCGTCCGTATACCGGCGCCGCAAGGTTATTTTCCGCGCTCCGCTGGACAGTTTTCACATCGAACCGGAACCGGCATTTGTCGCTCAGCTCTTGAGCGAAGAATCACTGCGTCGCACCGGATATTTTGACGTTGCGGCGGTGCATCACTGGCGGCGAGCTTTTCGTCGGATGCCGATTGGTTCCCTTCCGCGGCTCTCCGTGGAGTTGGGTTTGACAGCGGTGGTGGTGACCCAGCTTTGGCATCACCTGTTCATTGACCCGGAATTAGCTGAATTGCCATCGTGGACCGGCAACCGAACGGTACTTGAGAATGCGTCATTCTAGAGCGCCGATCCTCGCATTTACCTGTGCGAGGACGACCGCCGAGATCAAAGGAGCATTTTGCAAGCTTGCACTCGCTCTCTGCCGAGCGCTACAACGTGTCCCATCATGGGGAACGTTTGGCGTTTTGTGTTGATCGTATAAGTAGATGAAAAAAAGTCCCTGTTTCGTCGCTCAGTCGATTCTGACTGGGATTTTGTTGATAATTTGTTTCAGCGACTGCGCGATCCTAGAGAGCCGAGCGGCGAAGGAGTCTCGCGATCGCGCGTTCATTGTTTATTGGCCTCCTCCGAAGGAGAGCAAACGGTTGCGCCTGGCAGTCAAAGATCTCATCGACATGAAAGGTGTGGTGACCACGGCCGGCTCCGAATATGTTGCTAGGACCAGTCTAGCCGCTTCACGTGATGCGCAGTGCCTGGCGATAGCACGGCGGCGAAACGTGCAGATCGTAGGGAAAACGAATCTCAGTGAATTTGCAGTGGCCCCTTCCGGGATCAACGATTTCTTCGGAACTCCAAGGAGCCCCTTGAGCAAAAGGAGCAAGATTATCCCGGGAGGTTCATCCAGCGGTTCAGCAGTGGCGGTCGCAAGCGGAATGGCGGACGTTGCTTTTGGAACGGATACAGCCGGCTCCATCCGCGTACCCGCAGCTTGTTGCGGCATCGTCGGTCTGAAGACGACGTTTGGCCTTGTTTCTTTGCAGGGCGTGTTTCCAGTTGAGCCAAAGCATCTGGATACAGTCGGTCCGATGGCCAAAGACGTGGCTCACGTTGTCGAGGGGATGGATCTTTTGCAGGACGGGTTTGCGGCACGATACCGAGCAGCGATGGCTGCTAAACCGTTGGCAAAAAACATCAGAATCGGGCGGCTCTACCTGGGCGGCACCGACCCTAGGATCGACAAAGCGATTGATGACGCTCTTGCCCGAGCAGGCTTTCGAGTGGTCCCACTGGGCCAAGCCTTCAAAGCGAAGTGGGACCAGGCTAAGAGAGATGGGGACACCGTGGCGGCAACCGGCGCTCGGATCAGCGATGGAAAATTCTTCGACAAACTCATAGGAGTAAGCGCCAGGACCAAGGCAATAATCGCCTTGGGTGAATTCGATTACGCGACGAGCTACCGAAACGCTCTGCTTAGGCAAGCGGCGTGGCAGCAGGCCCTCCGTCAAGTCTTCAAGAAGGTTGATTTCATTGCTCTACCGACTCTTCAGAAGTTGCCGCCAAGGATTCCACCCATCGGCAAATCCGCCCTTTTGGAAGCGCAAATAGCCCTTTTTGAAGCGGAAATGTTGGG
>JBEEIB010000006.1:0-3122 GCA_041167675.1 Verrucomicrobiota bacterium
CATTGAGATCCAGATACGTAGTTGTGCCGAAGCGCACTTGCTGCCAGCTCAAGCCGGTGATTTCCGACACCCGACCTCCGCTGTTATACATCGTGAGCAACAGGGCGTGATCACGCTGCCCAATCCATAGTGAGAGATCTGGTACAGCCAGGATGGCCTCCATCTCCGGCTGAGTCAGATAACCTACCAGCGGCTTATCACACCGCTTTATCGGGATGGCCAAAACTTGGGTGGCCAAGCCCACGCTGTCGGGGTCGCGGAGAGCTACCAACCGAAAGAAGGAACGGATTGCTGCCAATCGGATATTCCGGGAACGGACTGAATTGTGTCGTTGCTCTTCGAGGTGTGCGAGAAAGGCCAGAATGACGGTGACCTCCAAGTCGGTGATTCGTAACGCAGACGGCTCGATGCCCGCCGTCTGCTGCACATAGCTCAGCAGCAAGCGGAAAGTGTCCCGGTAGCTCGCGATCGTCTGGATGCTGGCATCTTTGTGACTGCACAGATGCTCGCTGAAAAAGGACTGCAACAGTCGACCGACCAACAATGGTCGTGAGGGCTTATTCATCGTGCACCTTTTGATTGGGTAAATGTTTCAAACGAACGCGCTGCGGCATTCAACAGTTCCGGTGAGGCACTCAGATACCAGTAGGTCTCCCGTGGTGAGACGTGGCCCAGATAGACGGCCAAGTGCGGTACCAGTGCCTGCACGTTGGCTCCAGCTTCCTGCCATGCTTTCAAGCGTTCCACGGCAAAGCCGTGACGAAACGAATGCAAGCTGGGCCGTCGCTTTCCTTCGGCGGAGCGAATGTTCAGCCGTCGCAGAAATCGAGCGAACCGCTTTGGCTTCAGAGGTGTGGAAGTTCACCGATCTCTTCGCGTTCCCGTTCAGGCGCACGGGGTTATCTGGCTTTTAGAGCGAGGCTCTGAAATCATGCCTTTATGACAAAGGAAGATTTTTACGCTCGCGCCCTGCTCTCCGTGTTCCCAGCCGCAATCGAAGAAAATCCTCATGATGTTCACGGCAACCCTGCGCGGTTAATGTCTTATGTCGATGAGTGTGCGGCTCTTTTGACTAATACGTTTGAACGCAACCGGGCCAAGTATCAAGGCAAGTAATGCGGGCTCTACCCAAGGAGCCGCGACAGCTTCGCCTTGCGCTGCTTTTCTAAAGAACGGGAGACTCAGCAGGTTTCAGGGGTTGTACATCTCAGACTGTAGCGTGTCTGTCTGGAAATGCCGATGGCAGGCGTCGTGATCCCTAAGTTTAGTTGAGAGCTTTTGTAGCTTAAATCGCGTTTTGCAGGGATGTTTTGCAATGGGGCGAAATCTTAATATCGCGGTTTCTCTTCTTCTGGTGGGATTTCTATTAATCGGTTGTGGCCGATTAGTTAACCCGGTACCGACGCCCACGCCGACTCCAATTCTTACCCCAATACCTGCTCCAACCCCGACGCTTGCTTTAACTCCGACCACCCCTCCGACAACGACGCCTTTCCCGACAACGACGCCTTTCCCGACACCGACGCCTTTTCCGATACAGACGCCCTCTCCGACCCCTACTCCCACGCCTATTCCAAATCCCTCCGTCAGCGCCACTCCCAGCTCGACTCCTACGCCTACTCCGCACTCCCACCGTCGCCGCCATCACCACCACCGCGGCAATCCCACGTAGAGGCAGCAGCTAATCTATCAGGGCAAAGATAAGACTAGGACTTGGTCGGTCGCGGAAATTGATGACCTTGCTCATCGATGCGAGAACTCCTCTATCGGTCTTCGCGGTCTCATGCGGGAGGTTTGGAACTTTTAGGAACCTGCCTAGAGGAACAATGATCGCCGTGCGATACCTCGCGACAGTCATTGTCGCTCTCATGCTGTCGGTTCCAGCAATGTCCGTTGAGCTGTTTCGATATCGAGGTGCAGCCAAGAACGGCGGTACTCTTGAGTACGTCTTTGAAGCCGATGGGCAGGATGTCCCGCAGACCGTGACCAAAGAGAAAGTGGCAGAGATCGCCGCCGATTCTATGACCAGCTTTTACGGTGTCCAGGTCGGCGCACTTGAGACTCAGGAATTTCGCACCACGCCGGTCCCATTCTGGCTCGTGTGCTTCTCAGACACGATCAAAGGACCACTGCGACAGATGTTCTTTGTTGTCGTTTTGCCGGATGGCAAAGTTGTGGAACCGAGCGTGTCGAAGCGGCTGTAGTCGTCGGGAAACGCATCGGGCTGAGCGAATGATGAGCAGAATAACTCCCGCCTGCCGCCCGGCGGCGATGGAAAGAGCAAATGGCCACTTTTGACGGCCCACGGGATGTCCTTCGATTTCGATGTTCTCTTTAGGACACCGAAGATGCACGCGGCGCAATCAGCCCTCGGTCGAGCAGAGCCTTGATTTCGTCGTGATGTACCCAATCAGGCAAGATCTCTCCGGGGTGGATTTGTATCGTGTGCTGGATGTTTGCGAGCGATTCCTTTTGATAAAAATACGTCTTTATAAAAACGCCGCCTGGCCGGTTGACCCTCAAGAGCGCGTTTGCTACGTACTCTGTTTCTGACATAATTATCCCGCAGGCTGTTTTGATTCTTCAGCGACTCTGCCGATCTTGATCTAGGTAAGCGGGCAATCCCTCGTCAATCCAGTCTGGCAGACGCTAGCCGCGATGTACATACTCGCCACCGCCAGCAATCAAATGAAACCGGCGGAAGCCGGACGCGCAATTGCAGTTATGCTGGCGGCGATCAGCTTGCGCAATTGTTTCGCATCGACATCCACGCCGCCCGGTTCAGAATGGGCGCAACTCCACGAACAAATGGACCCTGACCCTGTTGTCCTCCGCTTCTCTCCGGACGAATGGAACAAACTCGCATCCGGATTGGTGTTCTCACCCGATGATTTGAGCATGATAGAGGCCGGGCTTGGAGCTCTTGGAAAATTCTCAAATCCACACCGCACCGACAACATCGCAGATGCTTTAGAGGATTGGGCCAAGAAAATTGGCGAACCCAGCCAGGATTCTCGAGCACCACAGCTCATGCCTAGTGAAACTGATGGCAGTTCAGGAACCCGAGACTGAGGCCCCCGAGACATGAGCGCAGACCATGACGACCGGACGACCGGTCTGAA
>JBEEIB010000007.1:0-12904 GCA_041167675.1 Verrucomicrobiota bacterium
ATGGCCAGATGCAGAAAGTATTCTTTGCTCGGTTTTGCGCCGGAAACATGTTTTCCATTCCAATCCAGTTTTGCCAATGTTGATGGATCCAACTCACCGAGACACGAATTCGTTGGGGTCAGAATCCAACCGTCTTCAACCCGAGCGCTGATATTGCCACTGCTTCCCGGACTGAGTCCCCGGCGATACAAACTGAGACCTATTTCAACAATGCGTTCTCGAATCTTGTTTTCTTGGTTCATGATAGCTGCTCCCAAGCTTTCGTAAAAAAATCCTCGCTGCCGAAGTTTCCGGATTTCAAAGCCAAAGCCAGCTGGTTTCCCGCGCCAGTGGCCAAAGTCCACGGGACACCCGGATCGATCTCTGGTCCAATCTTGAGTAAATCCAGTCCTAATCTTTTCACTACCGCTCCCGAGGTTTCGCCGCCGGCAACGATCAATTGGGTCACTCCGTTCTTCACCAATCCCGCAGCGATTTCGGCCAAAGCATGTTCGCAAAGTGAACTGGCTTTTTCCAAGCCAAGTTCATTTTGGTTTTTGGTGAGTCCTTCCACCGTCTCGCTGGTATAAATCAGCGGCGGTCTCCGTTCGTTACCCATCTCCATGGCCCATGACAGAACGTCGCGAACCACCGCCTCGGAATTTTCCGCCAGATTCTTCAATGCGATTTGGCGATGCGGACATGCTGCTTTTGCGTATTCGACCTGACGCAACGTCATTTTTGAGCAGCTTCCCGCGAGGATGGCTCGATTTCCGGGAAAGGCCGGAACGGGAACCGGAGCTGCCCCGCTGAGTCCGAAATTCGCCGCCAGTCCTAAACCTAGACCGGATCCGCCGGTCACCAACGTAAGATCTTTAGCGGAACTGCCCAGTACAAAGAGATCGGCATTCCCGAGGCAATCGGTGATCGCAATCCGAACACCGGTTTGACGTAAATTCTGTATTTCTTGGATAACCGCTTCGGGACCTTGATGGATGCGATCATACCGTATCAAACCCACTTTGGCCGAAGTTTGGGTAGAGAGGAAGCGGACCAGGTTGGGATCAGTCATTGGCGTCAGCGGATGATTCTGCATTCCGCTCTCGCTCAGAAGTACGTTATGCACAAAGAGGTGACCGCGATAGACGGTGCGACCGTTGTCCGGAAAGGCCGGGCAAGCAATAGTGAAATCTGAATCGACTGCTTCCAACAGCGCTTCGGTAACCGGCCCAATGTTGCCTCGAGGCGTGGAGTCAAAAGTCGAGCAATATTTGAAGTAATACTGTTTGCATCCCAAGGTTCGCAGCCAACCGAGCGCCTCCAGCGATTCCTTCACGGCCTGTTCACGCGGACAGGTACGTGTTTTGAGGGCGACCACCAGTGCGTCGGAATCAACTGCTGTTTTGGCGTCGCGCGGGATGCCGAGCGTTTGCACGGTTCGAAAGCCGCTCTTAACCAGATTATTGGCCAAGTCCGTGCCGCCGGTAAAATCGTCCGCGATACAACCGAGAAGAGGCATAATCTGTTCCCTTATTTCTTGTGATCTTGCGCGCTTTTGTGGCTTATTTTCGAAGTCCTATCTGGAGACTGATGAACCTCAAATTTGTTCCTCGCGACTGAGAAGTTTCGTGACGACCTCTGGTTGTCATGTTATCCGACCTTCTTGAAAGGGAAGACAGAATGTACGCAATAATTCTTCGTTACAAACGACCATTGAGTGAAGTTGACAAACATGTTGCCGCCCACCGGGAGTGGCTCCGCAAAAACTATGCTGACGGCACTTTTCTGGTATCGGGTCGGCAGCGCTCGGGGGGAGGCGGGTTCATTCTCGCTGCGGCCATCGAACGCGGACAGCTTGATGCAACTTTGGCCGCCGATCCATTCGGACAGAACGATCTCGCCGATTATGAAATCATCGACGTGGCGCCAAGTATGGCGGACGAACGACTGTCTTTCTTAATCGAGAAATGAGAAAACCCCGACGGATTTGGTTTCAAGAAACTGAGGAAACTGACGAGCTAGTGGCGTTGATCGGCGCGTTGCGGAAACGCAGCGATCTGGCAGGTCGCCCCGCCAGCACCGCTTGCATTTCCGCCACGATTGATAGAGCGATACCGGCTGGACCTTCCGCCCCCAGATCGAGGCCGGCGGGAGCATGCAGGCAATCGATCTGTTGGCGATCCCAGCCGGTGGAGTTCCGCTCCAGTTCAGCGATGAGCTTTTCCCTACGCGTCTTTGGCCCCAGCAGCCCAATGTAGCGGATCGAACGTCGAGCGATACTTTCCAGCACCGAAAGATCGCTGAGGAAGTTATGACTCATGACCAAGATCAAAGAATCGTCTTTGATAAGCGTCAGCGCCTCTTCTGCGGTCAAGAACGCGTCTGCCAATTGCTGCAGCTGCGTGGCAGCTCCTACCGTGGTTCGTTTGCCTGCTACGGTCACTTTCCAACCCAGGCTTTTGGCCTGTTGCGCTACCGGCAAGGCATCGCGGCCGGTGCCGAAAATAAAAAGGTGCGGCGGAACCGGTACAAACTCGCACCCGATCTCGAATTCCGCGCCATCAGGGAGCCTGCGTCGCGCGATGAATGACCGCTTTTCGGTGAGCGTATGCTCGGCTGAGCGCCGCAGTTCGGCAACAAGGTCGTCCGGCAAATCTTTCGGGTAAGCCGACCCGCCTCGCCGGAGACAAAATCTCGCCCCGATCGAGGGAATTCGAACGGGATTCGTCACACCGGAAGCGTAACGTTCTAAAACCGTCACGAACGCGAGTTCCTCATCGCGGCTCTGTCCCTCGGCTAAAAAAGCGAGCGGATCATCGGTTCCCAAAAGTTCTAGCAAGAGATCCACTTGTCCCCCGCAACCGGTCCCGGTTCCCCACAGGATCTCGCCTTCTTCGGTGGTGTCGTATCGCATCATCGTCGGTCGATTTCCGTTGCTCTCCAAGCGATTCCAGGCGGTCCCTAAGAGGTCTGCCTCAAGACAACCGCCGCTGATTGTACCTTCGTGTTGGCCGTCAGACGTCAAGAGCAAGCGGGCGCCGGGTTTACGATAGGTCGAGCCTGCTGTACGCACGATGGTCACCAAGAGGAGGGGAACATTAGCCGCCAGTTGTCGGTCACGAAAAGCCAGCAATTGAGAAAGATCGCTCATGATGGAGGGCGGTAACGCGTCAGAATAAATTGGTCCATAGTAGGCAAAAATCCCGACAAAAGATGTTGACTATCGATAATCGATAATCGACCCTTTGGCCACGATAATTCGGTCGTCCCCCCGTTAGTCAGACCACCTAAAGACCCAAGAACGGTTTCCCCGCGCGAACTTGTTTCGCGCACAGAGAAAATATACCTCCATGAGTTTTCCCGATCTGGTGATTCCGGAGACGGTCGATCAAGCAGTCGAGGCGCTCTCATTGCCCCACCGGCAAGCTTTGATCTTTGGTGGTGGTACCCTGGTTCAACCGTTTATCACGCTGGGAACTGATGTTCACGATCTAGTCATCGATCTCGATCATCTTGCGTTGGACCAGGTGGTTTTCGAAAATGGTCAGGTTTCCTGCGGGGCAATGGTTCGTCTCGCCCAACTGGCGCAAGCGCTACCACAAGACTATATCCAAGCGGCAGTCGCATCAATCGCTGGACCAGCAATTAGGAATCTCGCTACCGTAGGGGGAAACCTTTTTGCGAAACCGCCCTATGGCGACTTGGCGACGCTCCTCCTGGCGTTAGATGCCGAAGTGGAGTTAGCCAGTTCGGAAGGGACTCGCCGGATTTCGCTCAATGACTTTTATCTCATGCGTGACAATGCCGAGGCGTCATCAACCAACGGAGTTTTGGTTACTGGTGTTCGGTTCAGTGCTGACTCCAGGCGAAAAGTTGTGTTCCGCAAGATGGCCCGCAAACAATTAAACGCCGGAGCCGTGGTAACGGTCGCCCTGTCATTACGACTCAATGGCGGTATCGTGGCCGACGCGCGACTTGCGCTCGGTGGAGTGGATCATCGCCCGATCCGCGCACCCTCCGCGGAACGTGTCTTGACCGGATCGAATCTCAGCGACGAGGTAATCGAATCTGCTGCTCAGGCTGCGCTGCAAGACTGCCGGCCGCGGACTGATGCTTACGCCTCCGCCTGGTACCGCGGACGAATGATTCCGGTGCAAGTCCGTCGAGCTCTTAACTCACTCACCCCGCAATGAATAATGCCGTCGTCGCCATCGTGTCCCAAGGTTCCCTGCAACATTTTTCGTTTTTAGTAAATGGCGCCCGCTATGAAGTGCTCGCGCCTCCGTTGATGTCGCTGGGAGAGGTGCTGCGGGAAAAATGTGGTCTCCGCGGTTTGAAGCACGGTTGCCAACAAGGAGGATGCGGCGCCTGTTCCGTTCAAGTGGATGGTCAATTGGTTCCGGCCTGTATGTTGCCGATGACCCGAGCGAACCAGAAGTCCATTGAAACCATCGAGGGTCTGGCCCAGGGAGAGCAGCTTCATCCAATCCAAGAAGCATTTGTGGAGTGTTACGCGACTCAATGCGGCTTTTGCACCGCGGGAATGATAATGGCGACGAAAGCATTACTGGAGAGCAATCCCTCACCGTCCCGAGAAGAGGTCCTGGTCGCCCTCAGCGGAAATGTGTGCCGATGCACAGGCTATCTGCCAATCGTGGATGCCGTCTTGGTTGCGGCAAGAAACGCGCACTCGCCCGATCTGGCCGAACCAGCGGTGTGATCCCTTGGAACTTATTTTAAGATGCGAAACCGATGAACAACCGCCTGGAAAAACTTTTACCGATCCAAGACGTTCGTTTCAACGGTGACGTTGATCAAAAAAGCTTGCGCGAAGTTGGCGCATCAACTCCCAGACGGGATGCCATTTCACATGTGACCGGCCAGACCGTCTATTTCGAAGACAACACTTTTCCCGGCATGTTACATTTGAAAATGGTGAGAAGTCCGCACCATTATGCGCGGATTAGGGGAATCGATTTTTCTGAAGCCGAAAAGACTCCCGGATTTGTCCGTGTCATCACGCACCGAGACGTTCCATACAACTATTATACGATTCTAAGATTGATCGGCGTTGAGCCGAACGATGAGCCAGTTTTAGCGGATGATCGGGTAGTCTATTGGGGTGAACCAATCGCTGCGGTTTTGGCAGAGAGCCCGCAGGCGGCCGCGATCGCTGCCTCCAGGGTGAAGGTGGAGTTCGAACCGCTTGACGCGGTGTTCGATGTGGAAGAGGCGCTCAAGCCTGGAGCGCCGATTGTTACTCGGCAGGGATTCAACTACTTTCGGTACGAGGGACATCACTGCCGTCGAGTGCGGTTCGGTGAGGTTAGTCAAGGTTTTGCGAGCGCTGACCTGATCATTGAACGCCGTTGGGATACGTCTCCGATCGAGCATGCTCCGATGGAAACAACCGGGTGTATTGCCAAGCCAGCTGGAGATGGCCGGTTCACGGTCTACACCAACACGCAGGCGCTCTATTTCTCGCTCGACAACACGGCACTCATTCTCGGAATCCCAGCCGGCCGTCTGCATTTTATCGGTGGTACCGTGGGTGGAGGATTTGGCGGAAAAGTGGACGTGATTGTGGAGCCGATCGCCACACTAGGGGCGATGCTGACTAATCGACCGGTGAAGTTCGTCTATACGCGAGAGGAAGAAATGCGGATCTCATCTACGCGGGCAGCCGAACGCTTTTATATCAGGGACGGTGTGATGCGTGATGGTCGAATCGTTGCCCGACAAATCACGCTGTATGTCGACGCTGGAGCCTATTCTCGGCACAGTCCCTACGGGACGACCAAGGCGGCAGCTCATATGCCTGGCCCGTACACGATCCCCAATGTCTGGGTGGACGCACACTGTGTGTACACCAACCGGCAGCCCTCCAGCGCCATGCGCGGATTTGGTGTCACCCTGGGAGATTTCGCAATCGAATCGCAGATGGATGTCATCGCAAATGAGCTCCGAATCGATCCTCTCCGTTTGCGGTTGATCAACGCCTATCGCGACGGTGACTTGAAAGCGCATCGAAAACGCGTTGAAGGAGCAGCGCTGGTGGAGGTGATTCAAAAGGCGGCGGAACTGGTGGAGCAAAAATTAGATCCAGACTTGGCGGCAATGAGTTCAGGGAGTCGCTAAACCCTTACATTTATTTCTTATGGCAATAGTCAAAGGCCGCGGATTTGCTTCAGTCAACTATCCGACCGGTATGAACCTGGGAGGGGATCCGACTCAGGCTCTCATTCATTGCACAACGCTTGGCGATTTCGTGATTACCCTGTCCAGCGTCGATCTCGGACAAGGTATCAAAACCGTTGGCGCGCAGATTGGCGCTGAGACACTGGGAGTGCCGGTCGAATCGGTTCGAGTCGATTTAGGGGATACTGACACCGGACCTCATTGCATGGGCACATTTGCTAGCCGGCTCACCCATCGAGCCGGTAATGCTATTATTATGGCCGCGAAGGAGGCGCGACAAACCATGCTCGAGGTGGCAGCGGAGGAACTAGAAGTTAACGCGACCGATCTTGAAACCGACGGACGCGGAAACATTCACGTGGTTGGAGCGCCGTCTCGATCTATTTCCGTGATGGATGTTGCGTTGGCGGCCCATTTCAAACAGGGAAAAACCATTTCCGGTCGCGGCATCTACATGAAACCGAAGAGCGAAGTCGTCCCGGAAACCGGAGAGATGGACCCGGATTCGGGCCAGGCCCATGCCTGCACCGTAGCCGATGTAGAGGTTGACACCGAGACCGGCGAAGTACGCGTCGTCCGGCTGATCAGTGCCTACGAAATCGGACGCGCCATCAATCCCAACCTGGCGCGACAACAGATCATGGGAGGTGCCTGGATGGGAATCTCGCATACGCTCTTTGAGACCACCGCACCGTATTATCCCAGCCAGGAATATGCCCCCAGAGACTTCAATGAATATCTTATGCCTGCGTTCGGCGAACTCACCGAGATCGATGGCGCCATTCTCCAAAGGCCCTCAAGCACAGGTCCGTTTGGGGCCAAAGGCTTGGGCGAAATGACAGCGAATCCTCCCATCGGAGCCATAGCTAATGCGATCTTTAACGCCACCGGAGTGCGTATCAATCACTTACCGATCACGCCGGAGCGTGTTCTTCGGGGTATTGAAGTGCTACCAGCAATCTCCATCGGTCGCCATCCAGGTGAGTGATTTTTGAATTACATCGTTCGGCCTTTGGTCAGCGCTTCGGCCGCAACTTCTATCTTCCATTCGATGTCTCTACCGCGTTCGATTCCAGACCTTGGTGAGCTGCTGGCAAGTCAGAAGTATCTGGCCGATCAAGGACTGGCCACAGCTCTATTTTTGGCGTTGCAGATGGGAAGACCGCTTTTGTTAGAGGGGTCACCCGGAGTGGGCAAGACGGAAGTTGCCAAGGCGCTCGCCGGCGCATTTGGAAAGCGGTTGATTCGACTGCAGTGTTATGAGGGAATCGATGTTTCGCAGGCTTTGTACGAGTGGGATTTTGCTCGCCAAATGGTGGCAATCCGCGCTGAAGAGGTTAGTGCCAGCGGACCGTTTTCCATCTCAGAACAATTATTCTCGCGTCGCTTTCTGCTCGAACGTCCACTGCTGGCGGCATTGCAAGCCGGTTCGTCGGCTGTGCTGCTCATTGATGAAATCGATCGCGCGGACGATGAGTTCGAGGCGTTCCTGCTCGAGTTCTTAGCCGAATTTCAGATCACAATTCCCGAATTGGGAACTGTCTCGGCCGAGACTCCACCGGTAGTGATCCTCACCTCAAATCGTACCCGAGAGATGCACGACGCATTGAAACGACGCTGCTTCTATCATTGGATCGACTATCCAACACAGTCTCGGGAAAAGGAGATTATTCTGTTGCGCGCGCCAGAGGTAGAGGCCCTACTGGCGGAAAAGGTGGTGGCGGCAGTGGCCCGGATGCGTGAGTTGGCTCTACTCAAAAAGCCGGGAATCGCGGAATCGATTGATTGGGCGAATGGGTTACAGCGACTGCAGATGCGCGATCTGGAGGACAGCGCGATTCACCAGACGCTTGGCCTGGTACTCAAAGAGCGCGACGATCTCGTGCATGTCCTGGAGCAGAAAGTGCTTGGCGGCGGCTAATGCCCGATCTGGCTCTGAATCAAAATGGCTTCCGGCGACCATATTGGATTCTTTCTGGGTTTTGGACGGGCTCTGCGAGCCGAGGGGTTGCAGATCGGATCGGCCGAGATCGAACTCTTTATGAAGGCGTTGGCGAAAGCCGAAGTGAAGAGTCTGCGGGACATCTATTGGGTCGGCCGGGTTTGCTTGACTGCTTCACCTGAGCAGATTCCGGTTTACGACCGTGTCTTTCAACATTGGTTCCAAAACATGGGAGACGCCACCTTTCCGGCAGCGCTGGCCCTTCATCAAGAGGAATCATGTCCGAGTATTTCCAAACTGCGGACCACCACCATCGAAGTTCCGACAAGCCGTACTTCCGGGCGAGCCGCCGCTTGGGGTGAGCGTCTGGGATTGAAGCGGATCCACCCGCCCGATGCGGACGAATTATCGACTATGCAACTTATAACCAGTTCTCTCAATTCGTGTCCGCCGGTCCGCCGCAGCCGCCGATTCCGAGCAGGAGGTAGAAGCGGGCCGCTTCATCTTCGGCGGATTCTTCGGACATCATACCGTACCGGCGGAGAATTTTTTCGGCTGATCCGTTCGCGGCGTCTGACCAGAGTCCGGCCAATCATGCTTCTCGTCGATGTCTCAAAATCAATGGCTGCGCACTCGCGCGCTTTCGTTCAGTTCGCGCGGGCCGCTTCGCACCGAAAAGGTAAAACCGAGGTATTATGTTTTGGGACTCAACTAACTGCTGTAACCAAATTACTGAGACCCGGTGATGCGGCTGCTGCGCTAGAGCGGATCTCCGCAGCAGTACAAGATTGGGACGGCGGAACGCGATTGAGCGACGCTCTGGAAGAGCTTTTCCGATCACCGCGCCAGACGCGATCGGTTCGAGGAGCCGTCGTAATTCTTTTGTCGGATGGGCTCGATAGAGGCTCCTGCGAGATGATGGCAAAAAACGTGGCCCGTCTTTCCCGTTTGGCGCACCGGCTTATCTGGATCAATCCGCTGTGCGTTGATCCGCTATTTGAACCCAGAGCTGCCGCAATCCGAGCAATTCTGCCTTTCGTGGACAAGGTCTACGGCTGTCAGGACCTGTCTGATGTTGCTGCCATTGTTCCGAATCTTTTCACCGATAACTAGGCCGCGGAGGAAGTCACCCTATGGAGATCATTGATGCCCATCATCACATCTGGCAGATGAAAAATTTGCCCTGGCTCGTGGGCGAACCAGTCCCAAGGATCTTCGGCCCATACCACTCGATCCGGCGCGATTACCCGATTGAGGAATATCTAGCGGATATCCGAGACTGTGGGGTGGGCCAGACCGTCTATGTCCAGGTGAACTGGATTCCCCATCAGGAAGCAGACGAAACGCGCTGGGTACAAAGCGTCGCGAATAAGTTCGGTTGCCCCAATGCAATTGTTGGTTTTGCCGACCTGACTGGACCCAACGTTGCAGCAACGTTGGCGGCTCATCTGGAAAGCCCTTTATTTCGCGGAGTCCGGCAGCAGTTGCATTGGCACGCCAATCCGCAATATCGATTTGCCAGCCGGCCCGATCTGATGAATGACAACCATTGGAGGCGTGGATTTGCGCTACTGCATAAGCTCGGATTGGTTTTTGAGCTCCAAGTTTTTACCTCGCAAATGGCAGATGGAGCGAGGCTCGCCGCCGATTTTCCAGAAACGACCATCGTCCTCGAACATGCGGGGATGTTGGAAGATCGCTCTCCCGATGGTTGGAACCGTTGGCGGGCCGGTATGCGGCTTCTGGCCAAGAACCCCAATGTGTGCACGAAAATCTCCGGTCTAGGCACTTTTCTACATCGATTCGATCGCGCTGCGATACGACCAGTGGTTCTAGAAACGATTGAAATTTTCGGCGCAGATCGTTGCCTGTTTGGAAGTAACTTCCCAATTGAAAAGATTTGGACGGATTACCAGACACTCTTTCATGGCACCGCCTCGATTCTGGGCGAGCTAAATGCCAACGAGAAAGCAGCGGTGTTGGGTGGCACCGCGAAAAGAATCTATCGTCCGGCTTGAGAGTTGAAAGTTCATTTCCAGGGAGGGCGCCCGCCCCGGATTGCCGGGACCCGATCCCTCCCGTCTTGTGCTTTGCGAGGTGACTGCCATAGTCTCTAGTCGCAGGCCGGGAACTAGGCTGTATTCCAGCACATATGGTTAAAAGATCGACCCTGAAGGATCAGATCAAAACACTCCTGATTAAACGGATTCTTGAAGGAGCGTATCGGAGTGGTGATCGATTGGTTGAGCTCAAGATCGCACGAGAGATGGGAACGAGTCAGGCGCCAGTTCGCGAGGCGCTTCGCGAACTCGCTAGTCTGCGGTTGGTCGAAAATGTCCCTCATAAAGGGACGAAAGTCCGGAGCCTGGGAAAGCAGGAATTGCTGGAAACCTTTTTGGTTCGAGGTGCACTGGAAGAGTGTGCAACCCGATTAGCTACGCCTAAGTTGAAAACGGCTTTGGCGCCATTAAAGGCTGCTGTCAAAGAGATGGCCGTAGCCGCCAGGCAAAAGGATTTAAAGAAAGTAGTGGAGGGAAGTATCCGCTTCCACCGTTTGATTGTCGAAGCCGCTGGCAGTCGGGTACTCTTCGACACTTGGCTGTCCTTGCATATCGAGACCCACACGTTGGTTACGCTGCTGCAAGCGCGGCTCGATCTGGCGTCGGTTGGTCCGTCTCACCAAGCGATCGTTGATGCCATCGCAACCGGCGACAGCGAGATGGCCGCGAAAGTGGCGCGGGATCATCAGAATTTCTATCTCGTCCACACGGCCGACCCTGATTCTGCGCTTGGCCGCGAATCCAGACGCGCACGACGGTAGTGACACGCTCACGAACCGAGCGCGTCCTTGTAAGCATTAATTAAACAGCAGCGGCGAAGCCGCGATTCAGGATAGCCCAGGCGCAGCCCTAGGATTGCAATAATACCGAGGATCAGCGCTGAAAGCGCGTGACAATAACATGTCAATATGAAGTTTTATGTGGCAATACGCTGAAACGCACCTTCAGTAGATCACATTTTTCGGACAACGTTTCCGTAGTCAAAACTAACTAGCATCTCCCGAGCCATGGCGTATAGCGATCTATTATTGGGCCTCGATGTTGGAACGACCAACATCAAATGTTTAGCAATAGATGGGTCCGCAAACATTGTAGCTCAAGCGGACGAGCGGACGATTCTTTCCCATCCGCAACCGGGATGGACTGATTTTGATCCGGAGCAAATTTGGGCAGCAGCATGTCGCACCGTCCGCGCGGTAATCTCTCAGCTAGACTCACCTGAGGCAGTAAGAGGTATCGCCGTTGCCAGCGTGGCAGAATCTCTCATACCGATTGACAGCGATGGTAATCCGGTCGCACCAGCGATCGCATGGTTCGATCTCCGCACAACCTCGGAATATGACTGGCTCTGTGACCGGATTGGCTACGACCGATTGTTTCAGGTGTCAGGCTTAAACCCTGATCCGATGTTCGGTATTTGTAAGATACTTTGGCTAAGGAACCATAGTCCCAAAGCTTTTGCGCGGGCAAAGTATTGGCTTCATCTGGCCGACTACGTCGCTTTCCGTCTTTCGGGAGTGGCTGCGACTGATCCTAGCTTGGCCTGCCGCACACTCGCTTACAACATAAGTAAAAGAAGCTGGGAAACGAGCCTCCTTGAAGAGGTTGGCATCGAGCCTTCAACTTTTCCTCCGATTCTGAAGAGTGGAACGCCGCTTGGTACGGTCACCGCAGGCGCCGCAAAAGAAACGGGGTTGTCATCAGCTACGGTCATCACAGTAGGAGCCCACGATCAACTTAGTGGTACTTTCGCCGCAAGCGGCTTAGCAAAAGGGGTACTCACCGACAGCATTGGTACCTCGGAGACCCTGCTGTTGATCTCCGGTCAACCTGATCTCAACCGGAGCTTGCCTAAACATGGCCTAGCTCAAGGTGCGGTCTGGGTCGATCAACCCGTCAACTACTTGACCGGAGGATTGTTCACCGCGGGATCCGCTATCGAATGGTTCCAACGAGAGCTCGGAGGAAAGGCTGATTTTACCCAATTGACCGCAGAAGCGGAAGCGATTGAGGATGCGGTACCCATTTTCCTGCCCCATCTGGTACGCAGCCTCACACCGTATCCTGACGCGAAAGCGGCTGGGACGTTTGTCGGGTTGCGGTCGACGACGACACGTGCGGCTATGTTCAGAGCTGTCTTAGAAGGGCTCGCTTTCGAGGCCCGGGCTATCGTCGACGCGATCGTATCGGTCGGGGGTCAACCCCGCCCCGCGGAAATAGTTACGATCGGTGTACCGATGCAAAACCGGCTTCTGGCTCAGATCAAGGCGGACATCTACGGTTCTACTTTAAAGATCAGTCCGATTCGTGAGGCCGTCAGCCTTGGCGTGGCACTATTGGCCGGAATCGGTTCCGGCCACTTTCCGAACGGATCAGCGGCAGCATCTTTGGCTCGTCGCGAAGAGATTAATCTTGAACCGAAGCCAGAACGAGCCAAGCGGCTCCAGTCACGGTACGAAATCTATCGCGAACTCTTCTCCCAGCTTCGTTCAGTCAATCATCGGTTGTACATGCTAGCCCAGCAGAATTCTCCCGGTGGCGGAGACAGTCGAAACTAGCGAGCAAAGCTCACACATTAACGGTAGATACGGTCTTGGGAGTCAAACGGTTTTGGGAATAGAGGCGAGCATAGGGTTGAAGGGTTGTTGGTGTTTAAGAACGCCGAAAGCAATGTGGAGAAGTTTGCGCATGATGGCGCCGCGGATAGCGAGGTCATGGAGTTTTC
>JBEEIB010000008.1:0-66530 GCA_041167675.1 Verrucomicrobiota bacterium
TATGAAGGGACAACGCTGGAAGCTATCGCCGCGGCGGCGGGCATATCAAGGCGGACATTTTTCTACTATTTCAAGTCGAAGGAAGAGGTCCTGCTGGGATACCAAGGGAACGGCTTCGCGCAAGCCCTCCGACCCACTTTGCTCAAAGAATCAGCAGACCAACCACCCTTCGTCGCGGTTCGCAATTGCCTATCTAAGGTGGCAGCACGTTACGTGACAAAAGACTCCATCATCGTTGACAGATTGCTGCGGTCGACCGAGGCGCTTCGCGCCCGAAAGCAGGCCAAATTCGTTGAGATGGAGGAAGAGCTCTTTGCTGCCATGTGTGAACTGTGGACCCAACCAGAGCGCCGGAACACCCTTCGCCTGGTCGCCACGATCTCCATCGGCGCGCTGCGTCTAGCATTTGAGAGTTGGAGGCAAGATAGCGGCAAGCGCCCGTTTGCGAAATATCTACAGGAAAATTTCGCTGTCCTGGAGGCTGAAATCTGAAACAAGCCAGGGGGCTCGTTGACTTCGCAGCTGATTCGCTGGAGCAGCGTCCGGCGCTCCGACTGGGTTTTTATGGCGGCTTTTCTTTCGGCTTGCCTGCGGCATCCTTCGCCTGATAGGGGTGAAGGCCTATCCGGACGTTCCGCCTGCAATTCAGACGCTGAGCGCCGCGGGTATCCGCCTTGGATTTCTTTCCAACCTGACGGAAGCCAATATCAAAAGCGCGGGACTCGAAGGCCGATTCGAGCAATTGCTCAGCACCGACCGAGTCCAAGCCCTCTGAATTTTACGCTCTCCTCTATTCTCATAGATCTCGACAGCACAAGTGGATTGCGTCGCACATCTTCTTTAAGAATTCTTGCCGCGAAGAGAAACTATGTTTCCAAGTCATTCCACATGCGCAAAGCATGTCCGCAATGGTCGCAGCACGTTTATCAGTGCCCTTTGTCTTCCTCGCAGACCGCGCCAGAATGACTTTCTCGAGTTTCTTTTGAAATGAAGAGCGACTTTTTCCAACAGCGTCGCCGAGAACGCGCTCACATTGAACCATAAGATCAGACGCCTCAGGACCAAGGAGTCCGACGTGCCGACCAAACCACTCATCTAATGCTCTAAGTAGTTTTTCTTCAAGGGTTAGGCGGTCATCATCCAATATCCTATTTGCGGCTTGCAGCCCATCGTCTAAGGCTTTTTGAATTGAAGCACCAAAGATCTCATCTTTATTTTTGAAATGAAGATAAATCCCCTGACGTGAGATGCCCGCCGCTTTCGCGATATCCTCGATGGATGTTTTTCTAAAGCCGTGCCGAGCAAAGACAGTCAGAGCTATCTCAAGAACGTGTGTCTGCCTTGCCGATTCGTTCCCATCCATATTCCTAAGCTTGACACGTATGGCAATAAATGTCTAGTTTGTCCGCCTGCACTTTACATACTTGACATAGTATGACAATCTAGTACATACTTGCAGGTACGGAAACAAACTTAATTTACTGAGAGACAAATTATGAAAAATTACTTGCTTGGTAAAAGCGGTCTGCGCGTTTCTGAATTAGCGCTCGGCGCAATGAGCTTTGGCACGGAGTGGGGCTGGGGAATTGAAATTAACGAAGCCCGCAAGATGCTCGACCTTTATATCGATAACGGCGGAAATTTTGTTGATACGGCAAACTTCTACACCAATGGTTCATCCGAAAAGATGCTGGGAGAATTGCTGGGAGAGAAACGCCAGCAAATCGTTCTTTCTACCAAATACACAATGAATACTCGTCCTGGCGACCCTAATGGCGGCGGCAACCATCGTAAGAGTCTGGTTCGTTCAGTTGCAACAAGTCTTCAAAGACTCAAGACTGATTACATCGACCTGCTCTACTTGCACATCTGGGATGGTACGACACCTGTCGAAGAAATTTTGCGAGCGATGGATGACCTTGTTCGCGCGGGAAAGGTTCTCTACGTGGGAATTTCGGATACTCCGGCGTGGCAAATCTCAAGAATGCAAGCCATCGCCGATCTTCGCGGATGGTCTCCGCTTGTAGCGCTTCAAATAGAATACAATCTCATCGAGCGAACCACGGAGCGAGAACTGATTCCCATGGCAAATGAAATGGGACTCGGGGTAGTTCCATGGTCTCCGCTTGCAAGCGGACTTCTGTCTGGAAAGTACTCTAGAGAAGACTTCCTCAATAAGTCTGCATCGACCGGGTTTCAGGGTTCTAGAAAAACTGGCATAGAGACTTTAGGCAAATTTACTGAACGAAACATGGAGATCGTAGATGAAGTAAAGAAAGTGGCCTCTGAAGTTCAAAAGTCTCCTGCGCAAGTAGCGCTGGCCTGGCTCCTCTCCAAGTCGACAGTGACATCCGTTCTCTTAGGCGCAAGTAAACTTGAGCAATTAGAAAATAACTTAGGCTCTTTGAATGCACATCTCGGCCCTGATCAAATCAAGCGGCTCGACGACATAAGCAGTGTCGAAATGGGCTTCCCGCATGCAATTCTCGCGAATCCAACGATCAAACAGACAATCTCTGGCGGAGTTGAAGTCCATCGTAAGTAGCTCTGCGGCTCAAAGTATCAGGTGATCCCGAATATCAATGGGCTGCAAAAACAGACTAAGACGATTTTTAAATCGCCATTGCCTGGCGGGGCTCTTTAGCGGAGGCCGTAGATGTCTTTCGCCTTTGTAGCGGTGTCGGACGCGTGGATTCAGAACTGTTGCTGCCGCGGATGCCGCGGCAACAGGCCCTTCACTGCATCAGGCAGCACTCTTCACGGTTTTGTTGTCCGCAAAAGCTGCGACACCGACACTGTGCGCCATGTTCCAACCAATGCGGGATAATAGACACGAATAGAACCTGAACGTTCGTGTCCATTCGCGTCGATTCGTGGTTAGAAAATAGTTAATATGAATTTGTGGTTGGGTGTCATGTACGAATCGCCTGAACGATTGCGATTCGGCCCGCCTGAATCGCCGGAGCGAGTCCAGCCAATAGGGCGATAGTTAGGAGGATCAACGGAATCGAGCCCAATTGCTCCCACGGAATCAGTAACGGAATCGTCCAGCCGAAGAATGTTTTGTTGATCACTTCGGTAAGAACGAAAGCCAAGGCGCATCCGGCTACGACGCCGATGGCTACGGCCACGGCAGCGAGCAAAAAAGCCTCGGCCAAAACCAGGCCAACAATTTGCCAGACGGAGCTACCTACGGCTCGCAAGATGGCCAGCTCCCGTTCCCGCTCTTTCACCAGCACAGTGAGATTCAAGGTAATCCCGATGACCGCAACGATCATTGCGATGCCACGAAGAAGATAAGTGACAGCAAACGTTTGTTCGAAAATGCGATCGACATCACCCCTCAATTCGCGATTGGAACGGATCGCGTAAGCTTCCGCCTTAGGATAAGAGCTTCGAATTTGCTTAATCACTTGGTGGGGAGTGGCTCCGCTCTTAAGGTAAGCAGCGATCGAATGAATTCGTGGATCATGCCAATACCTTTCAAAGTTCGCCCGCTGCATCAAGAGGAGACCGGAATCGCGAGTGTAGTCGTAAAAAATCCCAACGATAACAAACGACTTTGGCCCCGCTGGCGTCGTTAATCGCAAGCTTTGGCCTTCCTTCAGGTTCAACCGATGAGCTAACGGCTCCGAGGCTATCACGGTATCGGCGTCGTGCCATTTCCGTAGCTTTTCTGCGTCTGCGTCGCCAACAAATTGTGGACGATTGCGGCCGGCGCCTTCAACAACGCCGAGCGCAACCCGGTTCCCATTCAATTCTACTTCATAGTCCCGATAAGTATCGAAAGTGTCGATCGATGGGAGATGTCGGAGAAATGCGATCAGATCGGGCGAAACAAAATTCTGAAACTCGGCCAGTTCGTTCTGGGCTGAGGTAATGAAAAGATCTGCTACTAATCGCCGATTGATCCAACGATCAACGGTCGAGCGAAAAGAAAAGATCATGATCGAAACGCTGACCACCATGGCCGTTGCCGATCCCAAAGCCGCAATCGTGATCGCGTTGCGAAAGAGCGATCGCACCAAGTTTTGGGCGGCGAGATGAATGAGGTGGACCGCGTGAAAAAGCTCGCTAATGCCTCGGCCGAACCAATAGGTCACAAATGGCGCAAGTAAACAGAATGTAACGAGCGTGCTGAGAGCACACAAAAAAGCGGCGTTTCGAATTCCGGCATGTAACGCGCCAATTCCACTGACCAAAGCAACCAGGGCAGCCGCGGCACTCCAACCGAGCCAAGCAATTGAGGGGCGCTCGCTCCGCTCGATGAGAAAACCGAGGTTCAGGGCTTGCAATGGTGAAACTCCGACCGCGGACTGAGCTGGCACCCATGCACCCAAAAACGTGGCCGCGAGCCCAAGCAAAAAGACCAATATCACTTGGTTCCAAGGCAAGTAGGCATGTTCGATGCTGGTCAAAACGTACAGGTTCGAAATTGTTGTGGCGACGGCTCCAAGCAAAGAGCGAGCTACCAACAAACCACCAGCAATTCCAAGCAAAGATCCGATCAGGCCGTAGAGGAGTGCCTCTCCCAGAAACAACCATCTCACTTGAGCAGGCGAGACGCCGAGGGATCGAAGAATTCCGATCTCCTCCCGCCGGCGGACTACCGAAGCGCTAATGGTGTTGTAGACCAAGAAGACTCCGACTAACAGAGAGACCAGACTTAATGCGGTAAGATTAAGATGAAATCCGGCCAACATCTTCGCCACCTGCACGCTTCGGCTCGACGGTGGCTCGACCACGACACTTGCTGGCGCGAACCGGGCTATCCGCGAGGTTACGGCCTCGGGATCCTTCGGATCTTGCACTCGAAATAGGACTGTGGATAAAGTTCCCGCTTTACCTAAAAGCTCCTGGGCCCATCCGATATCCATGAACGCGAAATGCGAATCAGCGTTTCCGGTATTCACCAGAGATGCAACCGTCACAACGGCGATCCCCTCCCCGGTTTCGACCTTGAGTGAATTGCCGATTTTCAAGCCATGCATATCGGCGAATGCTTGGGAGATGGTGATGGCATGGGGATCGGCAAACCATCGGCTCTGAACGGCACGGTCAAAGCTCGAAAAGGTCCGGAACTCAGCATTAGTCAGCGGATCAATACCCACCAGGTGCAAATATTCGCCGGGAAAATCGGGCAAAATGATAACGCCTTCGATTAACGGGGTAGCGGCCGTGACGCCCTCGATTGTCTGCAACTGAGGAAAGAGGGCATCGTCGATTTCACCTCTCGCTTCCAGGTGCGCGCGACCCGCGACCAAATCTACGCCCGCGGCAAATGATTGTTCGGCGCTATAATTGGTAATCTGAATTGCCAAATAGACTGCGACGCCGAGCGCCACACTCAATACATTGATCAGAGCGAGAAAACGATGTCGTAACGCATAACGAACGACGTGTTGCCAAAGAAACCGCCCCATCGCTTCTCAACTGTTAGTCGCCGCTCGCAACAGCGCCGAACGCAACTGGTCAAGAGTCGCTTTGTTCGTCAGTTTTCGACCCTCGAAATCAGTTACATAAAAACTATCAAACGCCGCCCCTTTTTCCGTCGCTACTCGGGAATGAGCAATCGTGACCCGGAGACCGGAAAAGCAGTAGAGAACATCATATAACAGTCCTAGCCGGTCGGGTGTCTGGACATCGATTACCGTGTGAGTGGGATGGACTTCATTAGAAATCACCAATTTAGTCGGGAAATCCATCTCCGGAGGTCGATGATAGACGGAACGGGCGCGGGCGTGAGTTAAAAGCGGCGAAAAATCGAACTCTGCCTTTCGTAGGGCTTGGCGCAAAATCTCCTCTACCATCTTTTGGTCTCGCTCTTCGGTAACCGGCGCGAAGTTAACGTCACAAACTCGGAAAACACCTAACATCAAGTTATCGGTGCGGGTATAAGCATCCGCACTTAAAATATTGATCGAAGCAGTCGCAAACGAGCCCGCGATCTTCGCCATCAAAGCGGCCCGGTCCCAGGTGCAGATCCAAACCTCACTATGACCTTGCGTTGGCTTGCTGTGCCAGCGAACTGCTGGGGCCAGCGCTTCCTCGGAATTCTTAAATCGTGTTTCCAGCCAGCCGCGAAAGAGGCGGATATGGCCGACAATCTCATTTACATCGTGACTTTGGAAATAACGTTCCGGCACTGACTGGAAATGGGTTTCAATTTCCTCCCCAAAGTCACGAGCTAACCGTTTAGAAACTGCTGCGTGAAGATCCGCCCTTTCGATGCGACGTTTTTTAAAGAATTCACTCTCGTCACGGAGATAGCTGGAGGCCGCCTGATAAAGCTGCCAAACCAGCGACTCCTTCCAGTCCGACCAATTCTGAGCGCTGGTACCCTGCCCATCGGCCAAGGTCAATAACATGAGAGAGTCGATGTTTTCCTGCGTGTGCAAACTGCGAGCGAAAGCAGCGACGGTCGCCGGGTCCTCTACGTTTCTTCGCTGAGCCATCTCGGAAAGGGTGAGATGATGGTCCACGAGCAAGATAAGACGGCTGCGCCGTTCCGGCGAAAGCTGTAAGCGGGCAGCGACTTTTTGAGCATTCAGCGCGCTGGCCTCGGCATGGTGTCGCCCGCCGGAAGCCTTGCCGGTATCATGCAGCAGCAACGCCAGATAAAGGACATACGGATCCTCCAACTTACGAAAAAGCTCCTGATATTCGGCGAGCTTAGGGTCCTTCGTATCGATGAGCTCGTCCAGTTTCTCTATACAGACCAACGTATGTTCATCCGCAGTATAACGATGAAAGAACTCATGCTGGACCAGACAGGTTAGTTCACCAAACTCGGGAAGGTATCGACCGAGAAAATCCACCTCATGCATCATTCGCAAGATGCGCCCCACTTGCCCCTTGCGGGAAAGAATCGCCTGGAAAGTCTCCCGCGCAGCGCGCGCGTATTGAAAGGTGCGATTCACCAGACGAGTCCGGCGCCGAATCATCTGCTCCAGCTCGGGACTGAGTTCCAGTTCCCGCTGCTGCGCATGAAGGAATACGCGCATCAATCGAAACGGATCTTTGTGAAAGACTTCCCGATCTTCATAATAAATGAAGTTTCCATGGCTGTAGAACCCGTCGAAATGCTCAGTCTTCAGTTTCCGCTTAGCCAGAAAACCAAAGACCGGACGTGCCTCCTTCTCGGGTTGTACCGGCAACAGAAAGCGTTCCGTGATGCGAGTAGTAGTTAAGTAAATCGTTCGCGCGTACTGGTAGTAATCACGCATGAACTCTTCACTTCGCCGAAGTATGGTTTTTTGGGGATACTTGAACCGGCTCGCAATTTGACCTTGAAGGAACAGTGTTAACACGTCCGATGGACGCTCGTTGGCGTAGTGCAATTCGGTCCGAACTCGTTGCAAGAAATCGTAAGCTCGATCGATGGCCCGGCGATCGCTCTCGGAAATGTACTTGCGCTCAACCAGCTTGGCCGTGCTCATGATTCCGTCCCGAAAGTAGCAGATCCACTGCATATTTTGGTAATCACGCAATCCACCGCAGCCATTTTTCACGTTCGGCTCCTGCATAAAAACGGAGCCTCCGTATTTCCGATGCCGCTCTTCTTGATTTTCAAGCCGCCACTGCAAGTAGCTGCTCACCTGTCCGCGAACGCAATGGTCAAAGAATTCGCGACGGAACTTTGAATGGAGACTGCGATTGCCGGAAAGATACCGTGATTCGAGAAGCGAAGTTTTCGTCAATACATCGGCATTGGCGAGTCGGATCGCCTCGCCAAGCGACCTGGTGGCATGTCCCACCTTAAATCCAACGTCCCAAAGCATATAGAGGATCTGCTCAATAACTTCGGTCACATCGGGGGGGACGCGCACCGAGTCATGCAAAAAAAGGATGTCAACATCGCTGTACGGGTTCAGTTCGCCGCGGCCATAGCCTCCGATTGCTAAGAGGGCGATCGGCGGAACTTTGTCGACGAACTTGGAATGTTCTAGTGCGCCCTCGAACAAATGACGAAGCACGACATCCAACAACGTGGCGCGATCATGGACTAACTCTAGACCGCCGGCACCCGAATAATGTTTTAGACGGAGACGATGCTCTTCCAGCTTTAGAAATTTTTTGTAGAGATTTAGCTGCTCCCGAAGGCGCTCTTTTCCTTGCGAAACCAATTGCCTCTCGGCATGAGCTAAAATCTTTTCCAGATGCTGCGACATTACTTCGTTAGGTGGGCTATCGACCTTATCCCATGGAAATATAGTGCCATTTTTTGGGCGACAGCGAAATCTTTTGGGGGAATGAGATCCAGTTCTTGATGTTTGCGCTCCAGCATTCTTCGGTGCAGGCGGCGCGAAGTAGGGCGTGTCGCTCCGCGACCGCTGAGACCAACGGCGTACCATTGCCCCGGTAGCCTGAGAATCTTACCACGAGTCAATCTCCGGCAATATTTTTTCAGCAGGGTGCGACTCGGCGGTCGCCGAGCGACGTACCCTACCTCACGAAGGCAATGCATCACTTCTTCCACGCGAAACGGTCCGTCGAAGGAGACTCGCCTAGATGACGACTGAATCCGGAGCGGTTGGCAGCCAAATGCGTCAATACATGAAAAACATCCTCCGGATCGGCGCCGACGCTTTTAGCCAGCTCTTCTGCGGTAGCGGGTTTACCAATCGCTTGTAGAAGTTTGGCCAAATGACTTTGCAGTTCCAGCAGCCGGCCAGCCGCCTTTTTACCAGCCTCCACCCCAGGTTGATGGTACGCATTGATATTAACCAGCGATCCGTAAAAGCCGACTGCGCGCTCGTACAGAGCGATCAAAGCACCCACCGAAAATGGCGTTACTCGATCAACGCTAATAGTAATCGATTCCCGATCCTTTTCGAAAAGGGCCGAGCGAGTACCGCGCAAAAATCCTTGAAGGTAGTCGCCACTGGTAATCCCAGGCTCCACCTCGAGACCAGCGCTATTGCGAGCGGTATCCACCTGAATGAATGTAACGAAGAAATTACGCACACCGTCTCGGAGTTGCTGAACATACGCATGTTGATCGGTCGACCCCTTGTTCCCATAGACGGCCATGCCCTGATAGACCGTCTTACCATCGAGATCGAATTCTTTCCCGAGTGATTCCATCACCAGTTGCTGAAGGTACTTACTAAGAAGAACCAATCGGTCTTTGTACGGCAGAATGACCATGTCCTTCTCACCCTTTCCATTGCCGGTCTGGTACCACATCAGCGCCAGCAACATTGCCGCATTTGAGCCAACATCGTGAACTCTAGTTTTTTCGTCCATGGCTGCCGCCCCGGCCAATAATTGTTCGGTATTCAGTCCTTGAAGAGCCATCGGTAACAGCCCGACGGCACTCATTACAGAGGTACGGCCCCCGACCCAATCGAACATTGGAAACCTGGCCAGCCATCTGGCCGCGTGTCGGTCAAGCTCGCTGCCTTCTCCGGTGACCGCCACGGCATGCTTCGCAAAATCCAAACCAGCTGCCTTATACTTTGCGGCCGCTTCAAGCATTCCGTTCCGAGTCTCTTTGGTTCCTCCAGACTTCGAGACGACGATCGCCAGAGTGGTGGCGATGTTCGTACCCAACCGCTGGAATACTCGATCAATCCCCTCCGGATCGGTGTTGTCCAAATAATGAACTCGCATCCGGTCAGCGCCAGTGCCAAGTGCGTCGGCTACCAACTGAGGACCGAGAGCGGAGCCGCCAATGCCAATCAATAGTAGATCAGTAAAATCGTCGCCGTTGGATGCCTGAAGCTCTCCAGCGTCGACCTTGCGGACAAACTCGTAGATCGCTTCATTGGTATCCTCGATATCGTGCCGAACTTCGGTATTAGGCGCCAACTCGGGGGCGCGCAACCAATAGTGACCCACCATTCTTTTCTCGTCGGGATTGGCAATGGCACCCTTCTCCAATGCCTCCATCGATCTGAAGGCTTTCGCCACTGCCGCGCTCATCGTCTCGAAATAACTCTCCTCGAAATGCACCCGGCTTATATCCAGGGAAAAATGAAGATCGGGATACCGCAGAAAGTAGCGATCAAATCGGTCCCATTGAGAGTTCATATCGGCAAAGTACGCGACACGCATCAGGCAGCAAACCAGTAAGCAGTAAACCGCAACCACCAGTCAGCAGTAGCTGTCCCGCGGCGCGCGGAGGACGCACGCCCTCCCAACCAGGACGGCTACAGGCCCGCTGCCCGCTCCCTCAGTTGGTCTAGCCGGCTATTGAAATCCCGTTCGCGCTGCCGATGCTCTTCGACCACCGCCGCCGGAGCACGATCGACAAAATTTGCATTGGCGAGTTTTTTCCGAACGGTCTCCAGTTCGCTCTCTAGTTTTGCAATCTCCTTGGCTAACCGCTCTTTCTCAGCCTGCACATCTACTACTCCTTCCAACGGAAGAAAAACTTGCCCGAGCGGGGTCAAGACCATCGGCATACCTCGCGGCGCCTCAAAGTCAGGGTTCACCTCAAGCGGTTCCTCCGCTCCCGCCAGATTCGCAAAGACTGCAAAATCGCCCCAAACGGCCGGGCGCAATATCAATTTCACCTTCTTGTTTGAGGGAATGCGATATTCCGCACGGAGATTCCGTGCTTGCGAGGTTGCTCGATACACCATGCCGGCAAATTCCGATTGGGCGGAGTCCAAGCGCAATTCCGTTCGCAGATCGGTAAGCTCGGCAAACTGAATACTACCGGAGCCATATTCCATTCGATGCCATAATTCTTCGGTGATGTGCGGCATAAATGGATGAAGCAATCGAAGCACCGCGGAGAGCACATGGTCCATCACCCAGAGACATCCGGATTTGACCTCGGGATCCTGGCTTTGCAGTTCCGTCTTTGCCGCTTCAAGATAGCAGTCACAAAAATCACCCCAGAAAAATTCATAAATGGTTTGGGCGACATCGGTAAAAAGATAGTCGCTGTAACCGCGCTCGATCCGATCAACCGCGGCGTTTAATAAGATAAGAATGCGGGTGGAGTAAGGAGAAAGCGGTATAGCCGGCTTTGCCGTCACTCGCGGGCCCTGTAATTGGCGAAAGCGAAAAGCGTTCCAGAGCTTATTGGCGAAATTGCGCCCTTCTTCGATCTGCTTCTCATCGAATCGGATATCTTGCCCATGCGGCGCGGTTCGCATTAACCCAAACCGAAGTCCATCGGCACCATACTTCGCGATAAGGTCAAGCGGGTCGGGAGAGTTTCCGAGGCTTTTTGACATTTTGCGCCCCTGCAGATCTCGAATGATCCCGGTGAAGAAAACGTTCTTAAACGGTTTCTGACCTTGGTACTCGAACCCTGCCATGATCATACGGGCGACCCATAGAAAAATAATATCCGGGCCGGTTACCAAGTCATCGGTCGGATAAAATTTCCTCCGCAAATCCGGCGACATGGTGGCAAACGGCCATAGCCAGGAAGAAAACCACGTATCCAGGACGTCTGGATCCTGTTCCCAATGCTCCGGATCAGCCGGCCGATCGATCCCGACATACCTGCGATCCGGTTCGGCTTTATGATACCAGACTGGAATCTGGTGACCCCACCAAAGTTGCCGGCTGATACACCAGTCACGGATGTTCTCAATCCAGTGCTCAAAGCTCTTGACCCAACGCTCCGGACGAAACTGAATCTCTCCGGATCGGACTGCAGCCAAGGTACGATCAACCTCCGGATATCGGAGGAACCATTGTTCGCTCAGTCGCGGCTCGATGGGAACACCAGTGCGTTCGCTATACCCGACATTGTGTTGATATGGCTCCTCCCGCACTAACAGACCGAGCTCGCGCAGCTTCTCCACAGCCCGTTTCCGAGCCTCGAATCGGTCCAGGCCGACAAATTCTTCGCCCGCCAGCGCGTTGAGTGTTCCGTTCGGATTAAGGACATCGATAATCTCGAGATTATGGCGCAGCCCAATTTCAAAATCCGTCTTGTCGTGCGCCGGCGTGACCTTGAGCACACCAGTACCAAACTCCGGATCGATTGCCTCGTCTCCGATGATTGGAATCTGGACACGCGGAAACGGACGCCAACAATGTTTACCAATGAAATGCCGGTACCGCTGGTCGTTCGGATTTACCGCGACAGCGGTATCCCCCATCAAGGTCTCTGGACGGGTGGTAGCGATCTCGAGAAACGTGCCCGGTTGCTCAACCACTTCGTACCGCATGATATACAAGGTTCCGGAGACCGCTGTCGGTATCACTTCCTCATCGGACAGCGCGGTGAGCGAAGCCGGGCACCAATTCACCATTCGCTTGCCGCGATAGATGAGCCCTTTATTGTAGAGATCAACGAAGACAGCGCGAACTTCCCGGGAATACTCTTCGTCCATGGTGAAGCGTTCCCGCGACCAATCGCAGGAACATCCCAATTTCTTCAGCTGCTCGATAATAATTCCGCCGTAGCGTTCCTTCCACTCCCATACGCGAGCCACAAATTCGGCACGTCCAATGTCGTGACGGGTCTTTCCTTCCTTGCGCAGCTGCCTTTCGACGACGGTTTGAGTCGCGATTCCGGCGTGATCGGTTCCGGGAAGCCAAAGAACTTCTTTACCCAGCATACGGGCGCGACGCGCGAGAATGTCCTGGATGGTATTGTTCAGGACATGCCCCATGGTGAGTACACCAGTCACGTTTGGAGGCGGTATCACGATGGAGTAACCGGGCTTGGTCGACTCGGCCCGCGCGTAGAAACACTTCTGCTGAAGCCAAGTTTCGTACCATTTGGCTTCAACTGTCGCAGGTGAATAGGCCTTCGAAATCTCGCCTGTCATGGGAAGCGGAATTTGCTGTCGAGGAGGCCGAAGTGCAACCCACGATTCGCAGGGAGGCTGTCAGCAGTAGACGCGCCATAGCAAGGCGAAGCGTCGGAACCCTCGCAGCTAGAAGCTGCGGCTACTTTAGTCGATCGGGGTGAGAAAATGTTCCCAATCGCGGACGTTATGCGCGTTTCGGATGAAGTAAGTGACCGGCAATTCCCGGGGCGGTCGCGGTTTCTTTTGCAGCTCGAGACCCACCTCTTCCGGCAGCCGGTTACCCTTGAGGCTATTGACGCGCTTATCGGCCAACACGCAGTTCTCCCAACTGGTTTGGCCGCCGCGCGACCGCGGCACCACATGATCGATATTTCCCTCGGTGGGAACCAGCTTCTTGCCGGTGTACTGGCATCGTCCTCCATCTCGTTCCCAAATACCTTTGGTTGAAAGCTTAGGGCGACGCTTCGGCACTTTGTTGTACCGCGCCAATACCAGCACGGTCGGAATTCTCACCAGCCCACGAACTGTCCGGACCGCGTTATCGTCTTCGCGAACAGCCAACTCTAACCATTCGTTCCATCGAACCGGCCGCATATCGCCGATTCCTTGAATGTCGAGGCCGGTGGCGTTGCCGTTTGCCATCATGCAAAATGCTTGAGCTGGCGTCTTGACATCAATCGCCTGCCAATTCCGATTCAAAACCAGGACGGTCGCCTTATACAACGCGTCGTTCATGTGTTCATACCGTTAGCGTGTGATTTATGCTTCAAAATAGGACCGTTGTCCAGTCGAGGGAGGAGAGCGGTGATTGGTGATAACGCCGAACACTGTGAGCGCGGGCAATGTTGTGAGAGGTGATTGGTGATCAGTACATCAAATAGCGTCCCGCTAGTCGGTGGAGATAGGAAAGCGTTCGGTTTGGCGGTCGGCGTTTTCCGTTCCCGGCGCTCGCGGCGATGTCGGCGTTCTCGGCGTTTCCTGGAGAGCGAAACAGTCGCCGCTACCGGTTGAGGGCGATTTGTGCACTATTAACCGCAATGATTTGCAAAGTGGATTACCACACCCATCCCCAAGCCCATACATTGCGGCCTTATACCATCGAAGCGCTCCAGCCTTGGATCGATCGATGCCGGGAACGCAGGGTCGAGAGCATCGCTTTCACCGATCACGATCGATATTGTGATGGAGTAGTTTTCGACGCGATCGATCGGTTACGAGATCAGAATCCGGATATCGACATCCTCATCGGCATCGAGCTGGATAATGATCCGGTCACTTCTGAACGCGGGTTGAACTGGGTAGAGGAGAATTGGGACCGACTCGATCTTGTTCTGGGTTCAGTTCACTATTTTTTGGGCGAAGAGAGGATGTTTGATGGAGCGGATCAGAGCCGACAAATCGAACAAAGAGGCGCAGACAGAGCTTTCTCCGAATACATAGAGCAGCTCACCTCATTGCTTCGGAGAGGGCGCATCGATTGTCTCTCCCATCTCGATCTGGTAAAGATCCATGGATTTTTCCCGGAAAACTACGATGCGGCGGCCACTTTTGACCCATTACTTGACCTGATCCGAAAAAACGATTTGGCCATCGAGATCAACACGGCCGGCTGGCGTAAGAAGGTTGGTGAGCAATATCCCGCTGCGGCAATCGTAAAAAGGGCCGTCGCTCTGGAAATCCCGATCACCATCTCGTCGGATGCTCATTCCTATGTGCAGGTGGCCGAAGGGTACGAGCGTCTCGAAGCGTTGCTCGAAGCAGAAGGCATTACTAAGATCAGCCGCTTCTCGCGGCATCGACAGCAGTAATCCTTCTGTAAACGGTAATTGGTGACCGTTGATATGCGATGTGAAATCACCAAGGACAGAGAGACGTGCGATCGCCCTACCGCGATGGGCGATGGCAGATCTCTGTCCTTTGCCATTTTGTGTGACCAAAAACCGATCAGTGCTTGGCAATCACCATGGTAACGCCTTGGACTACGCGCTTTTCCAGCCGATCGATGGTTAGCGACAATTCTCTTTCTGCGGTTTGCAGAAAAGGATTTGACTCGTCCGTAAGAGCTACATCTAAGTGTCCCAGCTCGTTTGAACGGTTGAGCAAATTTAGCTCCTTCAGTAGTTGCGCGACGGCGATTGCGCAGTTTTCGGCCGAGTCAACCAAAGTAATCCCTTCGCCAACTAGCTCGGATATCAACGGCGCCAAAAGCGGATAGTGAGTGCATCCTAAGACCAAAGTATCTACTCCTTCCAGCAGAAGCGGATCGAGGTAGAGATGGAGAATCTCCTCGGCGATCGCTCCACGTAACATTCCTTCCTCGATCAACGGAACTAGCAAGGGACACGGTTGGCTGATCACCGTAGCGTTCGGACGCAAGGCTTGAATGGTTTGTTCGTAAGCGCCACTCGTCATCGTTGCACGCGTCCCGATGACACCAATTCTTCCCGATTTGGTCGTTTTAACCGCCGCTCGGGCACCCGGGGCAATCACCCCGATAACAGGAACTCGGAGTGTGTCTTGCAATCGGGGCAATGCCAAGGCGGTAGCGGTATTGCATGCGACCACGATAATCTTGGCTCGTTCGGAGAGGAGCAGTCCGGCAATTTCCAGGCTGTACCTCTCAATCGTAGCCTGATTTTTTGTGCCATAGGGCAAACGCGCAGTGTCGCCGAGATAAAAGATGTCTTCGGCCGGCAAAGCCTTCCGCAACGCGTGAACCACCGTTAAACCACCGATCCCAGAATCGAAGACACCAACCGGCTGCGTTGTTATGTCAGCGATGGATCTCTTGGGGTAGAGAATAGACATTTGACTTCAGTGGATCCCATACGGAATCCCCGGTAGCAACCGGGGGATGATCTTTTTCCGCTACTTGACCGGTTGTCCCCGGAGTAGTCCGTTCAACCGCTCGATTGTACGCCAGTACCCCCTGAAAAATCGCCTGCGCCATCATCTGTCGATATGCCGGAGCCGCAATCCTGGCTACGTCGCGTGGGTTGCTGAGAAACCCGCCTTCGATCAGGACTCCAGGATTCCCATCGTTTTTCAGGACAACAAACCGCGCTCGCTTGATTCCTCGATCCGGAACTCCCAACCGGGTGATTAGCGAGGCGTGCATAGCACTGGCTAACGCAATGTTTTCGGGATCCCGTACATTGCCGAGGCAAGGTTGAAAATCGGCGAGGGTCAGGGTCGGATCATTGGTTGATGGCACTCCGCGAGGCGCCAAGCAATAGGTCTCGATTCCTTCGGCGTCAGCTCGGCCACCGTAGTTGAAATGGACACTAATGAATAGTGCGTTCGATTGGTGGCTGGCAAACATAGCCCGCGTTTCCAATGGAATGAAGACATCGGCCGAACGAGTCAGGCGAACCGTGAAACCGGATCGCGAAAATAATTCCCGCGCTCGCAAGATCACATCCAGAGCAAAATCTTTCTCATTGCCCAATGCACTTCTGGCTCCTTGATCGAATCCACCATGGCCGGCATCAAGAATAACCGTTCGGACAGGCGCGGTCTGGATCTTAGCCGGACGTAAAACTGGCTCGACCAGTTTTGCCAAATCCATGCGCGAAATATAGAGCATCGATCCTTCCTGAATCACGGGGAAATTCAGGATGAACTTCAACCCATTCATATAAAGCTCGCGCGAATTGCTCCCGCCCTGGATCCGCAAGGTCGCACCGGACAATGACACTCGCTCGTTCGAGAAATTGGCTTGGGTGAAATTATAAAAGCGAGCCACGTCGGTGAAAGGGATGTAGTCCCTTCCACCCTGCTTGATGAGAGTCCAGTCGAAGGCGTTCACCTGGATTGCGCCTGCGAAAAATAAAGCCGCCTGAGCCACGAACCAACCCCGCATAACGAGAGCAAGGATGATGCTCGCGATTTCGGAGATCAAGCGAGAAAATCGCAACCTTGTTTTGTTAGGGTTGGAAAAGTGACGGAACGTCGTTACTGGCTGGCGATTCGCAAACGGTTATCGGAGGACCGCCTCGCTCGGTCACGAATAACTGCGACACTGATATCAGCGGCGACTGTCCCGTTAGCTCGCCTGCTCGCCCCAACCTAAAAATCCGAGCGGAGCGATTGGTTTACAGCAGCCTTAAATCGCAGTCGCCTTGGTATCGTTCGCCGGAAGATTGCGCTGTGGGATGATGGCAAACCGTGGCGACTGAGGCTCTAGGTCAGCGACACTTATCTCCTTCGTTCCCCGGTTTCGGCCAGGAACGCCGAAAGCGTAAGGGGACAGTCGCCGCTACCGAGCATTCCAATGGCCCAACTATCCCTCACTAGCTATTTGTTGTTCTCGGCGTTACCGGCGTTACCACCTTAGCTCTCTGAACCCTGGAGCTCGTAAGCTAGGACGCTCAAACTATAAATCGATGCCGTTTCGGTCCGAAGTACGATTGGTCCGAGTGATACGGGAAGACACCCGGCGGTCTTCGCTAGAGCTGATTCAGCCGGAGTGAAGTCGCCCTCCGGACCAATCAACATTAACGTGCTGGTGGGTCGGCGGCCATGTTGTTCGCGAAAATCATGCAGGACCTGCTTGAAGCTTCGCGCGTCTCCTTGGAGCGAGGCAATGAGCGGGGCTTCATATCGATCGAATTCAGAGAAAAATCTTTTGAGCGAGACTGGCGCATCCACCGTCGGCAGCCAGTTCTGTCCGCATTGTTTCGCCGCCTCCACCACAACCTGGCGCCATTTCTCGATTCGCTTTCCGTCTTCGCCCTCGGACAACTGAACGACTGTTCTATCAGAAATCAGCGGAACAATCCGGCTTACACCAAGTTCGGTCGCCTTCTGAATGATGAGTTCCATGTTCTTCCCTTTCGGAATCGCCTGGGCGAGGGTAACCGCACACCGGAGGGGACCGGTCTGCGTTACCTGGACCAGCGAAAGTCGAGTCTCAGACGCGCTAAAATCCTGGATCTCAGCAATCGCTTCCGTCCCTTTCCCATCGAAAACGACTACGCGTGCTCCTACGGCTAAGCGCAGCACATCCCGACAATGATGCGTCTCGTCTTCGTCCAATTTCGGCTGATCATGAGACCAGCGTTCCGCCGGTATATAAAATCTGCGATCGCTCACCTACTGGCTTTAACGGAAGAAGGCTTTCGCTTGTTCCAAGAATTTCTTGTGCATCGGGCTATTATCCTCTCCGCATAATTCCGCGAATTCTTCCAGCTTCCGTCGTTGCTCCGTGTTCAGACGGGTCGGCACTTCAACCAGAACTCTTACCCGCAAGTCCCCTTTGGCCTTGCTATCGATATTGACGATTCCGTTCCCGCGAAGACGAAATTGCGTATTGCTTTGTGTTCCTGCCGGAATCTTCAGGGTAGCCTTGCCTTGCAAGGTAGGAACAGTAATCTCACCGCCTAAGGCCGCGGTAGCAAAAGAGAGTGGTACTTCGCAATATAGGTCGTCTTCTTCTCGCGTGAATATCTCATGTTCCCTGACATGAATTACGACGTAAAGATCGCCGGCAGGACCGCCGCGAACCCCCGCCTCACCGTTTCGGGAAGAACGCAAACGGGCTCCATTGTCGATACCAGCCGGAATCTTCAATTTGATCCGCGAACGTTTCTCCAGACGTCCGTCGCCTCCGCAATCTCGGCATGGACGCTCGATGACTTGCCCGGTCCCGCGACATCGAGGGCAGGTCTGAGAAACCTGAAAGAACCCGCGAGCAGTAATCACTTGTCCGCGACCCTGACAGGTGGGGCAGGTCATTGCCTTGGAGCCGGCTTCGGCGCCACTGCCATGGCAACGCCCGCACGTATCGTGCTTCAGAAGCTCAACCTCTTTCTCGGTACCAAACGCCGCCTCTTCCAGTGTTATCTGTAGATCGTAACGTAAATCCGAGCCGCGCTGCCGGCCTCCGCGATCACGCGTCTGTGATCCGCTGCCAAAAATCTGATCGAAGATTCCACCGCCAGCCGCCCCTTCCGAACCCATTCCGAAAACTTCGCGGAAGATGTCGAACGGATCATGGAATCCGCCTCCAAATCCCCCGCCACGCGGACCGGCGCCACTCGAGAAAGCAGCGTGCCCGTAACGATCGTATGCCGCTCGTTTGTCGGCATCCATGAGTACGTCGTAAGCCTCGCCAATTTCCTTAAATTTTTCTTCGGCATGCGGATCTCCAGGATTCTTATCCGGATGAAATTTAACCGCTAACTTGCGGTAGGCTTTCTTTATCTCCTCGTCAGAAGATTTGCGCTCAACGCCAAGGACTTCGTAATAATCCCTTTTTGCGGGCATGACTTAGGTCTCCGTGGGGCCGCCAGGCACCGCCTTCGGCGCCCCTTTGGACACAACAACATTAGCCGGCCGAATCAACCGGTCCCGCAGTTTGTAGCCTCTGCGGAGTTGGCGGATAACGATACCATCCGGTACCTGTTTGCTCTCTTCTTGGGAGATCGCCTCATGCAGCTGAGGATCGAAATGCTGACCTGTAGCGTCAATCATTTCGATACCGGCTGAGGACAAAAAGTCCTGAATTTGTTTTTGCACCATTTTCATTCCCTCCAGAATCGAAACCGGACTCGAGGCGCTGCGCGCCGCTTCCAGGCCGAACTCAAAATTATCGAGGATCGGAATCAAGCGCTCCAGAAAACTGCTATTGGCAAACTTGATCGCTTCTTCACGTTCTTTGCTCATTCGCTTTCGGTAATTGTCTAAGTCGGCCGATGAACGAAGCGCCAAATCGCGAAACTTTTCTAGTTCCGCCTTCGTCTTAGCCAGTTGGGTCTCCAGAGCATTGATTCTATCTTCTACCATACCGCTCGCGGACGCCTTATTAGATCCGCGCCCGAATTCGGTCTCTTCGTCGCCGGCGGATTGATTGGTATGAACTGCCTGGTCAGAGGCCGAAAAATCACGTTCTTCTCCGAGTCGATTAGTTGAATCATTCATAACTTCCTAATAGCAACGAGGGTAATGTCGTCGGTTTGAGGTTGATTGCCGACAAATGCTTTAACCGTCTCCGTAACGCGGTTGACAATCGAAGCCGCGCTTTCGCCGGCGCCCGCTTGTATTACTTCGATTAACCTTCCGATCCCAAATTCTGAACCATTCAAGTCTAGCGCTTCTGTCACACCGTCCGTGTAGAGGATCAGACAATCCCCCGGGTCAAGACGGACTTTAAAATCGGCTGTAACCCTATCGAATACGTTTCCGCTGTCAATTCCCAGGGCCATGCCTGGTGGATTCACCTTCGTCACGGTCCGATCAGCTGCCCGGAAGAGCAAGGGCGCATCGTGACCGGCACGAGCCAGCATGATTGCATCAGCCGTTTTCTGAATAACCAAGTAGGCCATGCTGATAAACATATCTTCTCTGATATCGGGATAGAGCTGCCGATTGACTTGGCGAAGTACGCCAGCAGCAGACTCGCCCGTACTAGCCACCGACCGGAGAACGCTGCGACACATCGCCATGATCAACGAAGCAGGAACACCCTTGCCAGAAACGTCAGCGATAGCAATCCCCCAATGATCTTCATCGATGGATATGTAATCATAATAATCGCCACTAACATGGCTTGCCGGAATATTTATGCCGGCTATCTCAAAGCCTGGAATTTCCGGAGCGCCCGCCGGCAAGAGAATCCGCTGAATATCGCGCGCTACATCCAGGTCTCGTTCCATACGCCGCTTTTCATCGGCTTCGGAGTAGACCATGGCATTATAGAGGGCAAAAGCTGACTGTTCGACGATTGATTGAAAAACCACAAAATCGGGTGGTGAAAACGGTGTACTCATTGGTCCGTTCGCAACCGCTAGCACGCCGAGGTTTTGGCGTGCATAAATGAGCGGCGCCACCATCACCGAATCGATCTGCAAGGCACTTTCTTTCAGATTTTCCAGACGTCCATTCTCATCTCGGCTCGACAAAAATACCGGCTCCCGCTTCTCCCAGACCATTCCGATCAATCCTTCATCCGGTTTGACGGTGTGCAGGCGTAAGAAACTCTCTAAGACCATCGGTGTGGTTGCACTCTGTTGGAGAATCTGTCGAGGAACATCGACCAATGGTGGACAGCCCTTGGACAAGAACGCTGGGAGCAACATTTTCCCGGAGCGATCCGCAATATAGAGCGCTCCGCCGTGGGCGTCTAAAATGCGCATTGCCCCCTCGACCATTAGCCGATGGAGATCGGCTACTCGGACGTCGCCAGTGAAAGTCTCTCCCAAACCATGGAGAAAATCAAAGACCCGACTCTCTTCCAACTGCAGTTCTTCACGCGCCCGCTTGAGGTCCTCGATCGTCTTGGTCTGGTTTCGCAATAAAAATCCGAAAAAAACGCCGGCAACGGTCAGCAGTCCTATGAGCAGGACACAAAGCATGGAGCGGCGCTACTTGGACGCCCCCGCACGAAGATCCTGTTTGAGATACTCCAGGACATCCTTGAATCGTGCGAAGTTTTCCGGGTCTGCATCAACCAAGGCTTCGTGCGCCTCGATCATACAGGCAGCGTGATCCAATCGACTGAGGTCACCATCGGAAGAAAGCGTCGACTCGGCGCCTGTCTGGTTGGCCACGTCCGCCTTCGACTCGACCGTGAAAAGGTTATTTAACCCAAGGTTCCGAAGTAAATCAGCATTACGTTCGTTCACGTTGCAAACCAGTAAGGAACCGTTACCGGACTCTCGCAAACGCAAAGCGAGACCAGCCAGTGTTCCCATGAACGTAGAATCCATAACCGGGCATTCGGCGAGATCGATCACAAATGCACGGTGACCTCGCTCGAACATCTCTCTCGCAAATTCCTTCAGGGCAGGACTATTTTGAAAAGAGCCCTTCCCTCTCACCTTTACATAAACGGCTTTCCCGGTAACCCCTACCAGTATGGAAGCTGGTAAACTCACAGACTTTCTCAATATACCCAGTTTGATCTTTTGCTGTCAAATACTCGAGCCGGGAACTTGACTATTGCCATATCCTGGACTGGAGCAAAGCCACGATCACATTGTTTTCTATCAAAACCGCGCGCCATGCAGTGATCGGGCCATCTTGCGAATAATCATCGCCCACAATCGCAAATTCTGAAGTGTAATTCCCCCGCGCCGCCGGATAATCGCGTTCTCTCGCCTGGACGTAATTCTTCAAATTGGCTTGTCGGTACTCGAGACGCAACGTGAGATCGGCCGGATGTTTCGCTCTCCAAAAGAACGTAAAATATTGCCCAATACGTTGATGTGCATCAATCCCATCGATTGCCCCCCACAATCGACGCTTGCGCTCAAAGAGAATTGCTAGCTCGCGAGTTGGTTGTGGCGTAGCGCCAGGGCGAGGCGCCGCATTTCGAAAAATGTCAAACTTGCGAAATTCAAAATCGTCGTTCAAAGCCAGCGGGAGAACGTTAGCCTGAGGAATGGGCTGCGGGTTCTCCGCGCAAACAGGGGCTATCGTCGCAACTAAGCCGATCGACCCAGCGAACCACAGCCTTTTCATATTTCGTTCATCAAACCTCGCATACCGATTTGCAGATATTCATCGCTCGCGTCTAGACATCGGTGTGTGCTTCTACCTACGAGGCGACGCGCCACCGTGTCAATAGTTTGGGACCGATCGATTACAGAACTGTCATTCGATTAGTCCATTGCGGATTGCGAATTTTGGATTTCGCGTTCCGCACTCCGCTATTGGCCACAATGATGCATATTTGGGCCTTACCTGAATGATCGCAATCCGTTATGAACGTGGAGTCCATTTACCGGGTCTGGATCTTTGGCTCGACCCATGGGATGAGCAGCGGACGGCGTTCGTCTCCCATGCCCACAGTGACCATATTGGGAATCATCGAGAAGTAATACTTTCCACGATTACGGCCAAATTGATGACGGCTCGACTGCCTGGAAACCGCATCGAACATCACCTGGAATTTCGGGTTCCATTCTCTTTTCGCAATGCGCAGCTCACGTTGTACCCAGCCGGTCATATTTACGGCTCAGCTCAGGCGCACGTTTTATTCGAAAATCAGAGTTTACTATACACGGGTGATTTTAAGTTGCGCAAAGGTAAGTCGGCTGAGCCGATCGAATGGTGTAAGTCTGATACTCTTATCATGGAAACGACCTACGGCTTGCCACGTTACGTTTTCCCGCCGACCGACCAGGTGGTCACGCAGTTAGTCAAGTTCTGCGCCGAGGCTATCGAGGATGACGCTACTCCAATATTGTTTGGCTACTCGCTAGGCAAGGCACAGGAGATACTGGCCGCGCTGTTTGGATCCGGATTCCGCGTCTTGCTTCATCCGACTGTTTTTCGGATGACGAAATTGTATGAAGCACTGCAAGACCGACTGCCACCGTATTCATTATATCGCTCGGAGGAATTGCCGGGTAGTGTCCTGATTTGTCCGCCCAGTGCTAATCGGACAAGATTAGTTCAGAGCATCAAATCACGAAGAACCGCCATGCTCACTGGCTGGGCACTAAATCCCGGAGCTAACTATCGTTTTCAGTGTGATGCGGCATTTCCTCTTTCGGATCACGCGGACTATTCCGATCTCTTGAAGTATGTGGAATTAGTCCGACCCCAACGGGTTTTTACACTGCATGGCTATGCGAACGAATTTGCAGAAGATCTCCGTCGTCGAGGAGTGGAAGCCTGGGCCCTCGGCGAAGATAACCAGCTGGAACTCGCGGTAACACTGGCAATGCCGGAAGTGCCGGTTGCTCGTGATTTTGTCTCGACCCTAGACGACCGTTGCGCGTTTGGCAGATTGGTTGCCGTCTGCGAAGCAATCAGCGAAGTCACAGGAAAACTGCGAAAGATCGAGCTTTTATCTAACTACTTGCGCAGTCTCGAGCCCGACGATTTGCGGGCGGCAAGCATCTATCTCACCGGTCATCCGTTCTCCCAAGCCGATGCTCGAGTGCTGCAAATTGGGTGGGCAGTTGTGCAAAAGTCCCTTATGCAGGCGGCTGCTATTTCTGAGCTCGAATTTCGACGGATCTCGGCCGGCTATGGTGATGCGGGAAAAGTTGCTTACGAAGTGTTACTCGGAAAAACGACACCGCGCCCGTTCTCGATTGCCGAAGTGAAAGCGCGATTTGAGAAGCTGGAACAAGCTTCCGGACCGGCGGCCAAGACTGCGCTCCTGACGACCTGGCTGACCGAGCTGGACGCGGCCAGAGGGAGTTATGTGATCAGAATATTGACCGGTGATCTCAGGATCGGTTTGAAAGAGGGGTTAGTGGAAGAAAGTATTGCTGCTGCCTTTGCCGCGGAGATAGATCAAGTACGAGAGGCCCATATGTTGACGGGAGATCTGGGCGAAACCGCGGTTCTGGCATTGAGACATTCGCTGGATACGGCTTCGGTTAATCTATTTCGGCCCATCAAGTCGATGTTGGGCATTGCTGAACCGACGGCGGATGCGATTGCGAAGCGACTAAGCAATGATTTCCGCGAGCCGCAGGCAATCGCGGAACAGAAACTGGATGGTATTCGAGCCCAACTGCACGTGGGCAAAGACCAGAATCGGGTCTATAGTCGAGATCTCCGCGACATCTCCGATCAATTTGCAGAACTAACGGATCTGAAGTTCTCTCAGACTTTGATCTTGGACGGCGAGGTTCTCGCCTACGACCCCGGACGAAAGCTTACTTTCTTCGATCTGCAAAGACGGCTGGGGCGAAAGCGGCATCTCGATCTGTTTGAGACCAACGATGTACCCATTGTGTTTGTCGCTTTCGATCTGCTTTGGCTCGACGGAGTGAGTTTGTTGAAGGAGCCGCTGCGTCGGCGACGGTCATTACTGGAATCGCTGGAATTGCCCGACCTGGTACACCGATCGCATATTCGCCTGGTCTCCACTTCCGATCAAATCGAAGCAGCCTTCGTTGCTTCAAGGCAAGCGGGCAACGAAGGGTTGATGGTAAAGGATCAAGATAGTTTATACCAGCCGGGCCGACGAGGAGGCAGTTGGATCAAACTGAAGAAAGAATTGGCAACTCTCGACGTCGTGGTAGTCGCGGCCGAGCAAGGTCATGGTAAGCGAAGCCACCTGCTGAGCGATTACACGTTTGCCCTCCGTAATGAGGAAACGCAGGCGCTCGAGACGATTGGCAAAGCCTACTCTGGATTAACCGATTCCGAGATCGAAGAATTAACTGAACATTTCCGTAAAACGACAGTTCGTCTGAAAGGTCGACTTCACGAAGTATTTCCGGACGTCGTGCTGGAGGTCGCTTTTGACTCGATCCAGCCGAGTCCTCGTCATTCGAGCGGGTTGGCGCTCCGATTTCCCAGGATCAAATCGATTCGGCACGACAAAACGGTCAGTGAGATCGACACCGTCGAAACCGCCAAGCGGCTGGTTGCGAGCAGTCGCGTCTTTTAATCTTGCTCAAAATTAAAAGCTACGCAGCTGCGAATTGGCCAGGACCAACCTGACGCACGCCTTTCAGTCGATAAATTCGGGCGAACAGATTTTTCTTCGGCTCGGGAGAATTGAATTTATACCCGTTTTTCATCAGGCCTTCGAGAATTTCGGATACGCCCATTGGACCGCTCCGCGATTTGAGCACGCGCACAACGGCTGGCGCTAAAGGCCCGCTCGGCGACGTCGATCGGCGACCGCGGCTCCGGCCAATCAATACAGTCGATCCAGACCGGCGTCCTCGAGCGGCGGCACGGTTAGCTCTCCTGGCGACTGGTGGGCGAGCAACGACATTAGCAAACTCTTCTTTGGTTTCGAGCACTCGATCCAACTCTGATTGCAACCTTTCAATTCTCTCCTGAATCTCGGCAGCCTTTCTTAAGGTAGAGGAAGTTAATTTCACAGTATGGAAGCTATTCCCTGTTCTTTTGATTGCAAGGGACTTTAGCTAACTCACAATCTAGACGCGATGATGTTAATCGAAGAAAGCGACACCGCAGACGAAAATAAGACGAAAATCCGAGAAACAGGTGAACCGCAACGGGCTGATAGAAACAGTGTTCTTCTCGTTGACACTTTTCCCAGGTTATTCCTTAAGTGATACCAATGTGTAATGAGGCCATCTCATTTGCTCCCGGACGGGTCGAGCTACTTGGCAACCACACTGACTATAATCAGGGCCTCGTGTTATCTGCCGCTATCCATTTGGGCGTGACTGTTCGTGCCAGAAAAGACAGTTCCAACCTAATCACAGTAAGTTCCGCCACCAACGGACGGCGCGCCGAAATCGATATTTCAAGTATTGCACGGCTTCACACCGAGTCCTGGGCCAACTATCCACTAGGGGTCATTGAGACGTTGAGACAGACCGGTTTTCCACTGGGCGGAACTACAATTGATATCGATAGCGACCTGCCGTTAGGTGCTGGCCTTTCCAGTTCGGCCGCGTTGGAGGTTGCTACCGCATTTGCGCTCCGTGAGCTGTATCAACTTCCACTGGATCCGATGCAAATTGCTAAGCTCTGCCAACGGGCTGAAAACGAGTTCGTCGGCGTGCAGTGTGGACTTCTAGATCAGGCATCTTCGGTATTTGGTCAGGCGGGAAAAGCAATTCTCCTAGATTTCCGTTCCGTAACCGCCGAACCGATTGGGTTGCCTTCGGAGGTAGCCATTCTGTTGTTAGCTTCCGGAATTCCACATGCACTAACGGGCGGAGAGTACAACGAACGGCGCGAGCAATGCGCTAGAGCTGCAGCTCTGCTCGGTGTGACTGCACTACGCGAAACGACAACAGCGGCGGTCCAAGCGGCCAAAATGGACCCGGTGGTGCAACGACGCGCGCTCCATATCACGGGAGAAAACGAGCGGGTCAGTCGAGGAATTAAGGCGCTGCGCCGCGACGATCCGGAGACATTTGGTCAGTTGATGTTCGAATCGCATCGAAGCTCCCGGGACAACTTTGAGAACAGCACGCCTGCCTTAGACTGTTTGGTAGAAATAGCCGAGCAGACGTCCGGTGTTTATGGCTCCAGATTAACCGGTGGCGGTTTTGGCGGATCGACAGTTTCACTGGTCAGTCGTGCGCAAGCCGACCAAATTAAAGAGTCGATGGTTGAGCAATATTTTGAGCGAATGGGCATACGCTCTTCGTCGATGCTAACACTCCCATCCCAAGGAGCCGTTATTCTTGCCTCAAGCTCGGATGAGATGACAAATAGCAAATAGCGGATAGCAAATTGGAGGTTCGGCGGTCCCGGCGTTTCTATTCGGGTAATAAATTTTACGTTGGGCAACGCTAAATTTGGGTTAGGGTCTCGCAGCGATGGAAAAGAGCGTCACTCCGCGGCTGGCCGATATTCTTAAATCGTACGAAAATATCGGCGGCATCAACAATATTGATGGGTCCAATCTGCCCTCAAAACGGGCCGTAGCCCAAATCTGTGACGATCTTCTGCAAATCCTGTTTCCAGGGTACCACGATGAGGAACCCATTCATTCCGAGCAAGTAGCGCAAATTATTTCTGCTCGCGTTCTGAGCGTTGCCGATCGCATACGGATCGAAGCATTTAAAAGCCTGAGAACTCGGGAGCCGCGATGCCCGGAGAAACAAGCCGAAGCCATCACACTTGATCTGATTCGATGCATTCCCAAGATTCGTCTGCTTTTACGTACCGATGTAGAAGCGGCATATGAGGGCGATCCGGCAAGTAAGAGTTACGAGGAAATAATCGTTAGCTATCCCTGTGTCGAGGCGATCGCCATTCAACGCATCGCACACGCCCTTTATTTAATGGAGCTGCCATTGCTCCCGCGGATTATGACCGAGTGGGCCCATAGCCGGACAGGGATCGATATTCATCCGGGCGCCCAAATCGGTGACTATTTCTTTATCGATCACGGAACCGGTGTCGTCATCGGCGAAACCTGCGTTATCGGAGACCACGTAAAGCTCTATCACGGGGTTACCCTGGGAGCGCGGAGCTTCCAAAAAGATGATGAGGGCCGAATTAAAAAGGGCGGCAAGCGACATCCAAATGTTGAGGATTGGGTTACGATCTATCCAAATTCCACCATTCTGGGAGGAGAGACGACGATCGGAGCTCATACCACAATCGGAGCGAATGTGTTCTTAATGGAAAGCGTTCCGCCAAACTCTTTGGTCACGAACGAAAAATCGCAGGTCAAGATCGTCTCCAAACGAGATCTAACCGCACAGAGCAATGGAGCGGCGGAGCCGTTGCCGGAATATGAGATCTGATCATTCTCGCCTTAGGCTCGAATGAAATCGCAAATCGCAAATCGCAGATAGCAAATTGGCCGACAGAGCTGTTCAGTGCGTTGGCCCTTTATCCGGCGCGAGGTATCGATCGAGTGGACCCTCACGAATCATTAGTCCCGGCCCGGTATCGTCGCGAACATCGGGCATCCGTGATCGGTGATAGCGCGCGGAAGCGCCAGATGGCGAACACAAAAGTCAATCTGCTATCTGCTATTTGCTATCTGTCATTTCATTCGAGCCTAAGGCGAGAATGACGGCGTTAGTACAGCTGCTCCTCTTCGTGAAGTCCGGAGCCTTCCCGGATCGAGCGGAGGCGACGGCGCACCCCGAGCTTGGATCGAGGACCATTGATCAAGTCAACGACTACGCCGCCGACGGCAGGAACAAAGGTGGCAACTGCGACAACCATCAGTCCGAGCGCGACCGTAGCTTGATTCTTTTTGTCTAGCCTACTGCCCAAGAGAATTCCGAATGCGCAAGCGATTGTTGCCTGAGAAACGCTTAAGAGAGTTGCCGAGGTGAGTGATAAAGTTAGAGTCTTACTGTGCTCGGTCGTCATACAAAGTGTCGATTAATTAGAATGGGCCTTTACATTTTATTAAACGACTCGAATTATCGCTTCGAGCCGGACAATTAATCGGGGATTAATCGTCAACAGTTTTGTTCTCCAGGAGCACTCGAGGATGTATATTTGAGAAGATTTCAAACAGGGATACTGAGCCAATAGTTCAGGCGAGTTTTACGCAATGTCGAATTCTTTTTATGCCTTAGTCCTGGCAGGCGGAAGCGGCACCCGCTTCTGGCCCTTAAGTCGCAAGACTACGCCCAAGCAGCTTCTCCGCTTATTTAACGATAGCACTTTGCTGGAAGAGACGCTGCTTCGCTTAGAGGGACTCATCCCGCCGGAGAATATTCTGATCTTAACCAACGAGGAACAAGAGCAAGCTGTCCGAGAGCTCCTCAGAAAACATCCGCCAGAGAACATCTATGCCGAACCAGCCAAACGCGATACCGCGGCAGCAATCGCGTTGGGAGTCGGATTGATCGCTGCCCGCGACTCGGGAGCGACAATGGTAGTACTTCCCGCGGATCATCTCATCAGAGATCGTTCGGCATTCCAAACCGATTTGCGAGCCGCGGCCAAGGCGGCAGAGCAAAGCGGCGATTTGATCACTATCGGAATCAAGCCAACCTGGGCGTGCCCGGGATTCGGTTACATCGAAAAAGGCGTGAAGACTTATGGACCCGCCAACGACTTATTTGAAGTCGTGCGGTTCCGAGAGAAGCCAGCCGTCGATTTGGCCGAGTCATTTGTTCGCAGCGGTAATTTCTTTTGGAACGCCGGGATTTTTATTTGGACGGTAAAAGCCATTCTAACCGAGTTAAACCGTCACGCACCCGAACTCGGCGAATTCGTCTCCTGTATTCGCCACTCGGTTGATTTCGGCAAATTATTGAAAAAACGGTTCCCCTCTTTGCCCAAAATCTCGATCGATTATGCGGTGATGGAGAAAGCCGGACGCGTGCTGGTTAGACCGGCTTCTTTCGACTGGGACGACGTTGGCAGCTGGACAGCAGTGGCAAAGTATTTCGATCAACTGCCCAATGGCAATACGGCCAACTGCCCAGTTACGTCGGAAAAGTCTGGAAATAACATTGTATTTTCCAAGGACAAGCTTCAGGTAGCTTTGCTGGGCGTCAGTGATCTGATCGTTGTCCAAACCGAGGACGCTATCCTGGTGTGCAATCGTCACGAAGTAGAAAACGTAAAGAAGCTGGTGGAGTCACTTCCGGACAAACTCCAATGAGCGGGCGCTGGCTGGGAGTCGACTATGGTGATGTCCGCATCGGGCTTGCGCTTTCGGATGAACTGGCTCTGCTGGCGCATCCGGCAGCAACCTTGGCGAACGACGGCTCCACGCTAGCGACTATTCGGGATCTGGTAATTCGGAAGCAAGTAACAGGAATCGTGCTCGGAATTCCCCGAAATATGAATGGCACGTTCGGCCCTTCCGCGGATAAGGCGAAGAAGTTCGGCGAAGAGCTCCGGAAACACTTACCGGAGCAACGGCTTATATTTTGGGATGAACGCCTAACGACGGCCGAGGCTCAACGCGTTTTGCATGGAGCCGGCAAGAACACAAAATCCAGCCGGCCGGTATTGGACCAGGTAGCGGCCCAAATCCTCCTTCAAAGCTACCTGGATTCTCTGCAGTTGGCCGCACCAGGGGGAGAGTTGGAGAATACCGATGGCGGGTAAGGCCAGGCATTAGCCGCTAACGTAAGCGTCCGCCCCCCTGAACCGATCAACCTAGGCGATCAAGTTCACGCAGGATCTGGTAACAATCACCGCATACCTGTTTCTTCTCAATGATGTAATGAACGGGAACAACGGCCGAATCTTCCCACTGGCCTGGTTCCTCAACACAATCTTCGCCGCAATTCCAACACTTCGATTCTGTCATTCGTAACGCTTTGCACTTCGCTTTCTCCGCTCAATCGCTGCAATAAAGCAGATATCATACCTAATCATCCGGTATGGCGTCAAAATATTTCTGTTTTTCACGCGCTTTCAGCGATTGTAGGGCCTCAGCGCAATTTTCGGTAACGCGACCCTACTCACACGCCGGAACGCCCTGGCACGCGCCCTTGTACAGAACTCTCCTCCTCAATATTTCACCCGAACCAAATAGAGTCCTCCCGCTGGCGCCAAGTGGTGGCTTTTTCTTCCTTTCGGCTCCTCAATTAGATCGTTTAACCACGCCAAGTCATGTCGTCCAAGCGCGACTTGCACGATGGAGCCGGTCAATAGGCGGACCATTCGATAGAGAAACCCGTCACCCGAATAATCCAGCGTTATCACTGAGCTGTTCCGCCGAACGCCGATGCTCGAAATGATACGGACAGTAGTTTCGGACGGTCTTCCGCGATTCGCCGCAAATGCAGCGAAATCGTGCGTACCAACAAAAGCCGCTGCTGCCTGCCGCATGATATCGATCGGGAGTCCCCGCGGAATATGCCAGGATCGATTGACCTCGAGCGGGTGCAGAAACGGGGCGTTCCAGATCCGGTAGCGATAAACTTTGCCGCGCGCCGAAAACCGAGCATGAAAATCCGGCGTGGCCAATTGACAGCGCAGCACCCGCATCTCACGGGGCAAATGGGCATTGAGCGCGGCGAGCCACACATCTCGCGAGAATTTTCCTTTTGGAACATCAACGTGAGCTATCTGAGCCATGGCATGAACTCCGGCATCCGTGCGACCGGCACCGTGAATCTTCGGAGCGGCTCCCAGAATCTGGCGAAAAGCTGCGACCAGATGGTCCTGCACCGCATTGCCATTCGGCTGGCTTTGCCAACCCGAAAAAGCTCCGCCGTCGTAGGCGATGGTGAGTCGTAGTCGTTCAATGAGCGGAAATCGCTTTTCCACAATGCTATAAAGAATGTCTTCTCGCTGAGGTTCTGGCTAAGGAATTTGATGGCAGAGCGCACACTCTGACTCCGCAATGTCCACGTCGCGGCCACATTCGGTAGTTCACGGGTCCGCAAAACGAATTGGCGCGCGCCATAGTCTGCGAAGGCGGCGTCCGACATATCGGTTGGATTGCTTGCGCTCTAGTTCGAGCACAACGACGTCGGATCCTCGCTCGGCGGATCGCGAGGCCGCGATCCCTCCCCTCCATTGCTTGTCGTCGAGGATCGCTTTATTTTTCTAGCCTCGCCCTTGTTGGCCGATCCAGATTCAACGGTATGGTGCTAGATTTTGTCTTACGACCGGTTGGCGAACATGATCTTCCCGATCTCAGGCATTTGGCTGGTGTAATCCAAGACGGGTTGACCACTCTGCCACCTGAGGACTCCGCCCTGGAGGATCGCATTAACCAATCGCTTCGCGCCTTCGATCGCAGGATCAAAAAGGCTGGAAGTGACCATTACCTTTTCGTTCTGGAGGAGGTCGGTTCCGGCGCGGTAGTCGGTACTTCCGCAATTATCGCCCGGGTCGGAGGATTCGATCCATTTTATACTTATGAGGTCCGCCGAGAACGGCTGGTCCATCAGTCGCTCGGAATCGATCACGAAATGGATGTACTTCATCTGAAACTCGATCACAAAGGTCCGTCGGAGGTTTGTACATTGTCGCTCCGACCAGAGTTCCGGCGCGCGGGTCGCGGTGTTCTCCTGTCGTTGAGCCGCTTTCTTTTTATGGCTTGTTTCCCGCAACGATTTGACGAGCGCGTGATCGCAGAATTGCGCGGCTTCACGAACGAAGCCGGAGCCTCCCCATTTTGGGAGGCGATCGGACGCCACTTCTTTGCCCAATCGTTTGCGCAGGCAGATTTTCAAAGCGGCATCGGTCAGAAAGACTTCATCCGCGACTTGATGCCCAAATACCCAATCTACACCGCTACTCTACCGGAGGAGGCGCAAGCGGTGATTGGGCGAGTACACCGCGACGCCGAACCGGCGCTTAAGATCCTGCTGTCCCAAGGATTTGAACGAACCAACGAGGTGGATATCTTCGACGCCGGGCCGCTGGTCGCAGCTTCGCGATCATCGATAAAAGCGGTTCAGGAATCTCAATTCGGCGAAATTGCTACCGTAAGGGAGCCACATGACCGTTCGTTCTATTTGGTCGGCCATGCTGCACTCAACTTCCGAGCCTGCCTAGCGCCCCTGGAGATTAACGTAGACAAAACTGTGATCATATCCGAACGGACCGCTGAGATTCTTCAGGTCGCCGTTGGCGATCGGTTGATCTTTCTGGCTCTGCCAACCCGCAACCTATAATGAGCACCGCTCCGCCAGCCGAGTTCCGAGAATACAATTTCGATGGGCTAGTAGGTCCGACTCATCATTACGGCGGTCTTTCACATGGGAATCCAGCCTCGATGCAAAATCGATCCTTGGTTGCCCATCCACGTTTGGCTGTCCGTCAAGGATTGGCCAAGATGCGCTGTTTGTTTGAGCTAGGTGTTGGTCAAGCTCTAATCCCGCCCTTGCATCGCCCGCAGCTCGAAGTGCTTCGCCGAGTCGGATTCACCGGCGGCGATCAGCAGGTAATCGAGAGGGCTTGGCGAGATGCGCCGGATTTGCTTTCGGCCAGTTTCTCGGCATCTGGAATGTGGACGGCAAATGCAGCTACCGTCGCTCCAAGTTGTGATACCGCTGACGGCCGGGTGCACTTCACGCCGGCTAATTTGATGGCGAACCTGCATCGCGCTTTTGAGGCAGAAGAAACCGCCCACCTTTTGCAGTCTCTTTTTCCGGATCCCGAACTCTTTGTCCATCACGCTCCGCTTCCGCGAACGCTGGCCTTCGGTGATGAGGGTGCCGCCAACCATAATCGGCTGGTTGGTCGAACCGGGCAGCGCGGTATCCACCTTTTTGTTTACGGTCGCGAATATTTTCGACCTACTAAACTGACCCATTTTCCCCAAAGACAGACGCTCGAAGCGGCTCAAGCAATCGCTCGTTTGCATCGGCTCGACTCAGACCAACTCTTCTTTGCCCAACAGGATCCCGAATCGATCGAGGCGGGCGCTTTTCACAATGATGTTATCGCGACAGCACATAACGAACTTCTGCTGTACCACCAGAAAGCATTCGTCGCACCGGAACAGTTAATTGAGCGGCTTTCCTCCACCTTTGCCACGACTCAGACCAAAGAATTGTGCGCTATCAAAATCGACCAGTTCTCACTGAACGAAGCGGTATCATCTTATTTTTTCAATTCACAAATTGTCACGGCAGCGGACGGGACAATGGTTTTGATCGCCCCGGAGGAGTGCCGGCAGATAGCGGTTGTGCACGAAACGATCCAACAACTGCGATTCGATCCGCATTGCCCGATTTCGCGCGTGTTGTTTCTAGATCTGCGTGAAAGTATGAAAAATGGCGGCGGACCCGCTTGCCTGCGCAATCGTGTTGTTCTGAGCGCAAAGGAGAGTGCTGCTGTTCCCCGGCGAGTTTTTCTGGATAAGCAATCATTTGCCGACCTGGAGAACTGGGCGGACCGGCACTACCGCGAGTCAGTGGTATTGAACGACTTCCTGGATCCGCTGTTTCGCCATGAAATAGAGGCCGCGCTCGACGAATTGACCCAAATCTTAGGTCTCGGCTCAATCTACGCGTTCCAAAAGGCCTAGGTCCTATATGAACCCACACGCTTGGATACAAGGCGAACATGATCGGTTGCTGGAACGCGTCATCGATTGGGCCAACGTAAACTCCGGCAGCGGCAATGAGGCCGGCCTCAACCGCTTAGCCGAACAAATACAACGTGAGTTTCAGGACCTTGATCCGGATGATTCGACACTGCGGTTCCTCTCTGAGGACGCCATCCCTCGAGGTCCTTTGATTCGATTAACAAAGCGACCAAATGCGAAAAAGAGAGTTCTATTTTTTGGTCATCTTGATACGGTTTACAGCCTCGAACATCCCCTCCAAAGGACGCAGTTGCTGCCCGATGGGCGCCTCAATGGGCCCGGAGTGTGTGACATGAAAGGTGGCTTAGCAATCTTGCTCTGCGGTTTGACTGCATTTGAAAACTCGGCTCACGAAAAACGATTCGGGTGGACCATCTTGATCAACTCCGATGAAGAGCTCGGATCTCCGCTTTCCACCCCATTTTTTGAAGACGCCGCGCGCGGCCATGAGGTAGCGTTTGGATTTGAACCAGCGCTACGTGACGGCTCGATTGCCTCCAGCCGAAGAGGGACCGGAAATTTTACATTGCGGTTTCATGGCAAGGCGGCGCACAGCGGCAGAAATCCGTATGACGGAATTAATGCTTTGATTCCGTTGGCACACTTCATCTTGGAGTGCCAAAAGCTGAATGGGCGTCGCGATTCAATATTTATTAATCCAGCCATCGTCACTGGAGGCACCGCGCCTAATGTCGTACCCGACTTCGCATCCTGTCAGGTAAACGTAAGAACCACCTCCTCGAACGATGAAACATGGATTCTGGAGGAGCTTCATCGATTCGTTGCGGAGATTCCGAAGGACGGCGGATACCATGGCGAAATTTCCGGCGGCTTTACCGCAGCACCGAAAATGTTGAATCCACAGATTGAAAACTTGATCGAGTTAGTTCGGAAAGCTGGACAGAAGATTGGCATTGATATCCACGCCAGACCAACTGGTGGAACTTGCGATGGCAATCGACTGGCCAGTTTCGGTCTACCCAATCTCGACAATCTGGGAGCAAGAGGTGATCATATCCACAGTCAAGCCGAATTCATTTATCCGGAAAGCCTGGTGGAACGTGCTCGAGTGCTCTACGAACTTTTATTGGGGCTGAACGAAAGGCTAACCCAATGATCCTTCTATTTGTCTTAGTTGGAAGCGCACTTCTTTTTCGGGCTCTCGGTTTTTTTGGGGTTCCATTTTTCGCGACCTGGCGCGACTCGACTCTCTGCGCGCTAACGGTAATGTTTTGTTTTACCGGCATCGCCCATTTCGGAAGTACCCGGGCCGAAATCGAAAAGATGGTGCCGCCCTGGGTTCCGAGTCCGCGACGTATTGTGATGTGGACTGGGATTTTAGAAATTCTCGGGGCAGTAGGAATCCTTATTCCAGAAACTCGTTTTGTTGCTGGTATTTGTCTGATTGCCTTCTTGGTAACGGTATTTCCGGCCAATATTCATGCGGCCAGAACCGGTGCAACGCTGGCCGGCAAACCTCCTACCTCGCTCTGGGTTCGAACGCCACTGCAGGCGTTTCTTATCATACTTGTTGCATGGACTTGCTTTGGCTGAAGAGCAGCTGAACTACGCCTCGTCGGCCTCCAGGCGCTTGCCGTAGCAGACGACCTGGTCCAGACGGAATCCAAGGCCGATGTAAAACCGCGACAGCTCCTGTTCGTTGCCGACCCGAACCAGCAAATTGATTTTGGAGCACCCGACGGTTCGCAGTATCACTTCTGCTCTTTCCATCAATTGGGTGCCGATACCTCGGCAGCGAAATGGGGCGGAGACCCCGAGATAGTTGATCCATCCGCGGTGTCCTTCGTACCCAACCATGATCGAGCCGACGATCTCTTTGCCCAGAATTGCGACCAGAAACCATTCCGGATTAACGCGAAGCTTACGGGCAATATCTTTCTCCGGATCATTCCAAGGACGAATCAAATTACACGAGTGCCAGAGTCCGGTCACTTGATTCAAATCGTTCGGCTGGAACGGCCGGATCTCAAGTGCGTCAAATTTATCTGCATCCAATCCCGTCATCACTATAGATTCTGTAAGGCAGTCCAAAATCAAGGTGTAGAGCCTGAGCCTCGGTAGGGATCGGCTCCTCCCGGTCCACCAAAAGGATCGCCAGGTCCCTCCTCGCCGTGGGCACTCGCTTCCCCTTGCGAAGTCCGGAGTGCGTCCCTAACGTTCACTCGGCGGCGGTTGGAAAAGATCTGGATTGGTTACCGCCGGATAGTCGATATTCACATTTCCCACCCGTTTCTGTTTCGTTGCCTTGGATAGATCGCTGAAGCTTAAGACGGTTAATTGGTTACTGCTCTGCCACCTCACCCGAACAGCCAGCGCATCCGGACAGACCACCGTATTCCCCGTATCGTCGGGCACAGATTGATCGATCGGCAAAATGGAAACATTCGTCGTGAACAAAACTTCGTCCGGACACTTACGGAGATAGACCACCGCCTTGAGTTGACCATTTGGCGAACGTTCTTGTGATCGAATGGCAGTCCGACACGGCTCCGGTTTTCTCGAACAACCGGCAATTGTTATGAGAACACAAAGCGCAATAACCGGTAGGGACGAACGCCGGCTCGTCCGGTCACCCCAGCGCGATACCGTATCACGGCGACTAGCGATCCCTCGGAGACGAAACCGCTGTTGGTGGTCGAGCACTAGGGAAAGCACGCGCAAGGCCCATATCGCAGCCGGCTAGGCCTGTGCGCGCTTACGATTGATATAGACAGACAAAATGCCCTTCATCCGCGTCAGGACATAATACACGGTGTGACTTCGCGCTCTGACTAGATCGGCTCCAATGATCTTAGGCACAAAGTCGCTCGGGAGACCCACTACTTCATCAATCGTGGCACCCTGGAGGCCCCGGCATAAAATCGATGTCATTGCCCGCGTCAGGGTCTGTACTTGCGGGCCAAGTGAAACGCGGAACTTCACATGTTTATTGGCATCCACACTGAGAAAGACGCCGACGGTGTCCGTACATTCTTCGTCCTTTCTGACATCTTCCAAGTCAAATTTATCCCCCTCGTGCGGAGCCCATTTCGTCGATTGTTCGGCGTAAGAGATGAGTGTCTCGCGCTTCTCTTCATCCGGTAGGGATACAAAGAGATCAACGATGGATTGCAGACCGGAAGGATAGTTTGAGCTAGTCTCCACAATACCTATAGATCCCAACTCATCGAGGTCACTGCAATTCATAATTAAGCAGTCTGCCAGCCTCGAGGGTTAAGCTGACCGGGTAGCTTGCGGATCCAATTTGCTATGGCCCTCCCGATCCGCCGCGGCGGACTGAGACTCCGCTTCGCGGAGAAGGAATAATCTCGTCTCCTGTCGCGAAGCGAATTCCAGCGGCTCGTCGACACGGTCCGTCCGTCGCCCACTTGAATCACTATTTACCCCGCGCTCGATTCCAGACCCGACGGGCTGCTAGGGCTTCTCAATGGGAACCCGAACCGCATTGCCCCATTCCGTCCAGGATCCGTCGTAATTCTTTACGTCGGGGAATCCCAGAAGCTTAGTCAACACAAACCAGGTATGACTTGAGCGTTCGCCGATGCGGCAATAAACGATGGTGTGGTCGGTTTCCCTAAAACCCAAATTGTCGATGTAAATCTTACGCAATTCGTCCGGTGACTTGAATGTCCCGTCGTCATTGGCCGCAGTTTTCCAGGGAACACTCTTAGCGCCCGGGATATGACCTCCACGCAGAACTCCTTCTTGAGGGTACTCCGGCATGTGGGTGATTTCCCCCTTAAACTCCCCCGGAGACCGAACGTCGATCAGCGGTTTATGGGCTTTGCTCTGCTCGAGAGCTTCCGCGGAAAACGCTCGAATCTCGGCGTCGCGGCGCCGAGGTGGCACGGGATAAGTCGTCTTCGGATATTGCGGTTTTTCTTTCGTGATCTCACGACCTTCAGCTTTCCACTTGTCTCGGCCTCCATTAAGGAGGCGAAGATCTTTGTGGCCAAAGAGAGAAAAGACCCACAAAGCGTAGGCTGCCCACCAGTTGGATTTATCGCCGTAGAATACGACGGTGGTGTCGGGCGTAATGCCAATGTTTTCTGCCAGTTTGGCGAACGCTTCAGGAGTAAGATAATCGCGGATTACTTGATCATTAAGATCTTTCCGCCAATCGACGTGCACGGCACCGGGAATGTGGCCGGTGTCATAGAGCAATACGTCTTCGTTACTTTCAATCACGCGAACTGAGGGATCTCGGAGATGCTCGGCTAGCCAATCGGCGCTGACCAAAGACTCGGGATGAGCATAGGTGTTGGAGGCCATAACGAGCGAAAGCTACACCTGGGAAGGCAGCGGTCAACACATCTCATAATTCTCCTTAGGATTTAGGGAAATATGAACTTAATCGGGCGCTGGCCGCGCGACAGGTGCATCCATTTATATTCTAAAGCATTCCATCTTGTCTGATTTATGATTTATTGTTATTCTGCCTTATTGCTTAATATCATGTTAGGAAATTCTCAATCGACCAGCCTTGTTTATTGATTATTTCAGCCGGAGTTTACCACTATGATCGAAGTGCATCCGCACCAGCCTACGGCCTTCGACTGGCCGCTCGCATTTTCCGCGGAGGAGCTATTGCGCAAATGGATCAATTCCTTTTTGCAACATCATTCTTGGGCTAGACAGCTCTCAGACCGACTCCAGCAAGAAACGGGTACTGACTTATTTGAATGGGTCGATTACCTGACCATCAGTGAGAGGGAGCTTTTCGAACTACGGGAAGTCGGATTTTTTCCGGAAAAGGTGAAGGCCCCGGCTGGAGTTGAAGTCTGGTTTCATCCACAAGCGATGCTACCGCGCGTGGCGGTGATGCCGGCGGGCAGCCAAAATGGTGCGCCTGCGCGCCTAGCAGTTCGCACAGAATCTTTAGTCGACTTTATTGCGGCTCACGATTTGCCTACCGAAATACGCGATCGGTTTGGGAGCCGATTGCGCCGCGCGACTGTCGCAGTCGAAAACGGTTTTGAGCTTCTCGCGGTCGAGCGGCTTGGGTGGCGACACTTTGTTTCGAGCGAACCAGTTCCTGGATTTGTTACTTCGATTATCGCTGCGCAAGAACTTTGGCGAACTCGAAATCGGAATCTTGTGCGTGATTGCGACGCGATCAAACTCGCTTTTGAGCTGCAAGCCAAAGCGATCGAACTGGTTGGCCCGGATGTTGCCAGCGAGCTTTTCTTTGCGGAAGAACGCCGCTATTGGGAAAAGCGCAATCGGGCCGGGCAGATCCAAAAGAGACGCCAGGATCTCCTCGGTCTTGGCTGGGGAAACCATGATCACCACACGTTCCGTTGCTCCCGGCAATTCTTCGCCGATCTGATCCGATTCCTTCTCAATTTCGGCTTCACCAAACGTGAACGGTATTATGCTGGCGCGGAGGCAGGTTGGGGTGCGCAGATCCTGGAGCATTACCCGACCGGGATAACGGTTTTTGCCGACGTCGATCTGATGCCGGAAGAAACAGAGATCGATTTTTCTCAGCAGGCGCTGCCGGAAGCGCCGCGTCTCGGCACGGTCGGACTCTGGTGCGGTCTACACGGCGATAGTTTTCTTCAAGCTGGCATGCATCACTTGGAAGCCCGATTCGAATTCGGAGCCCTGCGCGAACAACTGGCCGGTGAAGGCGTCTCCACCATGAAACCGTTTTCCGATTTCGAGTTTCTCAAGCAAGCGTTTACTGAAGGCGAACGCTGGCCGGTAGACTCAAACCGTGTTCAACGCCTTCTCGATCGTGGGCTAATCACGGTTGAACAGGCAGAGACGTTTCGCCGCACCGGCGCGGTTGGAAGCCATCTTGAGAATCTCCAACGCAAGGGAGGCTTTAAGGGCTTCAATCAGAAATCGGTTAGCGTGATAATCGAAGCGACCGATCCGAGAGCATTGGCCTCGGCCAGTCATTCATAAGGAGGATACGAATGGATGTCGGAATTGTTGGCGCAGGGAAAATCGGCGAATCAATTGCGACCTTATTGGAAACTTGCGGTTTCTGCGAGCGGGTCAGACTCGGAGATAGCCGGCCGCTCGAAGATATTAGTGATTTGGAAAAGGCCGAGTTTAAGCAGCTCGACGTAGCGCGCCCAGCGGAGCTCGAATCGTTCATCACGGATTGTGACGCGGTGGTGAGTGCTGCACCCTACTACCTGAACAAGACGATCGCGGAAGTCTGTGCCAAGCATGAAACCTCCTATTTCGATCTGACTGAAGACGTCGAAACCACCAACTATGTTCGTATTCTGAGCGAGAACAGCCGGGCCACTTTCATGCCGCAGTGTGGTTTAGCCCCAGGCGCGATCAACATCATCGCCAGTGGAATAGCTAACTCGTTTAAGACGATTCGCTCCGTCGAAATGCGAGTCGGCGCGTTACCGCTTTCGGCCACCAATCAGATGAAATACTACCTGAGCTGGAGCACGGCGGGATTGATCAACGAGTATTGTCACTTCGGGGAGGCTCTGACCCAAGGACGACGAATCCTCACGACTCCACTGGATGGGGTAGAACGTCTCACCATCGATGGGATCGAGTACGAAGCTTTTAATACATCCGGGGGCGCCGCAACGATGTGCGAGACTTTCGAAGGCAGCGTTACCGAATTGAATTACAAAACGCTCCGTTATCCGGGTCATCGTGACCACATGAAATTTCTTCTGTTCGATCTCAACCTGAGTCAAAAGCAGGAAGTTCTGACCCAGATATTCGACCAGGAAGTTCCGCTCACGTTTAATGATGTCGTGGTGGTATACGTCAATTCGGTGGGATCGGACGGACGGAATTTGTTGCAACGCAGTTTTGTGAGAAAGATCTATTCCGGCACGATCAGCGGACATCCACTCTCTGCGATCCAATTGTCCACGGCGGCCGGTGTGGTTGGCGCGCTCGAGTTATTTGCGAAGAAGCAATTGCCAGCCGGTTTTGTTCGACAGGAATCAATTAGTCTGACCCAGTTTTTCGAAACCGAATGGGGCGGTCGAGTGTACGGACAGGCGGAAACTGTGGTTCCAAAGTTCACGGTAAAGACATAGCGGGCTTGAGTTGATCAGACGCCTGCATGGATTTCAGGAGTGCCGAAATGCAGAAGCCAGAAAGAAGCTCTGAGCGAAACGCAACCGCCAAACGTCAACCGCTAACCGATATGAACTCTACCGATGTTCAGGCCGTGCGCGCCGAGCTTTTTTCGCGCTTACAACTCCGAGAAGAAGAGAGCGGAGTTTTCAGCGGAAAATGGTCAGGAAACGGTCCGCTCCTAAAAAAACATTCTCCAATTGATGGTTCCATTCTGGGATCGGTGCGACAGGCAACGGCCGAAGATTACGATCAAGCAGCCAGGGCTGCGCAGCGCGCCTTCGAGAAATGGCGTCTGATTCCTGCGCCTCGTCGCGGCGAGTTGATCCGCCGGCTCGGTGTAAAGCTGCGCGAGTTGAAGCCGTTCCTGGGACGCTTGGTCTCGCTGGAGGCCGGCAAAATCATCGCGGAAGGCGAAGGAGAGGTCCAAGAAATGATCGATATCTGCGACTTCGCCAACGGTCTCTCACGCCAACTGTACGGTCTAACCATTGCCTCCGAACGACCTGGTCACCGGATGTTCGAGCAGTGGCAACCGCTTGGTATCGTCGGGATTATTTCGGCGTTTAACTTTCCGGTTGCGGTCTGGTCCTGGAACGCCGCCCTGGCCGTGATCTGCGGGAATGCAGTCGTTTGGAAACCGTCGGAGAAAACGCCTCTTACTGCAATCGCGTGCACCAAGATCGCCGCCACGGTTTGTGAAGAGGCGGGTCAAGATCCGGCGATTTTTTCCTTGGTAATTGGTGGACGCGAAACTGGCGCGTTGCTGGCAAACGATCGACGGATCGCGCTCTTATCCGCAACTGGATCAATGCGAATGGGAAAAGAAGTGGCTCAAACGGTTGCCCGACGTCTGGGCAAATCGCTGCTGGAACTCGGCGGCAATAACGCGGTGATCGTAACTCCATCAGCGTCCCTGGAGATGGCGAAACGAGCTCTGCTTTTCGGTGCGGTTGGGACTGCCGGCCAACGTTGTACCAGTACGCGCCGGTTGATTGTACATCGCTCGGTTCGCGAGCGGCTGCTGCAATCTCTGCAAACGGCCTACCGAAGCGTGAAAATCGGAAATCCACTCGAGCCATCCACTTTGATGGGTCCGCTCATTGATGACGGGGCAGTCCAGTCGATGGGCGAGGCGCTAGCGCAGGTTCGTGCCCAGGGCGGAGAGGTGCGATTCGGCGGAGAACGCCTATCTGGCCCGAGATATCCTGGAGGCCAATATGTTCGACCTTGCATTGTTGAAGCCCAAAACGATTGGCCAATAGTCCAGAACGAAACATTTGCACCGATCCTTTACGTGTTGACTTACGATCGTTTGGAAGAAGCCATCGCGATGCAAAATGGGGTTCCCCAGGGACTCAGCTCCTCAATCTTTTCCAATGATATTCAGGAGACCGAGACCTTCCTTTCTGCGATCGGCAGCGATTGTGGACTCGCGAACGTGAACGTCGGCACAAGCGGTGCAGAGATCGGCGGTGCTTTCGGTGGCGAAAAGGACACCGGAGGCGGCCGAGAAAGTGGAAGTGATGCTTGGCGCAACTATATGCGCCGCCAAACCAGCGTAGTTAATTACTCTTCAGACTTGCCGCTGGCGCAGGGAATACGGTTTGAGTGAATGCGTGCCCAATTGCGGGGATTGGGACAGTCAGGACGATGCTAGTTCCATGACCGGCGGCAGTTTGGATATCTAATTTTCCGTCAATTTGCGAGGCTCTTGTGCGCATGTTACTCAATCCGAAGCCTTCACTTTTCTCCAGGCTGGCACTGGAGATTCCAGATCCATTATCTTTTACTTTAAGAATGAGATTAGGCGGTTCCCAGCGAAGCATCACGCTTACCACGGTAGGCTTGGCGTGGCGAACGGCGTTGCTGATCGCCTCCTGGGCAAAACGCAGCAGCTCGTGTTGTATCCTTGGTGGGAAACTTTCTTCGGGTATGTTGTCGGACCGGAAATCACAGCGCAACCGGCCCGCAACGTTCGAGTGCTCAACCAAACGTTGCAACGTCGTAGTCAATCCTGATTCCTCAATAGCATTGGAGCGTAGGCTAAGAATGGATCTGCGCGCTTCAGCTAAGCCAAACTGTGCGATTTCGTTTGCCAGCTGAATTTGGCAGAGAGGATCGCCTTCCTTTGCAGCGAGTTGCTCCCCGGCGACTCCCAGTTGCATCGAGATGCCGGTAAAGCTTTGAGCCAGTGCATCATGGATCTCAGCGGCGAGCTGATTTCGCTCTTCTAGAACGGCAGATTGGCTGGCGGCTTTTGCCAATCGAGTCAGATGAATGGCCAAGCTGGCTTGGGTTGCTAAGGCTCTGGCGATTTCTAGTTCCTCCGGGTGAAAATCACGCTCCTCTGTAAAACGAAAGGTCAGCCGGCCGTTGGCCTGGCCACGTGAAGTCAACGGAATGATCAATACCGTCTTTACCCCGAGCTCACGCAGGTAGGAGCGCTGATCCTCAGGCATTGGCGAATGCTGATCAAGAACACGAATGATGGCGGCCGGCGGATCCAAAAAAGTGGCGACACGTTGTTCGTCTTCAGTCCACCTGAAAGCAGAGTGGTATAGGAAATTGGGATCGAATTGCTCCACCGACACAGATTGCCAGCGTTCGGGATATTTTGCTTCATCCGGAGTCATGACTCGGCCATCTTGGAAGACGAGCTCCAGCGGCAGTGTATTTTGCTCGAAATTACGCACCCGTAACGTAGAAGAGACCGCCCCCAACTGCCGCGTGATCGCAGCCATCACTTGCCCAAGGAAATCATCCAGTTCGGGTACCGAGGCAAGCGCATCGAGGCATCCCCGAAGAGCCTCGTTTGCTTTTGCCAACTCGGCGGCGCGCTGCTGCGCAAACAGTTCCCGTTCGCGTGCCATGGCCGCTCGCATTTCTTCCGCGCGCTTCAAACCGGTAATGTCCATGACCGCTCCCCCGAATTCAAAGCTGCCTGACTCGTTTTTTGAGGCACGGCCCACAACCCGGAGGTATTTGACGGATCCATTAGGCATCAACAACCGATGCTCAAAATCGAAATCCTTCTTCTCAAGTGAAACACGATCGACTACTTGTCGGACCAGCGCTCTGTCTTCCGGGTGAATTCGGTGCATTACTAGTTCCAACGTAGGTTCAGTCGGGGGGTCGTATTCAAAGATGCGAAAGGTTTCCTGGGACCAGTAAATTTTCCCGGTGGAAACATCCCAGCCGAAGCTGCCCGTGTGGCTCAATTTTTGCGCCTCGGCCAAGTAAGCTTCACTTCGTTGCAGGGCTTCTTCGGCTCGACTGAGGTCAGTTCGTTCCTCGGCTTCCCGTAAGGCCCGTTGCACCGAGGGCACGATCCTGAACAGCCGCGTCTTCAAAACATAATCCGTCGCGCCGATCTTGAGTGCTTCAATTGCCACTTCTTCCCCCAAGGCTCCAGAGACAAAGATCAATGGCAGATGCGGCCAGTGTTGCTGGGCGATTTTCAATGCAGACAGGCCGTCGAAGGCGGGAAGGGTATAGTCTGCGAGAATCAAGTCGAAGTCGCCCTGTTCGAGTGACGCGATGAAATCAGCCTCAGTTTCAACCCTCGTTATTTCGGCCTTAATACCGTCGATCGCCAGCATTCCCTGAACCAGCTCCGCGTCCTTGGGTTCATCTTCCAGATACAGAATCCGTAACGGAGATTTCATTTCCGGGCTACTTGGCTTTTATGCTTCCTGGTGGCGGCTCGTTAATGATCGCCCAGAAAACTCCGAGTTCCCTAATCGCGTTTACGAACTCGTAAAAGTCCACAGGTTTTACGACATAGGCATTCACGCCCAGGCTGTAGCTCGCTACCATGTCTCTTTCTTCATGGGAAGAGGTGAGCACGACCACCGGAATCATCCTGAGCTTCTCATCCGATTTGATCTGCTGCAGCACCTCCAACCCATCGATCTTGGGTAATTTCAGATCGAGGAGCAGGACGGCGGGATTACCATTCGAGCGGGTAGCGAAGGCACCCCGGCGATAAAGATAATCCAGAGCCTCCTCGCCATCAGGGGTGACTACAACCTCGTTGGCAAGATTATACTCCTCTAAGGTCGTTAGAGTAAGTTCGACGTCTTTCGGGTCGTCTTCAACCAACAGGATACGTCCCAAGGCGCTCATAAGTTAGACTCCCTGCGATTTGGAAAGTGAGAAATAAAAGGTTGCGCCCTTATCCACCAGACCCTCAGCCCAGGCTTTGCCTCCATGGCGATGGACAATACGCTGAACGGTAGCCAACCCAATGCCGGTGCCTTCAAACGCCTCACGTGCGTGGAGGCGTTGGAATACACCGAACAGTTTGCTTACATACTTCATATCAAACCCGACTCCATTGTCTCGAACAAACACCACTACCTGATCTTGTTCTTGGTCCGTGCATCCGATTTCGATCTCGGCCGGCGAGCGCGTACGGGTGAATTTTACTGCGTTCGAAATCAGATTGACTAGCGCGAGCCGTAGCATGGAGCGGTCTCCGTACCAGGTGGGTAAGCCGCCAACTCTCCAAACAATATCGCGCCCGACGGTGTCGGGCCGAACTTCGGTCAAAGCTTCTTCCACCAGCTGCTCCAAGTTGACCATCGTCTTATGGGTCTCTGTACGGCCTATTCTGGAAAAGGCTAGCAGGTCGTCGATCAGGTTGCCCATCCTTTGCGCCGATTCCAGGATCATCATCACATATCGTTGGTTTCTCTCATTAAGGAGTTTGGCCGTATTTTTTTGCAGCAGCTGCGTGAACCCGGCCATATGGCGAAGGGGCGCGCGGAGGTCATGCGATATGGAATAAGCGAATGCCTCCAATTCCTTATTAGTGGCCTCAAGTTCAGCGGTTCGTTTCCCAAGTTCTTCGTTAAGGATGCGAATTTCCTGCTCCCGCCGCTCGCGCTCGGTGATGTCGTTGTTTGTTTCCAGGATCGCAACGGGTTGCCCCTGCTCGTCTCGCCGCAATGACCATCGGCTGGCTACTACCACCCGGGTTCCGTCAGCCCTGGTCTTCTTGAGTTCGCCATCCCAACGTCCGGAGCGCAGCAGCTCCGCGTGAATCTCGTCAATCGGCGCCGGGAAGACCGACTGCAAAAGCTCGTGAGCGCGCTTGCCGATCGCTTCCTCCGCCGTCCAGCCGTACAACTCCTGAGCTCCTCGATTCCAGTAAGTGATGAGGTCACTCATATCACGGACGTAAATGGTGTCGTGGGTGAGATTCAGCAAGCTGGCCTGCTGAGTTCGCTCTGCCACTTCGATTTCGAGGTCGTCGCGGGCTTGACGAAGCTCTCCCTCGACGCGGCGTCGAAGGGCGCTGAACCAGGTGACCAGCGATGCGAATGAGGCGAAGACAATATAGTAAGGGAGATCAGAAAGTGAGATGTCGAGCGTGTGTAAAGGCTCTACGAAGAAGTAATCGAAGCTGATGCATGAGAGTAGAAGCGCCAGCACGGCACCCTCAGTCCCTCCATACCAGGCGGCTACGGCGACGGCAAACAGGAACAGCGGGACCTCCACGTCGCGGAAGTGAAAGCGCTCCAAGAGAAGCGCCCCGCCGAGCGCCACGGAGACGGAAAGCACGGCAAGGCCATAGCGTTGAACCCTAGACAGCGGCTTCGGCAATTGGGGTTTGCATCGCACCGTGGCCTGCCTCGCTTCGAGACGTGCCTGATCCATTCGGCACCAATTCTAACGGTTCTCCGTTCGCGCCGCCAGTTTTGCTTCACCTAGGCTGCGAGAGCGATAAATCCTGCGGCTGCTGGTGGTGAGGTCTTTGCGCATGCCGGATCTCGGTAACGAACTTCAGAAGGGATATCGAAAAGCTTGCCAGCGCTTCACGGCCATGCCAAGCGAACAATGGAATTTGGGAAAAGCACTGAGGCGGAGAGTTTCTCGGTCACCACGGAGCCGAGTACCCAGGGGTAGTCGGGTGCGTCGCTTCCGACCTCGCCAACTTGCAGGCCATGGTCCCAGTTGCGTCAATGGCTCGGTCGGGAACGTGCGATGCCCGGGAATGACGCGAGGCGTGCCGAAAAATCGAGCTACGGGGCACTTTGCAAATGGCGCATTCGAATATTCACCTTTCGCATTCAGCATTCCGCAATCCGCATTTCGCCTGTATCCACTCTAGATAGTCCTTTAATACCGTGGCGCGAATCAAGTCGTTGTGCAGTTCGTGTCTCGCCTCCGGATAACTAATAAAAGTTTTGCTCGGCGCAAGCAGCTCTTCGAAATACGCTCGAGTTGCTTCGATCGAAGTTACTGAGTCTGCTTCGCCGTGGGTTAGCAACACCGGCGCGTTTGCAGAAGGATGCGCCGTCAGCTGCCGGTTCGTTTTGATGATTTCAAGATAGGTGCGCACAGTGATGAAGCCGTGTCCCTTATCCAAGTCAGGAAAGCTGTTGAGAAGCGCTTGGTCGCGGCTATTATCGCCCGACTCTATCCCGGTTGGGAAACGCCATCCAGGCAACACCAGATTGAGCAGCCGAGCTGCTCCTTCCAACCAAATTGGCGGAGGACGCGAAAGGCCCAGCCAAGGCGAAGCAGCGATGTATCCGGCCGGCGCCCTTTTGCCAGATTGCGCGTACGCCAAAACAAGTTGGCCTCCGAGACTGTGACCAAAAAGAATGAGCGGTTCGGGCCGGCTCAGATGGGTAAACGCCGATTCAAGATCGTCCAAGTAATCCTGATAACGTCTGATGGAAATCGGCCTCCCCTCGCTCGAGCCATGACCTCGCAAATCAAATGCGAACGCGGTGAAGCCAGCTCGAGCAAAAAAATCCCCGACGTGCATATAGCGCCCCGAGTGTTCACCCAACCCGTGGGCGATCACAATGGTTCCTTTGGATGGGCAATCTGGGATCCACCGACGAAAGAAAAGGTGTCGGCCAGGTTCGGTTTTGAAGGTCCCGGTAACTAAAGAGGGTTCCATAGCAAAGATCCAATCGACACTCGAGACATTTGGACGATCATTGGGAAAGGCATGCGCTTAACTAATCTCCTGCGCTCTCTTCCTGTCGGCAAGACTTTGAATGAGTCAAAGGACCGGATTGTAAGTGCTCGGCTCAAGCAGATCGCGAACGAAGAGCTGAAGCCTTATGGAGAGATCCTCGAGTTGAGAGTCAATACCCTGGAACAATGCGCGGCCTGCAGCGTTCGTCTCAACGGCGAGACAGAAATATTGGATCTGGAGCTCAAGCATTTCCAGCTGACCAAAACAGAGAACCTTCGATCGATCGAAATCGAAGGGCAAGACATACAGACCTCGCGCGAATGGCTAACCGCTCTGCTCCAAGATAAGCTCGGTCGTAAAGCAGTGCCGCTACCGGCCCAATTGGGTTGGCTCATTGAGTTTTTGAGCTAAAAGGAAGGGCGAAACACGCTACCGAGCGACAGCGAGCTCAGGCGTGTGAGCCAACCAAGTGGCAATGTGCGGCTCACAGTCCGGCAATGCGTGGCGCGGCCAACCAGGTATGTACCGGCCGGACTGTATCGCCCTGCCGTGATCGGCAAGGCCGAATCACTCTGACAACAACGGTCGTCTCGAACGGAATGTTAGTTCGGAAATTCCGGATTTATCGATCTCGCCCAATCCAACCCGAATCATCTGATCGTATTGCGCCTTCGAGCCCTCCAAGAGCGGGAGGTGTAACCCTTGTTGTTGGGCCAGCGCTAAAGCGATCCCACTGTCTTTTGCGGCGTGAGCCGCCGAGAAAAATGTGCTGTGCTCGCGATCCAACATATCGGGACCGTCAGTTTCGAGAACCCGAGAATTAGCGCCGGTCTGGGAGAAAACTTCGGCCACCACTCGAAGATCTAGGCCAAGCGCATCGGCTAATCCGAGACCTTCGGCGAGACCGGCGGTATTGATGTTCATCACCATGTTAACCAAAGCTTTTAGCTCGGCTGCCTTTCCTGCCTCGCCGATGTACCGGGTCTTGAGCGTCAAATCCTTGAGGATCGGTTCGGCGCTTGCAACCGCCTCCGGTGACCCGGCCAGCATCATGAATAATTTGCCCTCACGAGCATGGGTAACACTGGAAGCCATTGGCGCTTCCAATACCTTGGCACCTAATTCCGCCCCCTTGTGCGCGACTTCCCGATGGACCGAGGGACTGATGGTGGCACAATTTACGAACAGTCGTCCGGCCGCGTGCGTAAAAAGGTTGTCCGGCCCGAAATAGATGCCGCGCATCGCAGCATCATCCGTGACTACCGTGAAAACAGCTTCCGCGTCACGGCTCACCTCGGAAACGGACTTGGCCCCAGAACAAGCAAGTTCAGCGGCCAGTTCCGTCGCAATCTTTTGATTAGTGTCAAAAACTGTTGAGACGACATAGCCAACTTCCTTGAGTCGTCGTGCCATGTTCGCTCCCATGCGACCAACGCCGACAAAACCGATGCGAGGGGATTTCATACAGTCGAATATGGATCTGTTTCAAAATGACAACAGCTTTAACTTACCTCGATCAGAGTCATTTCATTCATGGCTTTTACTCTCTCATCTTCAGATCATTGTGCGATGCTCAAGAGCCTTTACGAGAATAGACCCCCGAGGAAATCGGAAAAGAAGTCATGCTCGAATCGATGGAGTTGCTGACTCAAGCAACTCGGTCGACGCCAAACTTCGAGGCAGACCGCCTTCGCGAGGGGAACCCTCGTCGCTTCACATTTTAAGACTACCCGCTGGACCGGTGGCACACGCAGAAGCCTCCGCAAAGAAAACCCTTTCCATCCAGATAAAAAGCGTTAATTTCGGGCTCCGCTGATTTCAGGGGTCTTAGCTCAGTTGGTAGAGCGCCTCAATGGCATTGAGGAGGTCAGGGGTTCGAATCCCCTAGGCTCCAAGTCCATTAAAAAGGAGCAGTTGCAACGACAAGTCTAAATGGTCTCAACTGTGCTCACGCTCTAGACCGATAAACAGCCCGATTGCTATCGCCAAACCGAGGCGGGTCAGGACTGGAACAAACGGCCAATGAGACACGAACCACAGACTGGCGGCAGCATTTTCAGAAGTACCCATGTCGTTCTCTGAAAAATGATTTCAGGCTCCGGTGAACGCATTTACCACTTAGAGGCGCAACTCTAACGAACCAAACCAGAGCGTAGTGAGAAGCTAAAGAGCTGGGCCACAGAGTCTAGAGACAATAATTTTATCGCATCGCTGCGGCCCAACTATCATCGTTCGGAGAGGCACCAAAGGATGCCAAAAAAGAAGAGCACAAGATTTAACCCAAAGAAGGAAGTCTCCGTGATGGCATGGATTGAGAATGACGGAGGCTCCCTCTTGCTTGTTCGTCAGGCCGCCGGCCAAAAGCCTTGGACGTTGCCTGGGGGCAAAGTAAAACGGAATGAATCTCTGGAACGCGCGCTAAAACGCGAAGTGCGAGAAGAAACCGGGTTAAGCGTTAGGGCCACCGAATATCTTCAGATGTATGATCGGCCTAAGCGTGGGGCGATCACAATTTTGTTCAGAGTGTTGGTGCAAAGGCAGATCGGCCGCATGCATTTTCCTGCCGAAGAGATAGCCGATCTTGGTTTCTTTGATCGCCTGCCGGCAAACGCGACACCATCGGCTAAGTTTTTCTGGGAGTCGAAGGATCTTCCTCCTTTTCGCCCCGCTTGGCCGAAATTCGGACTCCGCCGCAAGAAGCCCAAAAAAAGCGACGGCCGGTGAGTCGAAATAGAAGATCTACTGCCTAACCTTAGGAAATAGCTTCGATTCTTGAAACCGGCGGTCCGTCTCTGTTGATGGTTCCGCGGGCGTGATAGGCTCGCTAAATCAGACTATCAGCATTAGATGCCAAACCAGTCGGACACCACTCCTTAAGTCTAACAAACCGTGGGTGGCGCCTGGATCCGGTCGTAAATACCGCAGGGCTTCGTCCTCATTGGCAGACCAGAACTTCAACGCTAGCCCCTACGGCTAGAAAATTTCACTTCTTCACCTGCTTCGTACCGTAACCCGTCCACTTGAATTTCATCCCTCGACCCGCAAGAAACTTGCGGCAAGCAGCCTCCACCGACTCAAGAGTGCTGGTCGAAACAGGCTTGTCAGGGATTTCTAGTCTTTGCGTTTTCTGGCGCATTCGTGTCGCATCAGTCGAGCTCATTGATCGTTGTCATCGGGAGGGCCCTTGTTATAGCTTTTATAACGGCTATTTGATGCAAAGCTTTAACGGCCTTGCCGGGTCTGCGCTGAGGGATCAATCCTCTAACAGTGACGAGCTGTCGGTTAAGGAAAATCGGCTTCCTTGCTTTTTGGAATGGCTAACCCCCTCGAAATGGCCACAAATAACGCAAACGGGCCGTTCGGCTGAAAAAGCCTCGAGCCCAGCTGTAGAGCCTGCGAAATTAAGGTTCAGACATAGCCACAAGCTAAAGCAGAGCCGGTCACTAGAGAACAGGTCGTCCTGGTGGCCGGCTTCTTTTCCTTTGGAAATGGCCTTTTTTTGCGGTACGCGGCGGTAGGACAAATTTGGTTTTAAAATCTCTCGTCGATCGGCATTCTTGCTCGGATGAATCAGGTAGTGCCGCCTCTGCCAGGCTCGCAGCCACCCAAATCGTTTCCCTGGCTGGGGTGCAGTCTTGGCTGCGGTGCAATTGTTATCCTGGGAGCGCTTGGACTACTCTTCGCACTTCTGGCCCTGGTCGAGCTGCCACCTTTTTCTCACGATCCGTCGCAACCGACGGTTCCTTCCGATTTCATCGGAGATTGGCGGACAAGCGGTACCATCGAAGGAACCATCATAATCCAGCCGGACGGCCGAGCATCGTGTAATATCAAAGGTCCCGCGAGTTCCTTCGAATTGAATGGTGCGCGAGCTCGATTTGATTCGCACACAAATGTGCTCTCAATCAAATTCTGGTTCATTGGCCCACAATGGCATGTGGATCAACGGCCGATCCAAAAAGGTCAACAGATGGAAATGATCCTCAACGGCCAACGATATCTTCGATCAACCCCAGCTATTCCACCTGGTCAAAGCGCTCCAACTCCAAAACCGTGGGAGGTATGAGGGTTGCAACTTATCTGAATGGAAAGGAACCCGCCGACGACAATGAGCCGACCAAAAGCGCTGAAGACTATCCGGACCGACACCCTGGAGATCGCCTATGAAGAAAACGGTGAACCCAACGGGAAGCCCGTTGTCCTCTTGCATGGCTTCCCTGATGACCCTAGAGCGTGGGATGGCGTAGTCGGCCCTCTGGCCAAGGACGGCTTTAGAACGATCGTCCCCTATCTGCGCGGCTTCGGTCCCACCCGGTTCTTGCATGCCGATACCCTTCGATCGGGTCAACAAGCGGCTCTGGCTTACGATCTAAATGAATTAATCGAGGGCCTCAAACTCAAGCAAACGATCCTGACCGGGTATGACTGGGGAGCCCGGGCAGCATGTACAGTGGCCGCTCTTTGGCCGGCGCAGGTCGCAGGGCTGGTCTCGATTGGCGGCTACAACATCGAAAGCATCATCCGTGACCAAGTGCCGGCCTCTGCCCGACAGGAATATAGCGGTTGGTATCAGTGGTATTTCCAAACCGAACGAGGTAAGGCCGGCCTGGAAAAGAACCGGCGCGAGATTTGTCGTCTGCTATGGGAGCTCTGGTCTCCCAACTGGAAGTTTACCGAAGCGCTGTTTGCTGAGACGGCTCGCAGCTTCGATAATCCGGATTTTGTCGAGATCGTTATCCATTCGTATCGACATCGCTACGGGGCAGCGATTGGTGATCCGAGCCTGGAGGCAATTGAGCGACAGCTTGCTGGGCAACCAAGGATTAACTTGCCGGCCATTGTGCTGCACGGTGAATGCGATGGGGTGCATCCACCCGGGTTGTCAGAAGGTCAAAAAAAGCTCTTTTCCGCACAGTATGAACGACGGATCGTTCCTACTGCGGGACATCTCTTTCCGCGCGAGGCCCCCGACGCTGTCATCGCGGCCATTCGGGAATTGGCTGAGTATATCCGGGCCTAAATACGAATCGGTTTGGGGGACTGGAGTCGGTACGAGACCGAAGGCGTTGTTGACGTTGAAGACTTTGCATCCGTCCCTATGCAAATGGAGGAGGGTTGCGTCGAGATACTTGAACGCGCTTACTCGCAGTGCGAACAATACGATGCCGAACCGGTATGAGAAAAGTTATTCTTTGTTTTGGCGATTCGAACACTTGGGGTTACAACCCAGAAAACGGGATGCGGTTTGGTGCGGAGATTCGTTGGCCAGGAGTTCTGCAAACCGAGCTTGGTACTGGCTACACGATAGTAGAGGAAGGCTTAAACGCACGGACGACGGTGTTCGCCGATCTCGTTGAGGGAGCACGAATCGATCGCAATGGCAGGAATCATCTGGGGGTACTTCTAGAGTCTCATCGCCCAATCGACCTGGTGATAATAATGCTGGGACTAAATGACCTAAAGTGTCGTTTAGCGGTCAGCGCTTTCGATATCGCGCAGGGAGCCGGAGAGCTTGTGCAAATAGTTCAGTGCTCTAGGTCGGGATCGCAAAACCAGGCGCCGGAGATACTGTTGATTGCTCCGCCTCCGGTGAAAACACTGAACGAACTAGGTGAGCTTTTCGCAGGAGCCATAGAAAAATCGCAGAACTTTGGCCAGTACTACGCCAGGATCAGTCAGCGGTTGGGCTGTCAGTTTGTTAACGGGGCGGAGATCGTAGAGTACGATCCAACCGATGGCATCCATCTAGGGGCGGCCAGCCACGCCGCGCTTGGTCGTTACCTAGCGAATTGGGTACGAAGCTATTTTGGAGGCTCGTAACCCCACCAAGCCGAAGCGAACCAATCGACCAAATGCCTGACTCGCAGATAACGTACCGTTTCTCGATCGGTCCCTGGAACATCAGCGAAGGCCGGGATCCTTACGGCCCGGAAACGCGCCCCACCAAAGATTTCGCGTGGAAATTGGAGCAGTTTAAGAAGGATGGGTTCGATGCAGTGATGTTTCACGACGACGATGTTGTGCCCGATATCGATTCCAAATCGCGCGACCAAGTTCTCAAAGAAACAAAGCAGGTCGGCAAGATGATTGAAGATGCGGGCATGTTTGTGGAATTGGTCGCGCCGCGCCTCTGGTTCAGTCCGACAACCATTGATGGCGCTTACACCAGTAACGACGCCAAAGCGCGGCAATATGCCATCGACCGTTCACTCCAGACCATCGATATAGCTGATGCGCTGGGCTGCGATTTACTCGTTTGGTGGCTTGCTCGCGAAGGAACTTATGTGCGTGAATCCAAAAGCTATCAACGCTCGCTCGAGCTACTGGTTGAGGCAGCTAACCGGATTTTGGAGCACCATTCGAACATTCGTATCGCGATCGAGCCGAAACCAAATGAACCGGTGGATGTCGCCTATCTGCCGACGATTGGGCATGCCTTAGCATTCGCCCATTTGACCAGCGATCCGAGCCGTATTGGAGGACTGGTCGAGACAGCTCATTGTATTTTGGCTGGATTGGATCCAGCCGACGAGATGGAGTTCGCGCTTGCGCTAGGCAAACTCTGGTCGGTCCACCTCAACGATCAAAACGGTCTCAAGTTCGACCAGGACAAGCCATTTGGGAGCGTGAACCTGAGAAGCGCGTTTGATCAGGTGCGTGTGCTGGAGCGACTCGGCTACGGCACGAAAGGAGAGTGCGTTGCTTTTGATGTGCACTCATTCCGAACCACGAAAATGGAGCACGCGTTCGATCACGCTACGAACAGCCGCAAAACGTTCCTTCGGCTCCTCCAGAAAGTACGCTCGTTCGATGAGGACGCTGCTCAGACACTGATCGCCGACCGAAGCTATCAAGCGTTGGACCAAATGGTGATCGAGCACCTGCTGAGCTGAGAATGACTTTCCCTAGGATCACCAATGGGCCAGACGCCCAGTCTTCTTTTCACGATTTGTGATTCTTTCCAGACGTACCGGTGGATTCGTGATACCCGATTGGCTTCGGCTGCCGTATTTGTCTCTTCCCATACCCCCGTAATTCGCCATCTTTTCGTTTCCGATGAAAACTTTCCGCCTCAATCGTCTCTTCAACGCCGAATCAAAGCGATGCTTGGATGTCGCGGTCGATCACGGCTTTTTCAACGAGCTCAGTTTTCTGAGCGGCATTGAAGATTTGGCACAAGCAGTGCACACGCTGGTGAAAGCAAACCCGGACGCAATTCAGTTGACGATCGGGCAAGCCGAATTGCTGCAAAGGATTCCGGGAAAGGCCAAGCCTGCTTTGGTGCTTCGAACCGACGTGGCAAATGTTTACGGTCGCGAATTACCGCGCACGCTCTTCAGCCGAATGATCGAGGAACCGATCGAGCAGGCGATTAGGCTGGACGCCGCGTGTGTCGTCGTGAACTTGTTTCGCATCCCTGGTCAGCCAGAGGTGACCGATCAATGCATCCAAAACATCCTGCGATTGAAGCCCGCCTGTGAGCGATACGGACTCCCCTTGATGATCGAGCCCCTCGTCTTCCGACCAAACGACCAGGCCGGCGGATACCAGGTGGACGGCGATTTGGATAAGATTTTGCCGCTGGTCCGCCAGGCCGTCGAACTAGGCGCGGACGTGATCAAGGCCGATCCGACCGACGACCCGAACGTATATAATAAGGTAATTCAAACCGCACGGGTGCCGGTCTTGGTCCGCGGTGGAGGGAAGGCCAATGATCTGGAAGTACTCCATCGTTCGGAGCAACTCATTGACCAAGGTGCTTCCGGGCTCGTCTACGGCCGCAACATTATCCAGCACCCGAATCCCAGCGGCATGACTAAAGCCCTCATGGCGATCGTTCATGAGAACGCAAAGGCGAACGAGGCCGCCAAGCGCTATCTAGCTGCCTAACCCGTTACGACCTGAACATGAGTACGAAAAAAATCGTCAATATTGGCATCATCGGTGGCGGGTTAATGGGACGCGAACTAGCCAGCGCGTTAGCTCGCTGGTTCGTGTTTGTCGACCCTCCAGTCGAAGCACGGTTGGTCGCGGTGGCAGATCTTTCCGAGCAAGCGCGCGAGTGGTTTCGACGGGTACCTACCGTCACTCAAATTACTGCTTCGGCCGGCGAACTGATCGCAAATCCGGAAGTCGACGTGGTCTACGCCGCTGTCCCGCATCAGCTTCATCAACAGATTTATTTGCAAGTTATCGAAGCGGGAAAAGATCTTTTGGCCGAAAAACCGTTCGGTATCGATCTTTCCGCGGCCGAGCAGATTAACGCTGCAATCTCTCACACCAAACGATTCGTGCGGTGCAGTTCCGAATTCCCTTTTATGCCAGGAGCTCAGAAAGTGATCCAATTTATTCAAGAAAAGCGTTACGGGAAGCCGCTGGAAATTCGGGTCGGGTTTCATCACAGCAGCGATCTGGATCCGACGAAACCGATCAACTGGAAACGCCAGGTGAAAACCTGTGGAGAAATTGGAGTAATGGGAGATCTCGGTATGCATACGATCCATATTCCGTTTCGATTCGGTTGGCAGCCGGTGAGAGTGTACGCAGAGTTGCAGAAGATCGTAAGCGAACGGCCAGATGGCCGCGGAGGAATGGCGATCTGCGATACTTGGGACAATGCTATCCTGAACACCGAAGTAGTACTTGATGGAGGCGAGGTGCCGATGCGAATCGAAACAAAGCGAATGGCTCCAACGGAAACGAATACTTGGTATATTGAGTTCCTCGGGACCGACGCAGGAATCCGCTTCAGCACCAAAGAGCCGAAGACGTTGTGGCGCTACCAACGTTCCGCAGATCAAGGTTGGTTTCGTGTCGATCTCGGATCTCAGTCCGCTTTCCCCACCATTACTGGCGCGATTTTCGAAACCGGTTTCAACGATTGTTTTCAGCAAATGTGGGCAGCGTTTCTAGCGGAAAGAGAAGGACAACTGGGGGACCGGTTCGGCTGCGTGAGGCCCGAAGAGGCGGTGCTGAGCCACCGTCTATTCAATGCTGCGCTAAAAAGCCACGAGGCCAAATCCGTTGTGACCCTGGACCGATGAGCCAAATGCTTTGGCGTTCCAGTTGCCCTGCTCTCGACTTTTTGGCATATCGCCTTTTACACTAGACGCCAGTGACTCAGCGCTCAGGGATTCTCGCCGCCGGAAATTGGATTGTCGATCACGTAAAGCTGATCGACACGTGGCCCAGCGAGGAAACGCTAGCCATCATTAGTCGCGAGACGCAAGGGATGGGCGGTGCTCCACCCAACGTACTCGCCGGCCTGGCCAGACTCGGTGCAAAATTTCCTCTCAGCGGTGCCGGCATTGTCGGCTATGACGCGGCCGGAGATTGGATTCTGGAACAGTGCGCGAAACTCGGTATCGATACCCGACTGATAACCCGTGCTAATGAGGGTCCAACCTCGTACACCGACGTAATGAATGTCGAACGCACTGGGCGCCGAACTTTCTTTCATCAACGAGGAGTGAATGCATTGCTGGGTCCGGAGTCCATCGATTTGGCTTCCTGCTCGGCCAGATTATTTCACCTAGGCTACCTCCTCTTATTGGATCGCCTCGATCGACCGGGAAAAAGCAAAGGTACTGCGGCGGCCGAGCTCCTCGACCACGCGTCGCGTCTTGGATTTATCACTTCGGTGGACGCGGTCAGCGAAGAAAGCGACCGGTACCCGCGCGTTGTCCTACCGGCTCTACCTAATGTCGACCTGGTATTTCTGAATGAATTTGAAGCCGGCCACGTGTTCTCGACTGAAATTCGGGTAAACAGAGAAATTGACGTCAACGCGTTGTTGAAAACCGCTCAAGATTTGCGAGCGGCCGGCATTCGCCAATGGGTCATCATTCATTTCCCAGAGGGCGTGCTGGCGGTCTCGAATCAGAATAAGATCATCTTTCAACCGAGCGTGCGATTGCCCGGAGAGAAGATTATTGGATCAACCGGAGCAGGAGACGCTATCGCGGCAGGCATCCTCTTCGGTTTCCACGACGATTTGCCGATGGAAAAATGTTTAGAGATCGGAGTGTGTGCAGCTGCCGCTTCTCTGCGACACCCAAGCGCGACCGAAGGAATGGAAGCAGTCGATGGTTGCCTGCGTCTCGGACAAGAATTTGGCTTCCGCGAATCGTTATTGGGGTAGGCCGTCGACATGGGATTGTCGGGTTTCGCTCGGTCAAAATTGACGGTCAGGCTTTCAGCGGCAACGCCGTGACTCAGGATGGCCTAGCCCGCAGGGCTAGGAACGGGCATATACAAATGTCAGCGCTGAAAGCGAGTTTCAATGCCAGATTCCCCTAACACAATTCCATCTGTTGACGAAATTCGATCCCATTCAATCGACGCCCCGCGTTGAAACGCACCTTCAGTGCTGATCACGTTTTATGCAGTTACCTAGCCCTGCGGGCTAGGCTATCCTGAGTCACGGCTTCGCCGCTGCGATGGCCGGATCTTACCCTTCTCGTTCGCCTACCCGGCGATGAACTAATCGCAACCAGCGAGTATAATCCCGGCGGCAAGAAACCCAGCTCTGGTGGATCCGAAGCAAAGCGAAAACCGTCAGCAGTTCGCCTAGAATTCCGGCGAAGAAAGTAGCGAACCGCCACTCGTTTGGGGCCAATAGGCAAACCAGTGGGGCAAGAAGAATCACGACCGAAGATAATGCCCAGCGCCAAAGCGCTCGATGTGAGCTGCGCATCCGCTGATATAAAAAAATCGCTCTATCAAGATCAGCTTGAAGTGACCGGTAAGGACCTAAAGCACGCACCAGCTCGTTGAAGAAAGCATTGGGGGTGAGTCCACCATAGACGCGGACAATATCTTCGACCGAAGCAGCCTTTTCAGGGTGCTTAAACTCCGAATTCTCGTCATTTAAATTCGCGAATGACATGACCGCTCGGATCACTTCCAAGAGAAACACATCACCGCCGGCACCGAATGTCAACGGCCTATCGAATTTTCAAACGCTGGCCTCTGCGTACCAGCAAGGCAGATTTTGCTCGGCTCAGACGGCCAATCGAAAATGCTCGACCTGATTCTCCACGAATCGAATGAGTTGGTCGGGAAAGAATGGTTTGCGGAGCAAAATTCCTCCATTCATCAAGGAGAGCAGGTGAGGATCATCTTCCAGAACTGCTCCGGTAATAAAAAGGACCGGAACGGCGGGATCGATTCGCTGGATACGAGTGGCAACTTCCAGGCCATCGATCGAGTCGGGCATCACAATATCGGTCAGAACCAAATCGATTTCCGTCCTTCGCTCTTCAAAAATGGCAAGTCCTTGGTCGCCACTCTCAGCGATGAGGGTAGTATATCCGATCTGGTGCAAAACTTTTCGGACGTACTCCAGAATGAACGGCTCGTCGTCGATGACGAGAACCTTCAATCTGCGGAAAGAAGAATGAGTGACCATGATTGTTGCTTAAGTTTCTCGGCTGAGCTGGGATGAAAAGAGCAGTTTATTCATGGTCCGAAACGGTATTCCGAATTTTTAGTAAAAAGGAGAGCCTCTTACTCTCAATGCTCGGAAAGAACTACCCATTCTTTAGATCCTAAAAAACAGATCTCAAAGCGAATTCGACAATCTTCGGAGAATTCAAGGTTCTCAAGGATTACAATAATACTTAGAAATGTTTATCGCAGCTCGAATCTGAGTTGCAGATCCGATTAAGTGCAAAATCGGTTGCTCAAAAGCGTGACCGGCAAACTCCGATATTTATTCCCGTTTTTCTATCGCCCGCTAGCAGAGCGACTTAGACTAATTCCGATCCTGGTTGTTTGAGAGCTCTCGTTTTTGCGACGCGCTGCGCTTGATCAACTCTTAGATTGTTGTCTCGCGGTTCGTCGATCGCAAATGAATCGTCTTATAAGCGAGATCATGGGAAGCCTCGATCAAGCGGACTGTTCGACTACGGGCCCGCATCAGAATAGAGTGAGTAACCGCGGCGTGACCTTTGAGCCGTACGCCACGCAAAAGCGGGCTATCGCTTATGCCACTAGCGCAAAAGATAATGTTTTTGCCCCGGGCCAAGTCCTCCGCATAAAAAACCTTCTTCAGTTCCTCTCGAAATCCGAGTTCGACAACCTTCTTCTCTTCATCCAAATCGCGGGGCCACATCATCGTCTGCATGTCTCCGCCTAAACAGCGGATCGCCGCAGCCGCCAAAACCGCTTCTGGAGCGCCGCCAATACCAGCGTACAGATCCACTCCGCTATCGGAGATCGACGGTGCGATCGCGGCAGTGATGTCTCCATCCGAAATCATCCGGACCATTGAGCCAGCCGAGCGGATAGACTCCACCAGTTTGGCATGTCTCGGTCGATCCAACACCACCACGGTGAGGTCCTGAACTCTTTTTCGCAAAGCTTTGGCTATGATGGGCAATGTCTCTTCCAATGGATTGCGGATGGACACCGTTTCGATGCCGGTCAGTTGCATATAGCGAACGACGTTCACCCCGTAAGCCAATTTGGTCATGTAGAAGGTCGGAATGTCTTTGAGCGAGACCTCAACGCCCGGTTCGGGGGAGGCCGCCGCAATGCAGCAAATGGAACCAGGCAAGCCCTTAGCGACGTTGGTCGTTCCATCGATCGGGTCCAAAGCCAGATCAAACTTATGGCTACCAGGTACCCAGGTGCCGAGGTGTTCGCCCTTAAAGATTCCCGGCGCATTGTCCTTTATACCTTCCCCAATAACGACCTCACCACAGATATTGATCAGATCAAACATCCCCCGAATAGCGTCACAGGCAGCAGCATCCGCTTTTTCTTTTTCCCCTCGGCCCAGCCAGGGAAGAGTATTCAGGGCGGCCGCTTCAGTCGCCCGCAGGAAATCGAATTCGATAATTCGTTCGACGTCCTCGTACGGTTGCTGTTGGTAACGCATAAGGTATGCAGGATAAGTAAGGCCGCTTGCTCATGCAGTCATGAAAATCAAGCCAGGTTCGAAAACTACCCCAAACCAGCCAACCTGTTTGACCGCGTTTGCGTTCGCGTAAACAATATGTTTTGGATGAGGTGAGATGAAAACAATCCGGGTAGTCGTCTGGAACGAAAACATTCATGAACGAAAGAATTCGCGGGTTCAAGAACATTACCCCGAAGGAATTCATACCTGTCTCGCTAATGTGCTAAACGACGGAGCCGAAGTCTCATGCAAGACCGCTACTTTGGAGGATCCGGAGGACGGACTGCCTGAATCGCGGCTCGATGAGACCGACGTGGTCGTTTGGTGGGGGCACGTGGGGCATGCCCGAGTCAGTGATCGCACCGTGGACCGGGTTCAGAAACGCGTGCTAGAAGGGATGGGCCTTGTGGTCCTTCATTCCGGCCATTATTCGAAGGTGTTTAAGCGTCTTATGGGCACGTCCTGCTCTCTGGGCTGGCGCGAAGCAGGCGAAAAAGAGCGAATTTGGACCTGCGATCCAGGGCATCCGATCGCTCAGGGGCTACCTCCCTATTTCGAGATTCCCCATGAAGAAATGTACAGTGAACCATTCGGTATTCCGACGCCGGACGAGCTTGTCTTCATCTCCTGGTTTGAAGGCGGCGAAGTTTTTCGTTCAGGCTGCTGCTGGAGACGTGGGAACGGAAGGATCTTCTATTTCCGGCCTGGACATGAAACTTTTCCGACCTATCACCAACCTGAGGTTCAGACAGTGATCCGGAACGCGGTACGTTGGTCAGCCCCACAAGCTCCTCGGTGGATTGATAGTTGCCCAAACATCAAAATCTCACCGGAAGGGATACAGCAAATGGAAGGTTAGTGGGGCTGTGAGGCGCGTAGGCGTATCGGAGCAAACCATACGGCCTTATAAGACCGATACGACCAATCTGACCGATAGAATCGAGGTGATTAGCGTATCGGTGTAAACGGCCGGGCGAAACCCGACTCCGTCCGGCAGCTGCCGGACCGCGGCCAATTCTACGGTTTTCCTCAAACGCACACTTAGGGCCCGCCAAAGTGCAGCGGCGGCGGCCCGTCATCGAGCGACAACAGATAAGACGTCATGAGCGTGGTGTTTCAACGTCTCAAGATCCAGCCCACCAGGGTGAGCACAATGCTGATGAGAACGCAGGTAGCGAGCGGAAAGTAGAATCTGAAATTGCCCTTCTCGATGGAAATATCTCCTGGCAGGTGTCCCAGCCAGCCAAACCAGGTTGGAAATTTCCAAAGCAATAACCCGACCGCCACCAGAACGATGCCGGCCACTACCGCGAATTTTCCAATTTCCTGCACCGCCTCCAATAACCGACAAAGAATGACAGATGACAAATGACAGATGGTACACCGCGTGACCTGTCATTTGTCATGTCGATATTGGCTATTAATCATTTGCTCGCTAGTTTCGACGCGCCATGTGGCTTGCCTACTACGTTCATCACCTCAACCCTTTCCTTATTCGGTTTTATGATCAATTTGGAATCCGCTGGTACGGAGTGGCCTATCTCTGCGGATTTATCGCTGCTTTTTACTTGCTCAAGTGGCTGGCGCGAAAAGGCTACGGTTCGCTGACCGAAGGGCAGGTTGCCGACTTTACTTTTTATGCCGCCCTATTCGGTGTTCTGCTTGGTGGCCGGCTTGGTTATGTACTTTTCTATCGGCCTGAGATGCTCACCGATCCCATCAGCATACTGCGAGTCGGCGATGGCGGAATGGCAAGTCACGGCGGCATCATCGGACTAATTATTTTTTCGTGGATCTACGCCCGACGACATAAAATTTCTTGGACGGGCATCGGGGACAATCTGGTGGCGGTTGCTCCGATCGGCCTTCTTTTTGGACGAATCGCCAACTTTATTAATGGCGAACTCTGGGGACACCCGACAAACGTGCCGTGGGCGGTGCAGTTCCCCAGCGAATTACTCGACTATCCCGATAAGGCACAGACTGCAATCGATCAGTGCTCGGCATTGAGCCCAAACCTCGACTCAGTCAATACAATTATCGAAGCCGCACGAACCAATCCCCAGGTTCGCGAAATCTTGTCTCATATTCTCACTCCACGCCATCCCAGCCAGCTCTACGAAGCCCTGCTTGAAGGGATCATACTTTTCGTCTGCCTGATCACCATTCGTCTCCGATTCCGTAAACCGGATGGACTCACGACCGGTTGCTTTTTTCTTCTCTATCCGATCATGCGGATCATCGGAGAAACTTTCCGCGTACCGGATGCCCCGCTGACTGGGCCGTTCACTCGGGGTCAATTTCTTTCTCTGTTTATGTTCCTCATCGCGCTCGGCTTCTTTTGGCGGGTCTGGAAGACCTGGCCAAAAGGAATGACAAATGACAAATGACAGATGTGCCCAGACTCCCCAACGCTAGCGGCTTCCCGAAATTTATTTCGAAGCTAATCTCAGGAACTGGTTTGCTCCGATTTTAACGATGATTTCGTGTTCCTGAGTTGAATGCCTGGCTTGATAAACCGAGATCTTGCCGGAGTCATCCACGCCAATTTTGAGAGCGTTGTATTCGGGGAGTGATGTCACCCCGCTCGGAACCGGATAATAAGCAGTGCCTTTCCATCGGACGACCTCCTTTGCTTGGTCCCGTTTGGCATCGAAACCCACGGCAATCGGATCTCCTACCGCGGTCGGTTGGGAGATCCGTTCCAGTTCATGCCGGCTTTGCCAATCCACTGCAACGGCCCAGGAAACACCGAGAAGGCATATTGAGAACGCCAACATCAGGCCATACGCCCATTTTCCCACCGGGAGGCTTTCGTCGACATCTCTCATCCGCTGGATACTGAGATAGCAAATAGCAAATAGCAAATATGCAGATAACCAAGGATGAATCGGGGAGCACTCTGCAGACGCTTACCCTATTTGTCATCTGTCATTCGCGGCCACATCCGTCCCAAATAGCGGCGGCCCATTTGGTTCGGTGCCAAAGCAGGCAGCGGTTGTCGAGCCGGGCTCTGCGTAGTCTGAACGTATACCGACGCCAACTCCTGCAATTGGTTCCAGCGCTCCCATTCGTAATTGGGCGCCTGAACAATTTGACGCAACAGACTTCGCCACTCAGTCAGAGCTCTCTCGATGTCGCCGTGTCGAATGTTATTATTAACCAACTTGTGACGGCCGATCTGATGTTCGATCAAATCACGAACCACCTCCGAGGCACCCGAGCCATAGGCGATGGGCAGGCCAAGTTCAAGGTAGCCCGAAAAATCGGCCCGTTGATACGTATTTTGGCAAATGGCAGCTAATCGGCCCCCGGCCCGGCTATCATCCATGGCGAATCGATGACCCGCGCGTAGGTCAGCCAAATCGAATACCAAATCACTAATCGAGTAATCAATCTCTTCTAACCCGGCAGCAACAGCTAAACCCTCTCCTTGATTGAAAAAACTGAAAATAATACCGCGACGAGTCGGAACGCCCCGGTCATCAACTAATCCGAGCTGACGCCAAGCGAATGCGGGCGAAACTGAGAGATCGAGTGCCTCACATTCAGACCGGCAGACGCATTGCTGGCATACCAATGGATAACTTCGCCGCATTTCCGGGTCAGCCAAGTACCGTCCCTGAGCATCAAGATGGCCTCGGGCCAGGGCTCCGCCGAAACGGAATCGCCCATAAGCGGTATTTCTTCGAGTGACCAAATCGTGGAACTCGCCCTCCACTTCTTTTGCGATGAGCGGAACCAAATCGTTTAGAAATTTTTCCTGCGCCAACCGACCGTTTACTGGGATCAGCGGATAATGCTCTCGCAACACCTTGCGGAACCACTTGGCGGCTAACCAACCTCTATCAGTGATGCTGGCAATCGGCAGCTCTCGGCCATACTCAAAATGTTTGTTATCCAAACGAATTTTACAAAGGTTCCCAAATCCGAACGGCTGCAGCGTCGTGACCATGCTAAGCGCTGGCCGCCATCGCCCGTTTTCCCTTCTTATCCAAAGATTCCCGAGCGCAGTATCCGATAGCGGTGGAGAGATTTCCCACTCTCCCCGAGAGTTCAACATCTCGGCCTCATGTCGCCGGACCAGCCGCCCTCGCTCGGCATCCACCGGTAATCGACAAACCAGAACTCGATCCTGCTCGGCCACAGCACCAGCTGCCGATTGCTCTATTCTCTCATAGAATTTTTCTACTCCGATCAACAGTGGCCGCGTCGAGAAGAGATGTGTTGCCACCTTGGTCACGGCTCGAAACGGATCCTCTCCACGACCTGCCGCTTCCCGCATTACTGCAATCATCGAGGGCCAGTCGACCGGATCCGCCCGTCGAAGTTTACTCGGAAATGCTTCATGGAGCCGGGGAATCTCTGGGGTGACAAGCGCATAACCAATCTCATCCAAACCACGCCTCCCCGCACGACCAAACATCTGCAGCAACTCATCCGCCCTTACCTGACGTTGAAAGTTGCCCGCTTGATAATGGGTGCCGGTCACCAGTACCGAGCGCATGGAAAAATTAATTCCGGCAGCCAGTCCCATGGTAGCAACCACTACTCGGAGCTGCCCTTTTTTAGCGAGCGGTTCAATGATTCCGGCCCGAACCGCGTAACTCAACCCGCTATGATGAAATGCTACTCGAGATCGGAGCAATCGCCCAAGGGGTTCACCGGCTAAGACCGACTGTTCCTGAGTAAGAACCAACGGCTCTTCGGCGGGCAACGCAGAAGCGAGGGAAATTGCCAGATCTTCAGCTCCGAGGCGCCTTGGAGCGAATACCAGGATCGGTCCCAGGTCCGCGATTAACGCGCGCGCGATCAGCTTCGGCCAATAGCCGCGAGCATTGGCCGGAGCGCGTGCCGGCAGCTCACTCAACATGACTTCTTCCAGCGGGACCGGCCTTTGCCGATGTTCCACTAATTCTACTCTTCGTCCGTTGCGCGCCAGCCAGTCCACAATGTCATGCGGATTAGCAACGCTGCCGCTCAGCAGAAGGAGTTGTGTTTCCGGCGGAGCCAGCGAAAGGATCAGCTCGTAATTCGTTCCACGTACCGGGTCCGCCAACAGTTGATATTCATCAATTACCAACAATCTCGGACCTTCCCCGCGCAAAAACCGGGCTTTTTGGGTCTCGAGCGTCGCGACCACTACTTTGGCATCAAGATTTTCGGCCAAATCGCCAGTGGCGATGCCAACATCCCATCCACGTTGTCGCCACTCGGCTAATTTATCATTGGCCAGGGCACGGGTCGGCACGGTGTAGATCGCCTGTCCTTTCAGGGAATCATAGATCAGCTCAAAGATATAGGTCTTCCCCGACCCGGTCGGCGCCTGAACGACTACATCAAATCCCTCGCGGAGAAACTTGACCGCATCCTGCTGCCATTTATCGGGGATGATCAGATTGACCATCGCTAGAGTACCTTCGATACAAGAATAGCAAATAGCAAATAGCAGATAGCAAAGAAACCGCCGCGGTCATTCTTAGT
>JBEEIB010000009.1:0-4385 GCA_041167675.1 Verrucomicrobiota bacterium
CCGGAATAATTTAGCCGGGTTTCCCTGGGAGCCCAGAAGCGGCCCGATGGAACTTGGTCTATCTGCCGTGCGAGTACCTTACAGAGACTAGGGCGATGCGCAAGGTGAGCAGGCATATTCCACAGTATCGTCTCGAGGCGCACCGCTCATGGTTGGACAGCCCAAACTTCAACTAGGCGGTTCTTTACCAAGTTCGCCTTATCAAATAGGTCTTGTCCCCCCATTCCGACGGAGTGGGTGATATTATTGATTTTAGTGCTTTTGGCCAGTGCTTTCTCCACGGCCTCGGCTCGGGTTCTGGAAATTTCCTGGTTTTTTGATTCGTCGCCCTGTTTGTCGGCGTACCCAACAAAAAAAAGCACGACAGTTGGATCATCCAAAAGCTTTTTGTTTTCAGTTTCTTGCAAGCGCTTGACCAGATCTCCAACCTGCGAATTCGTCGGAGTGACTTTGGCCGTATCGAAGGGAATTACTGCGATCTTGGAAAAGCTACGAGCTCGCTCCACCTGAGCGTACAGTTCATCTTTTTCTTTCTGCGAAAGATTCTTCATCACGTCAATTCGAGTCAATACCTCCTTGCGCATCTGATTCTGTTCCTTCGCGTCTGACGTGACTGCTTCAGCCGATGCGGACGGGCTAGGTTGCGCTGCTTCTTGGGCACCCGCGATAGGCGAACCTTTCACCGATGCCGATGGACTTGGGGTCTCAGCATTTTCACCTTTTTCTTTCAGGCTCTTCACCGCAATGAAGGCCCCGATACCCAGAGCGCCCAGCGCAAAGAGTATGCCCAATCCGACAATGAGCCAGACCCCAGCCGGCGTCTTTCTCGGTTCAGGTTGATTCTGCAATCCGGTACTCAAGATCCTCCTTCCGGACGGCTTGCGGTCACTGGACATGATTCAATTTATAACAGCCGATTTACCAGCTATTTGCAATGCTCCGGATTATCGAATTCGTTCACCCAGAAATGCGGTGAGCTCTTTTATTGCGATTCGCTCTTGTTCCATTGAGTCGCGGTGTCGCACGGTAACAGTATCCCGCAGCGCCGGACCGTTTTCTCCGATCGTGTCGAAATCTACGGTTACTGCAAAGGGCGTTCCCGCTTCATCCTGACGGCGATAGCGGCGACCGATCGCCCCAGTTTCGTCGTAGAACACCATCATCTTACCTCGCAATTGATCGACGATTTCGCGCGCTTGCCTGACCAACAACTCATTATTTTTGAGCAAGGGAAATACGCCGCATTTGATCGGAGCCATCCGCGGATGAAAGCGAAGGACCGTTCGGGTCTCTGACTTGCCCTTCTCATCCGTAACCACTTCCTCGTCATAGGCGGCGCAGATCAATGCCAGGGCGGTACGGTCGACTCCAGCGCTTGGCTCGACAACGTGCGGTATAAAATGCTGCTTCGATTCTTCGTCAAAATAATCTAGCGGCTTGCCACTCGCTTTCTGATGTTGGTTGAGATCGTAATCGGTTCGATAGGCGACTCCCTCCAACTCTTGGATGCCGAATGGGAACTCAAATTCGATATCGTACGTTCCTTTAGAATAGTGGGCGCACTCCTCCGGTGGGATTTTATGGACATGAAGAGACTCGGAGGATAGCCCGATGTCCCGATAGAAACGGAGTCGTTCTTGGAGCCAATACTCCAGCAACTCCAGGCCGTTTTCCGGCCGGCAGAAATATTCGAGTTCCATCTGCTCGAACTCGCGGGATCGAAAGGTGAAATTGCGCGGATTGATTTCGTTGCGGAATGCTTTGCCGATTTGAGCGATTCCGAATGGGAGCTTTTTCCGGGAGACCTCTAAGATATTTCTAAATTGAACGAAGATGGCCTGAGCAGTCTCCGGCCGGAGATAAGTGATTGCCGACTCATCTTCGGTTGCCCCCACGTAGGTCTTAAACATGAGATTGAAGGCTCGAGGTTCAGTTAGATCGAGGCTGCCGCACACCGGACACTGTTTCCGGCCATTCTTTTCCGGCAGCTGATCTGCTCGAAGGCGGGATTTACAATTCCGACAGTCTACCATCGGATCGGTGAACGTATTTTCGTGTCCGCTCGCAACCCAGACCTGCCGGTTCATGAGGATCGAGCCGTCCATGCCGACGACATCGTCGCGTTCTCTCACCATGCGGCGCCACCAGAAATCCTTCAGGTTCCTTTTCAACTCAGTTCCGAGCGGTCCGTAATCCCAACAGCCGTTTAGGCCACCATAGATTTCGCTCGACTGGAAGACAAACCCCCTGCGCTTGCAGAGGCTGACAATCTTTTCCATGCGATCGGAGCCGGACTTTGCTTGAGCCATATAGGGAACCCCAACAATGGCATGGGGTAGCGTTCCGTCAACGGGAGAGCCAGCGGGAACTCCGGGAACGCCGGGAGCGCGCGGAACGCCAAACGGTGCTCCTTGGATTGGCTGCTTCGCCTAAGTTTCAGTATGAGAACGCGCTGCAAAGAGCAGGCTCGGGAAGGTATCAATCCGGTCGACTCAAAATTGCCGGCGACGTCGCCCGATCGGTTCGATCCGAGGCTTGAGCTCCGTGACCCCACGCTGCGCGATGGATTTCCGGATTCGAGCGTAAGATAGTGCGGAAGACGTTCCCGGCATTACCCCGGGGCTCCTACTTGGCACCAAATAATCCCATGGTATGATTCCGAAACGTTATGGCCTATTACTCCGACGACGTCATTTCGGACAGCTCCGTTTCCCTTCGTCGTTTCCTGATCCCGGCGATGCTGGTTTCATTGTTGCTTCATGGAGGGCTGTTCTATGGGCTAAGCAAAAAGACGTTGGACAATTTTGCTTCTTCGGATAAGCCACGGCTCGTGCCGCGTGTGTTTAACGTCAACCGCCTTCAGGTCGACCAAAAGCTGCTCGAGCCTGATAGTAAGCAGACTGATACTCCAGGCTCCAAGACGGCGGATCCAGGCAGCGTTAAGAATCTCAGCCAGTTCGATGGCACTTTCGAGGATGATATGAAGGAGTTTCGAGCTACCCCCGAAGTGAGCTCTCCGGAAGTGCCGGATATTAAAGAGAAGCCAAGCGTGGACACTCAAGCGTCGCGCACTGCTGCGGCCAAGGCGAAAGCGGAGAGTGCGTTGGCCTTGGACAAAGAATTGTCGGACGTGCGGCAGCAGTTAATGAATGATAAGCCGACGGTTGCTACCCGACCGAAACTTTCCAGCGGCAACAAAAACAATCCGGGTAAGACGGATAATCAAGATGCCGGAGACGGCGCGATCGCAGGAAATTCCGGGATTCCCTCGGGGTTCAGTAATTTAGACGAGATCCTTTCTGGCTCGGGCAAAGTTGGCAATGGGACTGCCCCGATATTAATGCCGACCGATCTTCTGTTTGATTATGATTCGGCCAATCTGCGGGTTGGGGCGACGGCGAGCTTGCAGAAGCTAGGCCGACTCATTCAGCGGAATCCGCAAGCAGTTTTCCGGGTCGAAGGTCATACCGACTCGTTTGGCAGCGACGGCTACAATCTTGATTTGAGCCAACGGCGTGCCGAGACGGTGAAGGCGTGGCTGGTCCAAAATATGGGAATCGACCCAGGCCGCATTCAGACGCAGGGTTTTGGCAAATCGCGATTGATCGTTCCGGGGGACCGAACCGTCGAAGAACAGCAATTGAATAGGCGCGTCGAGATCGTCATTCGCTCCAAGTCCTAAAGCGCAGGGTTCTGCTTCGACTACGGATGCGCTGCCAACGCGGAATTCGACAGGCAGACCGCCGTCGCTCCGCTGGCGCGTCCTGCTCTTAGGCTCGCAAATGTCACAGAGCCAGCCGGGATCCGGCCGCTGGCCCATGCGTGTCAACTTAAGGAGGCGACACGGGGGAAAGGGCCGAGTGGACGAAGGGCTCGGTCGGCGTGATCTGCCCATTGTGGTAGATGCCATGGGTATTGCCAGGCTGCTGGATGAACAAGCAACCTGACAATAAATGAATAAACAAACAACCCCATCGGCACTCACCGAAGAGGTGAGTAAAAAACAACGACCCAAAGCAGGTAAAGGCCAAGCAAATCATTCTGGGCATCGACGCCCACCTGGCGCGCAATCAGGTGGCGCGAAAGAAGGACAACAGCGGTATCCAAGGGGTGCAAAGCTTGAGCTTCGAAGAGCTGCTGCTCTTTGCCCAAAAGCAATTGAGTTTAGCCGAAGAAGTCTACGCGGTCTACGAAGCTGGGCCGTTGGGCTATGTACTCTACCGGCGTTTGCGGGAGCTCGGGATTAAGGCCTACCTCAAGCGCACCGGAATGTCTGGAACAAGGAAAACGCAAGCACAACAAGCTGGACGCCCGCAAGCTGGCTAGCCGGCTGTATAGTTACGTGCAAGGCGATAGGGAGATGATGCGAGTGGTGCGAGTACCGA
>JBEEIB010000010.1:0-3253 GCA_041167675.1 Verrucomicrobiota bacterium
GAAAAGTGTGAACCGTTCGCTCGGAAAGGCGCGCGCGTCGCCGATACTCCAGCGGACGCCGTCCGCAACGCCGAGCTTATCATGTACAGTTTGAGTAACGACCAAGCCGTCGAGGAAGTTGTTTTTGGCGCGAAGGGAACTCTAAGTGGAATCAGCACAGGCCAGATCGCGATCGACATGAGCACGGTTCTTCCCGCGATGAGTTTGCGAGAACGGGAAGCTTATGCAAAGCGCGGTGTCGATTTTCTCGATGTGCCTGTCTTTGGCAGCAAAAATGAATCCGCGGATGCCAAGCTTTGGATTATGGCCGCGGGCAAAAGGGACATTTTTGAAAAAGTGAAACCGATCCTGGAGCACTTGGGTCAAACCGTTCACTACTTTGGCAAGAACGGAAATGCCGCCGCCATGAAGCTGGTGGGAAATCTCATTGTGGCGTTGGAAATGGAAGCGCTCGCGGAAGGGCTGGTCCTCGCGCAAAAGGCCAGCCTTGATCTGAACACCGTGATGGAAGTCGTGAAGGTCGCAGACTTCCGCTCACCGCTGCTCGTGAGCAATGGTCAGAATATTTTGAAACGCGATTTTTCGACCAGCTTCGCACTCAAACTCATGCTCAAGGATGCGGGCCTCATTGAAAAATTTGCTGAAAGTCTACAGTCACCCATTCCGGCGCTGCGCGTTGTCGGAAAAAATCTCGCATCGGCCGTTACGCTTGGCTTCGGAGAAGAAAACGCCTCCGCCCTAATTCGAGCGCTCGAAAAAGAAGCAGGCGTCGAAGTGAAAGCACGTTGACCGTTAGTCCGGTCAACTATTTCCTCAAAAGAGGAGTCTGGCCTCCGGCCTTTGCCTCTTCATGCTCAAGGCAGTTTCCAGCGGACGCGGCGATGAAATTGTCGATCTAGCGAAGATCAATCCTTTTTGTTAGGTCGGACTAACAAGCCACCGCCGCCGACTGGGCTGCATCATTTCGCGGTTCGCCAGCAAGCCACTCCAGGGGAAATGCAAGTGCGCCAATCGTCAGCGGCCGCGGCCGCCACCACCACCGTGACCGCCACCAAACCCGCCGCCGCCCCGACCAAAGCCACCGCCGCGCGCCACCCCGCTGCCAATCATATGATGGCCTCCAAAGTGTTCACCGTGCCTTGTGCCACCAACGAAAAGCCCCTCTCCGTAACCATACAGGTCGTCGCCGTAATAGCCGCCGTCACCATACCCATAAGAACCGGTATTCCCGCACCCCTCGAATACGAAGCTTGCCCCGACTGCCAACCCTGCGATTGAGAACACCCGGCACATTTTTCTCCATGAAGGAAGCTTCGCTTTCTGCGATCCGATTAAATTCATGGCTTTTTCGTCCTTCATTGATTAGTCGACCCGGAACTGCACCTTTTGCGCGAATTGTTGCTTCTGGTCCGCCGAAAGCCGGTGAAAAAGCGTACGAACTGTATAGCCGCCTACCAGCCGCCCATGATCGACATACATCCAGTCGGAGACTTCCTTTGGTCGCACGGTGACTTCCTTCCCGCTCCGGAGAGTTTTGATATCGACAGGATCGTTGTCGATTTTCCCATGAAAAACTCGGCCGTCGAAAGTTACATCGCTTATCCAAATGTGCTCGCACATGTCGCCTCGAATGAACGCCTTCTTGATCTCGAAGTGACTCTGACTGGCTTTTGGAGAGCGCAACGCGCTCGTAAACTGGCCAAGGGTGCGATGCGCATGCTGCACCGCCTTCGCCATTTCTTTGTCCGAATCGTCGCAGCGCACGTAATCGGGCGGACCGCCACGCTGCGCTGCGTCCGTTTCGCGCCCGAGCAGGACGGTGCCAAAAACAACGAAGCCGGCTGCAACGATGAAGGAGGAGGTCTTCGTAAATTTCATATAGTCGTGACAACTTTGCTCCCGGAATTGTTCATCCGGCCGGATCGATGGGTCCGAAATAATGTCATTTTTGCCTGACCGCGGTGTGTGAGTGATTTCACAATTACTTGGCACATTGTCGGACACCTTTGTGAGATTTCAATGCCACGACACGATCCACAATCGCGCCATTTGGTTTTGCAATCACGACTACTCTGCTGAAAGGTGAAACCGTTTTAGCCAGTACGCCTGAACAAAACGGCTCTGAGTTCAGGAGCACGAGCAGGAGTTACTTGGCGATGCAGATGTTCTTTGCCCCAGTGAACAAGCGTTGCTTGCTTGGGCCGAGCAAGGTCGTCGAAGGCTACCTCGAATGAGGGAGCGCAAATCACCTCGCCAGCGGCACTGAAAAATCCCACCCACGCGCCATAGCGGCTTGTTGATCGCGCAGCGTAAGTTGCGGCGTGAGAACAAACTGCTTGCTCGCTCGCTTCAGCGCCGATATACCGAAGGCCTCTGCGTAGCCGCATCGGAGGAATGTTATGTGGATTGTCCGCTTAGCTCTTCGCCGGCCCTACACGTTTGTGGTGGCGGCCTTGCTCCTCATCCTGATGACTCCTTTTGTCGTAACGAAGACGCCAACCGATATTTTTCCCGCTATTAATATCCCGGTGGTTAGCGTGATCTGGAGTTACACCGGGCTCCCGGCCGATCAAATTGCTCAAAGACTTGTTTACAGCGAGGAGCGAGCGCTTACGACGACGGTCGACAATATCGAACACATTGAATCGACCTCCTATGACAGTTTCGGCGTAATCAAAGTCTTCTTTCAGCCGACTGTGAACCCCTCGACTGCGGTAGCGCAATTGACCGCGGTGTCGCAAACCATTTTGAAACAGTTGCCGCCAGGGACCACTCCTCCGCTCATCATCCAATACAGCGCGTCCACCGTTTCTATTCTGCAATTTGCAATCAGCAGCACCAAGCTTTCCGAGCAGCAAGTCTTTGATATTGCCTTGAACCAGATTCGCGTCGGCCTAATCAGTGTTCCTGGAGTCAGCATTCCATATCCCTATGGCGGGAAGCAAAGGGTGGTTTCAGTCGATCTCGATCTCAATGCGTTAGAAGCAAACAACCTTGTCGAATCAGATGTGGTCACTGCCATTAGCAACGGATCTTTAACTTATCCCAGTGGCACGGCGAAGATAGGCGGGAAAGAAGTGCCGATCGACCTTAACGTCAATCCGCTGCGGATCGATCTATTGAACAACCTGCCGATCAAAAGTGTCGGCGGGACCGTGATTCACATAGGCGATGTCGCTCAGGTGCGAGACGGCTACATGCCGCAGGAAAATATCGTTCGCCAGGACGGTGTCCGCAGCACGCTGATCCAAAT
>JBEEIB010000011.1:0-4673 GCA_041167675.1 Verrucomicrobiota bacterium
GTTAGTCTTCCCGACGAGTATCGCCGCGCAGTGCCTGTACCTTTGGGTTTGAACCTTGGTGTTTATCTGGATCTGGGTATCTAGCGGCACAATAAAAGTGATGTACCCGACTCTAGGAAATTCGTTCATGCCTCGGCTTCCTTAATAGTTTAAGCGGGGCAGGTATCACCCGCGCTCCCGGACGCCACACAGTAAATCTGGTGCCTCAATAACACCGTTCTTTGAGGTTTCCGCTCGTCCGTACTTCCCATTCTGGTGCGCGCCCGCAGCATCTTGAGTTGTGACTTGAATACCTTTGCCGCTCCCTTTTGCTCTCTGATTCTTTTGAGCAGGCAAGACAAAGGTTCCACCATGAAGACCGAAAAGCCGCCGTGGGTTGGATCTCGGGGATCTAGTTCGCTTAGCCAATTCAAGAATTGACAGGGAGTGAGGTTGCGCCGATGGGCCTCTTCAATAAAGAACCGCTAAGAGTCGAAATCGATCTCGGCAGATATTTTTCCCAGCTCTCCGCGGGGTTTCATATCGGGCCAGGTCAATCAGCTAGACGGGGTACTCATTGGATCACTCTCCCTTTCTTCTTCCCAGCATTTTTACATCTCCAGGGTTGAACTTAGAGTGCCAGCCCGTTATGCGGAGAAGCTTCAGGGCTTCAATCGTAGCGCGATTCATGGCAGCTACGAGTGCATCATACCAATGATTGGGCGGATAGCGGCCGGGAAAAGCAAGACCGGAATAATCAGCCGTGCAACCTGTTGCAGTTGCGTCGGCAACCGGATCACGAACATCATGAATTAAAACTATGTGAACTTCGTATCGACGGGCAGTTCATGACCCGCATCTTCGACCCGCGTTTTCGGCATAATTGAATACCCGGTTCATCAAACACGCCTATAAACGATGTCCCATCGTCCTACCCGTGCGGTTAGTCGAAGGGATACCTTCGTTCATGGGAAATCATTAAGCGCGGCGATCACCAGATTGGGAATATCGTTGCCCGCGCCTGCCGTATTAGTCTGCGGATTCTGCCCGCTCTGCACTCCCGTCACCCGCGGCCACGGCTCGCCACTCCACCAACCGAAAAACGGACCGCCGGATTGCCCGGGCCACACGTCAGCCCGCTGGAGTAGTCCTTCGTCGGTCGGATCGTCGCCGCCCTCCGTGCTATCGATCGAAATACCATTCTGAAACGTCGGCCGCGCTGCGCCCGTCAGATCGCCAGGATAGCCGATATGACTCCACACCGCCAGCCCGTTCCATGAGTCCGAATATCCCCGCGTTCCCATCCAGCCGCAGACGTCTCCCAGCCGATTGCTCAGCACCAATACCACGTAATCTTCCTCGGTATCGTCGCTGCTCAGGTTAGGTCCGACCACCTTCCGATACGCATACCAATGGATTATCCCCGAATTCCCGAATGGTGCGTTTCCATCGAAGTACGACGGCGTGAACGTGACTTGGTTGACCGTGTTGTCCGGATTCCACGTCATCATGTGCGATGCGCATAGCAGATGGCGCGGGCCGACCAGCGCGCCGCTGCCAGTCCCACCGGTTACGTCAACCCGCCCCACCGTGCACCACGGAAACGATGTGTCCGAAAACACCTGCCGCTGATCCGGCGGAAAGATCGTCGTCGCCATGTACTCGCCCTTCTTGAGCTTCCTCATCGGATCGAAGAATTTTCCGCGCCTCAGTTGTTTGTCCAGAGCGGGCGCGTGCGGATTCAGCGCCAGATGGTCCGGCAGGAATCCACCCAGCTTGTTCTCGTCGATTTCCGTGCTCGCCGCCCGCCCGCGGGATCGCGCAGGACGCTTGATGAGCTTTCCCTTGACTGGGGCTGGAAAGACCCGCACGCCGGCTCTCGGCGGATGGGTCGGCGGCTCGAACGTGATTAGGACGTTCGGTTTCTTCAATGCGGGTCGTGGTTTCAGAGCCCGTTTCAGTTGTCGCGGGTTCAGAGGCGGTTGTTCCATGATTCTTCCTCGCTTGTTGCTTAACATCTGTTCGCTCTAGCATCGGCTTTCAGGCACTTAAGCCGACCAAAAGCACTTTGTTTGCCTGCGCCAATTCTCTGACGCTACGCGTATCAGAATCGGGAGGATTAAACGTTTAGCGGCGCGATCAGATGCTGAAACAACACTTTAACCTTAACGTCCGTCGTACACCGGGTCTATACGCATTTTGACGTATACGCTAGAGGTTTGCTGACTAGCCACCGTCACTGCCCTGTTTAAGAGAAGCCTCTTTGGAGAGACACAAGCGAATGGATGAACTGCTCACACGGATCGAAAACGCCTGCCGTTGGGCTCTGGTGTCTGAATGCAGAAATCGCACCTCTGGGCAGATGTTCGGCAAATACGAGAATGCTAAGAGCGTCGAAGTCATGATGCTGATTTGCTTTTGAATTTCTCCAAAGGGTCCAAGCTGCGAGTTGTGAATGCGAGAACCTGTAAATCCAACAATTCTCCATTCTGAGCTTCGTAACCTTCCCACTTGTAAAACGCTGAGTGTTCTTCTGCGCCGGCTTTCTGCGAGAAAGTCGAGCTCGCGGTAAACAGAAGAGCTAACCAAGCAGGAATGGCCAAAAGCCTCCGAGGCAAAAGCGAACCGATCATAGCGCCCATGACTTGAGGCTGTCTGAATGGACGGCAGCTCGTAAATACGTAAAACCACGTACAGGATCCACTCCTCGCTTTCACTCTGACCGGGACCTATGCCCCGGCCGATAAAGGTCGCCAATCGCCGAAAATGTCGACGGGTACTTTGTCGAGGGGATAACAGTAGCAGTGTTCGTCGCCGCCTTTACGGACCCTTAATCCGATGCGCTTAGCCGAGAAGTCGACGGTCACGTCAGCGGGACCGAGATGGGTATGTAGGCGGTCGTCGAACTCGTCCGACGCTTCCTAAGTGCAACGAAGGATCCACGCGAGGTGATCACAGATGTTGATGCGCGTTACTTCGGCCTGGTAGTAAACGATCAATCGCTCACCCCCGGCGCTAATCCACGCATCGGCGCGACTTTTTTCGACGACTGGCTCAGCCACTCCACACCTGAGCTGCCCGTGTTGACGAGATAGAAGTCCCCAAGGCAACTGTAGAGTCGAAAACTGGGTTTCCGCTGGAACGTAATGTGCCGATCAGGCAAAGCGAGGAAAGCGGGGGGTAACACTATAACTTGCTTATCTTTCGCTCCGCGATCGCGTTTCGTTCCTGGCGAATACCAGCTCGCAGTTAACAGCCCAGAAGGAAGGAAAGTGAAGAAAGTACTGATCTCATTGTTATTTTTTGCCTGCAGTTCACTGTATGCACAGCAGACCAAAGTCACACCGCTGATGACAAAGCTGCTGCCGGATTTTCGCGGTAAAGAAGTCCTCGTGATTACGGTGGATTATCCGCCGGGTGGATCCGATCCGATTCATAAGCACAATGCCCACGCCTTCGTCTATGTTCTGGAAGGCTCGATCGTGATGGGCGTGAAAGGCGGAAATCCTGTCACCCTGCATCCGGGCCAGACGTGGTATGAAGGCCCTAACGACATTCACACAATCGGCCGAAACGCCAGTAAAACGAAGCCGGCAAAGTTTCTCGTCTTGCTGCTCAAGGACCAAAATACTCCTGTTCTCATTCCAGTGAAGTGATCTGAAATCACTTCACTCTAAGATGTAACACCCAGATCTCTGGTCCTGAGCGGCAGCAGTCGACCGCGTGCGTCACGGCTCAAGATCTCTCCGCATCCTCCGCTGAGAATCTCATGGATTTCTCCTACGACATTTCCCTCTTCTCTGACAGAGGTGCTGGGCGTGACGCTTCGAAAAATCTACTCTAAGACCACTGCAATCGCTAAAACTCCCCTAGTAAAACTCCACCCTGGCGCGCCAAAGGCTCGGGTTCAAGCCGAGTTAAACTCCGTAGGAGATTCCTTTTGTCGTGTCGCTCGTCCTTCGCAGAAGTGTTACCGGAAGTTTTTTGGCAATCGGACTTAGCTCGAGCGTATTAAGGGTATGAGCGAGTTCTGCACGCGTCATCGGAGATTTTACGCTCTGTACTTCAAGGATGATTCCGAGAAGACAGAAGTGGCTGTAGGAGATTCCATATCGGAAGTACTCGCCGACGTTCAGGCGCAGACTGGCCGACCCTTTTTAGATTTTCAGTTTCGGGAAATCAGCAGGTCAGAATTCGAATCCATCAGTCCTCTAACAGAGGGTTGATGCCGGTGCCGGCCGCTGCGTTTTGTAGTGCGCCAAAGCAACCGGATCTGCACTGATTCTCAGGTCAATTAGAGCGTAAGCCCTAAAGGGAGAGTCGCCGCTGCCGGCTGGTGAAGCTTCATCTGGCGCTCCTTCAGGGCGAATCGCTCCGGACCGGTAACCCGGGGTTGAAACCCCGGGCTAAGATAGGGGTAGGGAAAAAGCTAAGCTTGCCCCTCCCTCCGAACCGGACTGGCAGATCTCCCGCATCCGACTCTCCAGTTGGTAGTTAACCTCCAAAGGAGGTCGGCCGACGCATCCGTTGATCGGTGTCAGGTTCGATCCGTGGTTGTCTCCCCGTTACCGGGGCGGCCAACAGACATTGGTCAAAGAGTCGAAGGTTGGCATACTCACGTTGCTCTTCCCCAGACTGAGTCCAGAGGACATTTACGGTGCTCTTTTCCTTCTTTGCTTTGTTCGTTGTCTCCA
>JBEEIB010000012.1:0-2743 GCA_041167675.1 Verrucomicrobiota bacterium
CTTTGTGAAGCTCAGCGCTTCCGCAACGCCGACGAAGTAGCGCAGATGACGCAGTTCCATCGGGGGTAAGATACTGACCATAACCCGGCTCGGCACGTTAATTCAACGAAAGAATTGCGGATTATGACAGACCGCTCAGCCAGAGGCAGAGGGCCATACTCAAAAAGTATGACGTGCTACCAACAAGATATTGGCCGGGCAATGCGCGAAGGCGTAACACTTTGCTTTGCCATTCATGAACCGGAACGCTTCAGCTCTTTGGAAAGGAAACCTTCATGAGGGCGGAGGGACTTTAACCACCGAAAGCGGCGTTCTTTCTAAAACGCAATATTCCTTTCGCACGCGATTCGCCGAAGGCCGGGGCACCAATCCGGACGAACTGATCGCGGCTTCGTTAGGCGGGTGTTTTTCGATGGCCCTGTCCAATGAGCTTGGTCTTTGCGGTTTCCACCCGCAGCGCATTGAAACCACTGCAACCGCAACGCTGGAAGATTTAGCCGCCGGCTGGACGGTCACGCACATCCAGCTCGACGTCCATGCGAACGTTCCGGACGCCTCTCAAGCGGGTTTCATGGATGCCGCGATCGCAGCAAAAACAAACTGTCCCATCTCCCGCCTGCTTAAAACAAATATCTCAATGACAGCGAGTCTCGACCGATGACATCAAATTCGTCAATTAGCCAGGCGAAGCTAATGCCCGCCGGTGGCCGAGGAAATTCGTTAGAGCTCGCCTTGGAAGTATCGGAGCTTCGCTACCGCCGGTTATTCGAAACCGCGCAGGATGGCATCCTGATTCTCGACGCGAATACCGGCGAGATCATCGATGTAAATCCATTTCTCCTCGATTTGCTCGACTATCCGTTCGAAAGCATAATCGGCCTCCAGCTCTGGGAGATTGGCCTATTCGAAGACATCGCAGCGAATCAGGCAGCGTTCGAAAAGCTGCAAACAGAGGAGTACATCCGGTACGAAAACCACCCGCTCCGCACGAAGGCCGGGAAACAGATCCAAGTCGAGTTTGTCAGTAACGTCTACTTTGTCGGCTCAGCCAAAGTGATCCAATGCAACATCCGCGATATCAGTGTGCGGGCTGAATTTCAGGCGGCTTCCAAGAGCCACGCGGATACGCTCGAGCTCGCAGACAGAGCAAGAGATGAAGTCATCGCTGTGCTATCCCACGAGCTGCGCAATCCACTAGCGGCTATCTCTTCAATGATCGACGTGCTTGAGCTGGGTCACGGTAAGATCGGCATGCCCGACAAGAAAGATTTGCCGCCGCAGTTCGATAAATCCGCCTTGGCGTTCATCCGCCGCAATATTCAAACTCTTGTGCATGTGGTCAACGAGTTGCTCGGCTTCACCCATGTCGAGAACGGGGCCTTGGGGCTGAAGCTGGAGAGGGTGGATGTGCACGAGGTGATCCGCGTTGCACTCAGGAATCTCGAGAGCCAGCAGAAAGGAGCGGGGATTGGTATCGATCTCCGGTTGCAGGCTCGGCATAGCCACATCCGAGCCGATTCGGGCAAACTCGAACAGGTTCTGTCGAATCTGATTGGCAACGCGGTGAAGTTCACACCAAAAGGCGGCAAGGTTTCAATCGTCACGCGCAATGAGGAAGGCGACAGACTGGTCATCGAAGTGAGCGACACCGGGATTGGTATTCCGGCAGACGCACTCTCGCGGATTTTTTCGCCGTTCGAGCAAGGAGATTGGTCCATTCATCGGCGCTACGGCGGTCTCGGTCTCGGTCTTTCGATTGCACGTACTTTGATAAAGGCGCATGGCGGAACCTTGGAGGCTGCGAGCGAGGGATTAGATAAAGGCGCGACGTTCACCGCCCGTTTTAAGATAGTCGATTCGGTCACTGAAGCCGGTGGAGATGAACGCTCCATCGCAGCAAAGGAAGCCGGCCTACACCTCATGGCCGCGTAAAGATTATGGAACCAACTATCACACAAAATGGCGCCCTGTTCGCCATGCAACACAGACCGGCGAAAAGAAATTATCGCCAGCATCATCACCGGCAGATCACAGGCGCCAGTAAAACGATGTCCACTTTACGAACGTCTGTCGGAGAATTTGTCTTTCGCCAAACTCCGCTCGGCTGTCATCTCGAGCTCGTCGTCGGCACTGCTCGTTGGGCGCTCGGATTATATGGGACGAATGAAGCGGCTGTCCGCGCACTGAAAAGCGGCAGGACGGGTTTTCGCACGTGGGATGCGCTGGGACGCAGGACCGCTGCCAATCAAATCGGCACGCTGAGCCGCTGGAACAAGGGCAAGCAGACGGCATGAACGACAGTTCCTTTATCGCCAACGGAGGGAGCTTCACGTTTCCCGATAAAGCGAACGTGGGGCCGGAGCGCCTGTTTTTCCGGTTGCCACTCGATCGTATCAATTGGTTCACCAGTTCCTTTCTTATTGGCACGCTGGCTCTCACATTGACCGCCGTCCCGCTCTATCTCTGGTTTTTCGGGCTTGATTGGTTTCAGGTTGTGCTCTTCTTCGCGATGCTTGCCGCTTGCGGATTTAGCGTCACGTTAGGTTATCATCGGCTTTTCTCGCACATTACCTTCCAGGCAAGCTGGCCGATCCGGTTTTTCACACTTATTTTTGGCGCCGCTGCGTTTGAAAACTCGGTTTTGATGTGGGCGAGCGAACATCGGCGTCATCATAAGCATGTGGATCATGACGATGATCCGTACTGTATTTCGAAAGGGTTCTTTTTCGCGCATATCGGTTGG
>JBEEIB010000013.1:0-7361 GCA_041167675.1 Verrucomicrobiota bacterium
GTCCTGGTCAACAATGCTGGCTTGTTGGTGTCCAAGCCTTTTGTGGATTACACTCCTGGTGATTTCGAGGCGTTAGTATCGACGATCTTAGCTGGCTTCTTTTATATTACCCAAAGCGCTGCTAAGCAGATGCTTCACCAGCAGTCTGGGCATATCGTAAATATTTCGACCTCGGTGGTCGATCAACCGATCGCCGGCGTTCCCTGTGCATTACAGGTGTTGGCCAAAGGTGGATTGCACGCGGTCACCCGCGCACTCGCGATTGAATATGCCGGACAGGGCATACGCATCAACACCGTCGCTCTCGGAGCCATAAAAACACCGATGCACAAAATCGAAGCCCATGACTTTTTGAAAAGTCTTCAACCCATCGGCAGAATGGGCAATATCGATGAGGTCGTTGATGCGGTGATGTACCTGAACGATGCAAAGTTCGTCACCGGTGAAGTGCTTCACGTTGACGGCGGCGCGCATGCCGGAAAATGGTAATTAGAAAATGCACTTATAAGCGCGGAACGGTTTACTCCGAGTCTCTCATCTAAGAGCGCATAAGAACCATCCGGATGGCGATCAATGCTGCGTAAGAACCTGTACTGATTTAAAGAAAACATGGACGAGCTAGATTCGCAGAGTCCGAGAGGTCGAGCGATGGCGTTTTGTCGGCAGTATGGTCTGCGAATACCAATTCTTCAGGCGCCAATGGCCGGCTCCTGCCCGGTTAGCTTAGCCGTTGCCGTCGCGGACGCGGGTGGTATGGGCGCTATGGGTGCTCTTATGTCGAGCCCGGATGCGATCGCCAACTGGGCGTCCGAATTTCGGTCGCGGAGCCCGGGACCTTTTCAACTGAATCTTTGGATTCCGGACCAAGCGCCCACACGTGATTTCACCGCCGAGCAGCGGGTGCGAGAGTTCCTTTCAAGCTGGGGGCCCACAGTTCCAGCCGAGGTCAGCGGAATCCGGTTGCCGGATTTTGAGAAGCAGTGCGACACTTTGATCACCATCAGACCCACCGTTGTTTCTTCGATCATGGGTCTGTATCCCTCGCCATTTGTCGCAAAGTTGAAGGATCATGGAATCGCATGGTTTGCCTGTGCAACGACTTTGGCTGAGGCACAAGAGGCGGAGCGGGTCGGGGCCGACGCAATCGTAGCCCAGGGATACGAAGCTGGCGGCCATCGCGGCTCTTTTGATCAAGCGGTTGCGGAGCGCCAATGTGTTGGCCTTTTTGCATTGCTGCCGCGGTTAGCGGATAAACTCTCCGTTCCGATTATCGCTGCGGGTGGCATTGCCGAAGGGCGAGGGATCGCCGCCGCGTTAACTTTGGGCGCGAGCGCGGTCCAGATCGGCACCGCTTTCCTCCGCTGTCCGGAAGCGGGCACGAACGCAGTGTGGGCGGATGCCTTGGCCGATTTAGAGCCAGAAGCAACCACCATGACGCGCGCGTTCACCGGCCGGCTTGGCCGTTCAATCGAGACCGAATACGTTCGTGCCGCCAATTCGCCTGATGCACCGAAACCGGCTCCCTTTCCGGTTCAGTTCGAGCTAACTGCGGCCATGCGCCAGACCGGATTAGACGCGAAGGACATTCACCGGATGCAACTTTGGGCGGGACAAAGCGCAGCCTTCGCGCGCCGCGAATCTGCGGTGGACTTCGTGCGACGCACCTGGATTCAAGCCCAAGAGCTTCTACCCTAATGCAAACTTTCCGTCCGAGGATTACTCTCGACGGAGAAATGCCGTCGCCTATGAACCATCTTCAATGCCGGCCATGGAATCAAGCCAACCGGGCCGTTGCCTATGAGAATCCAAAAGCCGTCCACGATAGCCATCTCAGCTAGCTATGTCAATTCAGCCCGTCTCCTCCCCTCGCTCCTCGTATCGCTCAATTCTAAAGAGAGTGACTGCCTGAGGTGCACGACAATAACTCACATCTACGATCCGCTCGACGCGCTTGTAAACGCTCACAGGCCACGGCGAGTTCGTATCATCCGGCCGGCGATCTCGAACCCTAGTGCATCGTTTCATTGATTTCCAAAGCGCTTATTTGGTAAGTTAAGTAGGTGGCAACAACGAGGTTGAAATTGGCGCCGCATGAGCGGCGGGAATTGAAAAAAATGGCGGCTTCGCGAACGATGAAAGCCGGAGAGGTGCGGCGTGCTAAGGTAATCCTCCGGCTGGCGGCCGGGCAGTCTTATCGCACCATCATGAAGCAGGAAGGCTGCGGCCAGGATTTCGTCGCGCGCTGGAAAGAACGTTTTGGTAGGGAGCGCTTGGCGGGGCTTTATGCCCGGCACCGTGGCAAGATTGTCTCGGAGAACATCATCCGCCAAGAAGCCAAGATTCTGAACGCGACTAAGCAACCGCCTCCCGACGGTTCGACTCATTGGAGCACCCGGAAGTTGGCTCGGCATCTGGGCGCTTCGCACAGTCGAGTAGCCCGCGTCTGGGCTCGCGCCGGAATCCAACCCCATCGACTCCGGCGCTACATGGCCAGTACTGACCCGGAGTTTGAAGAGCAGGCAGCTGACATCATTGGACTTTACCTCAAGCCACCGCTTAACGCGGCGGTCTTCTGCGTCGACGAGAAGAGCGCTATCCAAGCGTTGGACCGGTTGGATCCGGTTCTGCCACTCTCCCCTGGCCGGGCCGAACGACACGGCTTCGAGTATTACCGCCACGGCACGCTCTCGTTGTATGCGGCGCTCCATACCGCCAGCGGCGAGGTGATTGGCCAGACTAGCGCCCGCCACACCAGTGCAGAGTTCGTCGCGTTTTTGGAAGATCTCGTCGCACGCCATCCCCAACAGCAGTCCGTGCATATCATCTGTGATAACTTGAGCGCGCATAAGACCAAGGCAGTCTGTGATTTTCTGGCTCGTCATCCCAAAGTACGTATTCATTACACGCCCACCTACTCCTCTTGGCTCAACCAAGTCGAAATCTGGTTTTCCAAAATCCAGCGAGACCTCATCGCCCGCGGCATCTTCTGTTCGGTTAAAGATCTCGACCGCAAAATCATGCGCTACATCCGCTCCTACAATCGCAAAGCAACGCCTATCAAATGGTCTTACAAAGACGCCTCTAATCGTATCAAGACTGCTTTGGAATTAAATGAAACAGTGCACTAGACTGCGCAAGCGGATGCCCTCTGGACGATCACCTCGGTCGAAAAATCTACCGGCGGCGGAATCATCTTTGTCGAGTGATTGGCTATCGGTCTCAGCGAATACTCTCGCCGGACTTACCCCACACGGTCACGTCTGCGAAAGTAGTGACCTGTTGACGTTCGCCATCGCCGTCGTTGAAGAATTCATTGTTCGCAATAGTGGCGGATGCAACCGGAGTGCCGGAGTTAGTTTCTCTCAAGGTTGGGTCAGCGACCAGGTTACCACTGATGATGATGCGATTGATGTTCATAGTAATATGTGATCAGCGTTAGTTGTTTAGTTAAATGGCCGTCATCCGCCTCGGCGGATTGGGCCGTTTGCCTTTGTTCTTTCCCTTCTCTCCAGGAATCTTTTGGATTCCGTTTTGGAGAGAAAGATGAGCTCAAGGCGCAATTTTTCTTTCCAAAACGGAAACGTGAGTTGACGTTTGAGCACGGCGCAAAGAGGCGGTGGCGAAACGCGGTAGTTAGATACCTGGAGAAAAATGGTCCAGCCACAACGAGCGAGATCCGTCAAGCGCTTGGGACGACCCGCCGCATCGCTATAGCGCTACTTGAAAATCTTGATCGGACCGGTGTTACCCGTCGCGACAAGGATCGTCGAGGCCTGCGTGTTCCTTAGTGCGCGAGGTCCGTGACTTTGGAGTCTGCCGCACACTCACTCACCGAGAGAATACGAAATAGCCAGAGCGAAGAAAAGAGAAGCCGGACGTAGCATTTTGGAGCGTTAGATGACATGTCCTTTCGTAAGCGTTCTTTTAACCCGATATGGCGGGTGACGCAGGATTTGCGAGGAGTCGAGGGTGCAAAAGAATGAAGGAGCGAAGATCAAGGTTCGGGGAAAACGCCGGAACCGAGAAGAGATTGCCGAGTTGGTGCGGGAGTTTAAAGTTAGTGGGGTAAACCCAGCGTAAGTTCAGCGAAGATCGCTGGATAGCGCCGAGCGTGTTACAGCGGAGTCTGAAAGATCGAACGTCGAGGGAGTCAACCCGAGCTGATGGCAGTCCAGATCGAGGCCAGAGAGCGCATCTTCGGTGAAACCGCACACCACGAATTCCTGTTGCGGCCGAGCCTTAATCTTCAACCAATCCGGTGATCGCTTTCCAGGTCGGTAAGTGCTGGTTTTCCGCTTGGCAATTATGCCTTCAAGTCGCTTCTCTTTGGCTAGACGATAAAGATCGATTCCACGGTTCTCGACGTAACTGCCAACTTGGATGCCCGGAACAGGATTGATGATCTGTTCCAACCGGTCACGCCGCTGCAAGAGCGTTTTCCCGGTAATGTCACGCCCATCACTCCAAAGCAGATCGAAGAGATATAAGACAACTGGAGCGGTTGGACGTTTCTGCCATTGTTGCAGTTGTAATCGAGGCGCTCGATCTCAGGACGCCTCTGAAAGCATCAAGGCCTTCTCCGAGACCGACTTCACCGAAGACCTCAAGAAGATCGACGTCCCGACACTGGTCAACCTGGTGAGGACGACCAGATCGTTCCTGTCAAGGATTCGGCGGATTCGGCGAAGAAATCGGCCAGACCCATCAAGGACGCGAAGGAAATCTACTATCCAGGCGCGCCGCACGGCCTAACCGCTGCGCATCAGGATCAGGATCAGGTCAACGCCGATCTGCTCGCATTCATCAAGTCGTAACTACCGCCTTCCGGGTGCGGGTTTGCTGACCGGCAGACCACACCCTCAGTTAGAGGAATGAATCATGAAAGAGAATGAAGCAGGCAGTCCTGAACGAAATTTGAAAGCGGTAGATGCCTACGGGTTAGTCCAGTTATGCTTCGCTACCGTGATGGGTCTCGCATCAGCTGTAGCGGCCGTGTTTACGACCATGCTGCCGCTGTCAGCTGGCTGGCAGTATTTCTGGCTGGCAATTTGTCTTGCCACTTTTCTTCTAGCTATAGTTGCGGTGGTTTCTCTTTTTTCAGCGCCCGGGACGGGGCTCTCGCATGACAGATATTGGTCGCAGCAGCCCTCCTTGAAAGCTGCACAAACGCTTAAGCATACGGTCAAAAAGAACTTGCTGGTATGGACGGATCGACCTGTCAGCTAAAGCACGGCGTGTTCATTGCCGGGCCGTCTGCTACCTGGCGACATTGAAGGGGTCACACTGACTATGCGAAATTCATATCGCTCGCACTACCGCCGGATGTTGCCCAGGCTGCTCCATACATTGGAATTTCGCTCGAACAACGATATGCATCGTCCTGTAATCGCCGCAATGGACCTGCTTCGGCGACACGCGGACAGTAAAATGCGGGTTTATCCATTGGAAGAAGATGTGCCGTTCGACGATAACTTGGCATTTCCGAGAGAAGCGGTGACCGATACCGATAAGCTGTGGCGCAGCGAAAGACCAACGGCAAGGTGCAACGGTAACGGATCGGCAAACAACGGAGTGTATAGCGCAAGCCGATCTATGACCCCTAACGCTTTAAAAAGCTCTCCCGCTTCGGTCCGATCGCTCGACACTTCGGACAGGCGCCCTGGAACCAAGTAGTGCGTAGCTTTCGAATCACGCCCTGAGCCTTTCCACAGAACGGGCAAAACTGAGCGTACTCCACCTGATGGACGGCTTGACGATCTTGAACGGCACCGGCTCAGTTAGTTTAATTCCGTTGCCGCCTCGCTTCCGCGTCCAGAAATAGTCAGTTAAATATCAGTCTCTGGAGCGGATTAAACAATCCTCTACATCGTAAGTACGACCCGGAATCTGACCTTTCCCGTGATCATCTGATCGTACGCTTCCGCGACACTCGAGAGCGGATACTTCTCAATCATCGGCCGAACACCGGTTACAGCACTGAACCGCAACGTATCTTCAGAATCTTTGGCTGTTCCGGAGGGCCAGCCCTGAATAGATCGTCTACGGGCAATTAAGTCGAGAGCGTTGATCGCCAAAGGCTCCATCGCTGCCGCGACAATCAGAAGTTTCCCATTCGCCGACAGTCCACCAACCAGGGCCGATATTGATTGGGCCTCGGGAGCAGTCGCTAAGACGACGCGCGCACCGCCTAATTTTTGCAGTTCTTCAGCCGGAGCACTCGAGCCGGAGTCGATATAATGCTTCGCTCCCAACTTGATCGCGAGGGGCTCCTTGTCCTTGCTTCGTCCCACTGCCACCGTGACAAACCCCATCCGATTCGCGTATTGAATCCCCAGATGTCCCAGACCACCGACGCCCTGGACTGCGACGATATCTCCGGGTCCTGCTCCGGAATGCCAAAGCGAGTTGAACACGGTAATACCAGCACAAAGCAGCGGCGCTGCCTCTTCAGGCGAAAGGTCATCGGGTCTGGAAGCAACTGCCTCTGCCGGAGGGATGACATACTCTGCAAAACCACCATCGTGACTGATACCCGTAACTTTTCCTGATTGGCAGAGGATGAAATCTCCGCGTCGACAAGCTTCGCAACAGAAACAATGGCCGCCATGCCATCCGACACCAACGTGTTGGCCGACCTTCCAAAAGCTGGCGTCGGCTCCGACCGCATCGATGCGCCCCGCAATCTCATGTCCAGGAACTCGCGGATAGGAGAGTCCAGGCCATAGCCCTTCTTTGACAAACCTGTCGCTGTGGCATATGCCGCACGCTTCGACTTTGATACGAACTTCTCCCGGCCCGGGCTCTGGAATGTCTCGCTCCACGAGTTCAAAGTTCGCACCTGGTTTGTTAATCTGTGCCACTTTCATTCGCGCCATAAATCCGATTCCTTTCAGTCATTAATTGGGTTTCACGGAGGTCTGGTCAAAGAAGCGCGTCTCAGAGCCTTCTAAAGGGGAAAAAAAGCACCAAGACAAGAGCAATAAAAAAACTAAAGCTGGAAAATTAATCGGGCGGTTACGTTACACCGTCAGCAAGCGAACAAGCTAGTTGAAGTCTGAGGAGAAAGGTCGAGGAGATATCGCAACTTTCAGCATCCGCGCAGGCAAATTTCTGCGAACCCAATCACGTGGATTTCCTTTTCAAGTGGAGACACCGAGACGGCTCGACAGTCGAGTTTAGTCCGGCCGGTTGGATCTCCGATGATCCCATCAAGGCGGATTGGCTCTCAGAAATTAGTCAGCTTTACAGTTCTACTCCGGGAATTCCTCCGCCCATTCGTAACTGGCTACAGGAAGAGTGCGAGCTCATTGATGTCAGTGGCCCCGATGGTTGGGAGTTGACGCCCTGACAACTTCTTTATT
>JBEEIB010000014.1:0-8163 GCA_041167675.1 Verrucomicrobiota bacterium
CGGCACATATGCGGAACTTCTGCGCGGCAAAATATCGGAGTTCCCTTCAGGCACCATCTCGTTCTTGAATGATGGCGTGAGATTCAACGAACTCGCACCGCACTATCACGCCGCTAGTATCTTTGCATTCCCCTCGGTGTGCGAAGAATCGTTCGGCATGCCACTGGTCGAAGCGATGGCGTCTGCTACGCCGGTTATAGCCACCAGAGGCGGCGCCTTCCCGGAAATTGTCGCACACGGGCGGACCGGCGTGCTGGTAGAACGCTCCGACGCACCGGCGCTAGCCGACGCAATCCTGCAACTTTTGTCCAACCCGGATCAGCGTGACGCGATGGCGCGCGCCGCTGTGGAGCGCGCTTCCGCTATGTTCTCTTGGGACCGTATCGCCGAGGATCTTGTTGAAAAATATGAACGCATCCTCGCATAGGCGCCTGCAAGTCGAGGCGTTTACTCCGAGGGCAGCTAGATGAAAATCGCCTTTGTCAATCAGCCGATCGACACCATTCTTCCGCCATACCAGTCTTCGGTAGGGGCATGCACTTACGGTGCGGCATGTTCGCTGGCCAAGCGTTGCGAGGTTGTCGCGTATGGGACAAGCAACCGGCACAAACACCTTCCGGCCGATTACCGAGAGCACAATGTCCATTTTCGTTTCTTTCGGGTGCCGCTATCTGATCGGCTCGCGGCTAAGGCTAGGGAGAAATATTCCAGGCTTTTTCCGTCTTCTGCGCCGGCTTCGAGCTCCCGCTGGCTGTTTCGAGCTTTCGGTCGCGAGGTGGCGGAGGATCTCCGCGTGCAGGCTTGTGATGTGATCCATGTCCAGCATTGTGCGCAGTATGTTCCACTGATTCGAGCCCGCAACCCCAGCGCTCGGATAATCCTGCAGCTACATGCAGAGTGGTTCTCGCAAAACCGGCCGGCGATCCTCGAAGAGCGCCTGCGTCACGTGGATCTGGTAACAACTGTGAGCGATTACATCAGCGAGAAAACTCGCCGGCAATTCCCGATGATTGCCGACCGCTGCCACACGATGTACAACGCGGTCGATGCGGCCGAGTTCAGTCGCGAAAGGCGGTACGACCCGGCGCCGCGGCGGGAAAAACGTATCCTATATGCGGGCGCAGTTTCGCCGCACAAAGGCCTGCATGTCCTGTTCGATGCGTTCTGCATTGTGGTCGAGGAATATCCAGATGTCCGGCTGGATGTCGTCGGCATGCAAGCGAGCTATCCTTTGGCTGAGACTTTTGAAGTACGCGACCGGGAGGTGATTGAAAGCGTATATCCGTTCTACGCCTATGATTGGATGGCGCGATTGAGAGCCAAATTGTCGCTAGCGCCCGCCGATGCCGGAACTTATCTCGCCCATTTGAAGGAACGATTGTCGGCGGCGGCGAGCGGAAAGGTCGCTTTTCGCGGCTTTGTCCCGCGACCGGAGCTGATTGATCTTTATTATAACGCCGATGTTTTCGCGTTCGCGCCGATCTGGAACGAAGGGTTCGGGATTCCCCCGATCGAAGCCATGGCTGCCGGGACTCCGGTGGTCGCTACTCGGAGCGGCGCCATTCCGGAGATCGTCAGCGATCAGCGAACCGGATTTTTGGTCGCAAAAAATGATCCTCGCGCGTTGGCTGGCAGCATTCTTAAGCTTCTTCGCGATCAAGAATTGCGACAAAAAATGGGGCGCGCAGCCCGCGATTGGGTTTACGAGAATTTTACCTGGGACATAGTGGCCGAGAGGATGTATCGACGCTACGCAGATCTATGTGGCATCCAGCATCAGGGGGGAGGTATTGGGATTTTAAAGGCTTGAGGTGCGATGGGGAGGTGGGATAAAAGCAAACACTCGTCGACATACGGGGCATATCGGAGGATGGTTCAGGCCTGCCGAAGCGGCGGGACGGAGCGGCCGGCGCCCTCTGGTCCATGATTGGGAGATGCCATGAGCTTGGCCCTTGATCCGCCCGTCTTTGCAAAGCAGGCGCTACGCCGGTTGCTCCCTCGCCAAGCCATCGGGCTACTTCAGCAAACCGTCGGAATAATCGATTATTTGAGAGCCCCGGAGCTTGGCGCGGAATGGGGTCCGTTCAACGGACAAACCGCCCGCCAAGCGCTGTTTGTGGAGATCGTCACAAAGACGCGGCCGCACGCGCTCGTCGAAACCGGCACCTCGCTTGGAGCTACGACCGAATTAATGTCCCACACCGGGTTGCCCGTCTTTACAATCGAGTTATACCCGCGACACTACGGATTTGCGCGCGCACGATTTTGGCGTAAACGGAACATCAAATTACTCCATAATGACAGCCGGACAGGCCTGCGTCGGCTGTTCGATGGGCCGCTGCAGGCTCTGGCCGGCCACACGCTTTTCTTTTACCTCGACGCTCACGGCCACGTGTTTGGTGATGATCTGCCTCTTGCCGAGGAACTCGACATCGTCTTTCGGCGATGCCCGTCGGCGGTCGTCATGATCGACGATTTCGAAGTGCCGTCCGATGCGGGGTATGGGTATGACGATTATGGGCGAGGGAAGGCTTTAGTTTCAGGCTACATCAGGCCAGCGATATCCGCCCATCAACTGCGAGCTTGTTACCCCTCCACTCCCTCTTTTGCGGATTATCCGTCCACTCCGATGGCTGCTGAAGGCTTGGCTGCTTCTGGAAGGCTGCGCCGGGGCTGTGTTGTTCTCGCCAAGGAAGCTTGTCACGGGCCGGTTCTAGCCTCAATACCGCTTCTTCGTCCTGCGACCGACGGCGGGAGGGACGAAGCGAGCGAAAAGATTTCGAACTCGTAGAAAACGTTGAGGCAGAATTGCCTATCCGCCCTTGCGCCCGATCATGATGAAAAGCCCGCCATCACGACCTCCGGTCAGGAGCATCTGCAGCTGAGTTGCCCACCGACTTGTCCTAGTGGCCCGTGGATGCGGCGCGAACAGTCGAGTGTGATTTGTGAAGGGACTTCCGTCAGCTGCCGGTATGGACGACAGAAAGTCGACCCCGGCGGTATCGAACCAGCCCAGCGCCTCATCGATCAAATGCCGTGTTTCGTGGGGGTGTCGATATTGGTCGCGAAACCACGCCTGCCAGCGGCCCTCGTTCATCCGAGCCGAGGTCAGACGGCTGTCCAGGAAATACAGTGCCGGACCAAACCGTTCGAAGGCCCGGCGACGCCATAAGGTCGGCAGGCGTCCATAGCTATTATAAAGCCCGATCAGGATGTGGCCGCCGGGTTTGACTTTACTAAGCAGGGTCTCGAAGCCTTTGCGGGCATCCCCGGTGTGGTGGAGCACGCCATTGCAGATAAGGACGTCGATGCTGTTGTCCCGGAAGGGTGGTCGAAAAAGATTCATTTGCAGAAAGGCTGCGTTGGCAATTCGGTAGCGCTCACGGAAACCGTTCGCCAGTCGCAGCGAATTAAGGCAGATGTCGCCGCCCAAAACCCGTCGCTTCCACGACAAACCAAGGAAATTGGTCAGCTGGCCTGTGCCACATCCGGCCTCGAGCACGATGGCACCCTCAGGCAGCTGCTCATCGAGGGCTGCGGCGAACCTCCCTTGTGTCGCCTTCACGACGAGGGTCTCGCGCGAGTCGATGTCATCATAGTTTGGGAACGGCGTTTCCTCGTAGAACGCCTTGACCATGTCAGTGACATCGCGATCCGACGTCGTCGGGTCTACTGGTGCGAACAATTGCGGGATGCCGTGTTCGACCGGATACTTTCGCTGTGCGCCAGCGCTTCTCCAGCCGTCCTCAACCTCGACAAGAGGCTCGCCGATCATCGGACATTGCAGGATGTCGGCACAATCACGGAAGGCCGATTGCACCGCCGGGATGTATGACTGGGTAGTGGACAATAGTATGACCTTCCGGCCGCATTCGAGCGCACCCGAGCGCGTGAGCTTTCTACAACCCGCACAGCGCCGCGAAGCACTGGATTTAAAAGCGCAATATGCGACAAATGGACGCGCCTCTTCGGCAATGAGAGCGAACCACAATGTGGCAGAGGTGTGCTCTGGCGGGCAGCGCATCGAGTTCCCAACGTTGAGATGGCAACCATCCCTTCGCTGGGCAGCACCCATCGTGGATGGAGCTTGTCGCTATGCATGTGGGAAAATCCGATAATGTTCCTTGTCTTTGCCTCCTCAGATCGCGAAACGCCTCCTCAGATCGCGATACAGCGCGCAAGCAACAGGAGAATGCGAGTGAGCCAGAATTTCTCGCTTCACGAAAACTATCGCGACGACGAGCCCCCCGAAGCTGGCGGCGATCGGGCGTTCGGATGCACGGTCGGCAGCATCTTGATGGCGATCGGCGCGGCAAAAGCGTTCGCGGCGGGGGCGATCCTACTGGTTGCATGTTTGATCTTTATTGCGGGGGCTGTGTTGCTGTTGGTCGGAGCCTTTGCACCTTCGCGCTTGTCTGGGCTCAATAAAGCTTGGTTGAAAGTGGGTGGCGCACTGGCAAAAGTGGTGAATCCAATTGTCTTGGCGCTACTGTTCTTTGTTGCGGTCACCCCAATGGCATTTATTATGCGGATGGCGGGCAAACGGCCACTGCGGCTGTCACCAGATCGGACGGCAGCCACTTATTGGATCAAGCGCGAGTCGCCGGAGGGCGGGGCATCGAGTATGAGGCGGCAATTTTGAGTTAACATTAATAAAGGTTATCGGCCATAAACGTTAATGAAACCCCCGTTTCGTCCGCGATAGACGGATCCTCTTAGACGGTATATATCGGATATCGGAAAAATCTCGCATTCGGGGCTAACCGAGACTTCGCGGGGTGAGGAGGACAAAATGAAACGGCCGTTTGCTGGCTGGCACAGCGCTTTTAGCGCGCCGCGTCGGGCTCGGTTGCCCGTGTATGCCAGTCAACTTAAGCGATATCGACGACGCGTCCTTTAAGCTCCTCGCTTTCGGGTCCGCGAGGCCGAACAGCCCCCGGCGAGGACCACTCGAGAGGGAATCTGATGGGCAGTTTCATGGTCGAGTTCTGGTCCTTCTTGCGCGTTCGCAAGAAATTTTGGCTCGCCCCGATAATGATCACGATGGCGTTGTTCGGCGCGCTGCTGATAGCGACGCAAGGCTCTGCGATCGCGCCATTCATCTACACACTGTTTTGACGGGATGGCGGAGCCTTTAACAAAACAGAGAGGCTAGCCGGATGCGCATTCTCGGAATCTCCGCCTTTTATCACGACAGTGCTGCCGCGCTCGTGGAGGACGGCCATATTATTGCCGCAGCGCAGGAAGAGCGCTTTACTCGTAAGAAACAGGATGCACGCTACCCCGAGAATGCCATTCGTTATTGTCTCGATGAGGGCGGATTGACGCTTGGTGAACTCGATTATATCGTCTTCTACGAGAAACCTTTTATAAAGTTCGAACGTCTGATCGAAACTTATCTTGCGTTTGCACCGCGCGGTTTCGGATCGTTCCGCATGGCTTTGCCGCTGTGGTTAAAGGGAAAATTGTTCCAAAAGGACTTGCTTGGCAGGCGTCTCAAAGCGCGCGCACCCGACTTCGACTGGCAGCACAAGCTACTATTCGCGGAGCATCACCAGAGCCATGCGGCCAGTGCTTTCTACCCGTCGCCTTTTGAGGATGCGCTGATCCTCACAATGGATGGTGTTGGAGAGTGGGCCACTACGAGTGTTGGGATCGGTCGAGATCATCACATCGAGATGATCAAGGAAATTCATTTCCCACACTCGCTCGGGTTGCTCTATGCCGCCTTTACTTACTACACTGGCTTCAAGGTGAACTCCGGCGAGTACAAAGTTATGGGATTGGCGCCATACGGCGAGCCCCGATATGTCAATACTATTCTTGAGAATTTAATAGACCTCAAGCCAGACGGCTCGTTTCACCTTAATCAGGAATATTTCGATTACTGCGTCGGGCTGCGGATGACCAACGGCGGCTTTGATCGTTTGTTCGGCGGGCCCCCCCGCCCCCCGGAAGCGCTGCTGGAGCAGCGTCATATGGATCTCGCTGCCTCGATCCAAGCGGTCACCGACGAGGTGATCGTCCGGATGGTTCGAAACCTGGTCGCGGAAACCGGGCTGCGCAAGCTGTGCTTGGCTGGCGGCGTCGCGCTCAATTGTGTCGCCAACGGCAAGGTTTTGCGCGACGGGACTATCGATGCTCTTTGGGTTCAACCCGCGGCCGGGGATGCCGGCGGCGCACTTGGTGCCGCGCTCGCGGCCTATCACGAATTTCTCGACCAGCCGCGACGGGTTGGAAACGTTCTCGACGGGATGCAAGGGGCTTATCTCGGCCCCGGCTTTACGACTGCGGAAATCGCGGAGCGGTTGCTTAGTGCCGGGGCGGTTTTCAAAATCGTAGAGGACGAAGCGGTAATAGGACAGACCGTCGACGCGCTAGCGGAAGAAAAGGCCGTTGGCTGGTTCCAAGGGCGAATGGAGTTCGGCCCCCGCGCTTTAGGTGCCCGGTCAATCCTCGGCGACCCGCGCTCGCCCCAGATGCAACGGCAGCTGAACCTGAAGGTCAAGTTCCGCGAGAGCTTCCGGCCATTCGCGCCATCCGTATTACGGGAAGACGTCGCCGAGTGGTTCGAGCTCGATGACGACAGCCCTTACATGCTGGTCGTCGCCGACGTCCTTGAGGATCGGCGGCGCCCAGTCTCGGAGGAAGACAAGAAGCTCTTTGGAATCGACAGGCTCAACACGATCCGGTCTGAAATTCCAGCGGTTACGCATGTCGATATGTCGGCGCGCATTCAGACGGTTCATAAGGAGACAAACCCGCGCTACCATGCTTTGCTGTCGGCGTTCAAGGAGCGGACCGGCTGCCCGGTTCTGGTCAACACCAGCTTCAATGTCCGAAGCGAGCCGATCGTGTGTACCCCGGAGGATGCTTTCCGCTGCTTTATGGGAACGGACATAGACCTCTTGGTTGCCGGCAATTGCGTTGCCCGAAAGGAAGACCAGGACCCGTCGCTTCGCGTCGATTACAAGGGCATGTTCGAGCCCGATTAACGAGAGCATAAGGCTCGTTCTTCTGGTACGGGCGGGGATTGGCGCTGGTGTCCTTAAAATTTCCGAGTCCACAAAGATTGAATGGCTGGACGGTGCCGCACTAGCAGAGGATATCGAGTGGTAACGACTCGATGTAATCGTTGTGGAATTTGGAGCACGGGGCGATGAAGGAAAAGCTCACCAATGCGACCCTGTTTATAGTAGCCATTGTTTTATCTCTTCTTGCACTTGAGGTCGGCCTTCGCGCTTATCATGGTGAATGGGAATATACAAACTTTCGGTTCCAGCAGGAGAACAGATTCGGCTATCACACTTATGACCCTGAACTTGGATGGGTGCCAAAGTCGTCGAACCAATGGGGAAGGTCCCTTACAATCCTTCGAGAAGGAATTCGGTCCAACGGCCGCGGAGAGTCGTGGGATGGGACCGATAACCCGATCCTTGCAGTCGGCGATTCCTATACTTTCGGCGACAAAGTGTCCGATTCGGAAACTTGGCCCGCGCAGCTAGAAAAGCTCTCTGGAAGGAGAGTGATCAATGGTGGGGTCGACGGCTATGGCGTCGACCAGATTTTTCTGCGAACGCGACGATTCCTCAGCCGGTATCGATTCAGCGCTGTAATTTTCAGCTTCATCCCCGATGACATCCGCCGCTCTCAAATGTCGGTGACGTTTGCGACGGCCAAGCCCTTTTTTGATTTCAAGGACGGCCGACTGACGCTGGAAAACGTCCCGGTACCGCCAACTTTTTTCCCCGACCGGGAAGGTAAATTGCTCATCGCAGTGGAGCATAGTCGGCTTGCGCATGCCGTCATGAAGCGGTTGTTTCCAGAATGGTGGCTGAGGGCGCCGTCTGAAAGACAAGTGCAAGATCGAGAAAAAGGGATCGAGGTTGCCTGCGGCGTGCTCAATGAGCTCGAAAGGTTGACTAAATTGCGGGGCTCCGAGCTGATCGTCTTGGCCCAGCGCACCGAAGTAGAAACCCCCTCCGCGGCCACGGCAACCAAAAGCGTCCTCGGTTGCGTAACAGACCCGGCGACGCGCGTTCTCGACCTGCAGCCCGCGTTATTCGAATTGAAAGCTGAGGACCCCTCGGGTTATCACCGATTGTACGTCCCCAACGACGGGCACATGACAGCCGAAGGCAATCAATTTGTAGCGCGTGAGAT
>JBEEIB010000015.1:0-21292 GCA_041167675.1 Verrucomicrobiota bacterium
GGAAGTCAAGAAGCGCAGCGGCAATGAAGGGTTCAACGTGGCGACCGGCAAATACGAGGACCTGGTAATGGCCGGTGTCGTCGATCCGACCAAGGTGGTCCGCACGGCGCTGCAGAACGCCGCTTCGATCTCCGCTCTCATGCTCACTACAGAAGCATTGGTGACGGAGTTGCCTGAGAAAGAAAAACCGGGTCCGGCTGGTCCAGGCGGCATGGGTGGCATGGGCGGAATGGATTACTAAGCTGCACCATTCCAAGCTGACTTCGAAACCCTGTCCCGATTTTCGGGGCCGGAATTCAAATAGACTGGTGAAACACTCTTTTTTCGAGGTGATAGAAAAGTGTTTCCATTCTCTTCACGCCGCTTTCCTACGATAATGACCGATTTCAGATCGTTCACAGCGATTTTTAGAACAGAAAGGCAGAACAACTAAGCGCAACCCGAAACAGTTACGAACATGGTTTTACGACATTTGTATTTGGTGAGGGTTTTAGGAGGTAACCTCACGAAACGGAATTTAGTATGCTAAGACGGCCGGGTTTTCCTCTATGCGAGATTTCGCTGCTCCGTTGCTCACGTCTGATTTGATGTGCCGGCTACGGTTCCTTCGGTGTTGGGCTTTCGGACCTTTTGATGAACGGCGCAAACAGATCAATTGGCACCGGCAGAATGGTCGTGGTGTTATGCTCGCTCGAAAGTTCCTTCATCGTCTGTAAGAAGCGCAGTTGCAGGGCAATCGGTTGCGCAGAAATCATCGATGCCGCCTGCACGAGTTTTTCCGCAGCCTGAAACTCGCCTTCGGCATTTATGATTTTCGCGCGGCGCTCCCGCTCCGACTCGGCCTGACCGGCCATCGCGCGCTTCATGCTGTCGGGCAAAACGACGTCTCTGACCTCTACGGCAGTCACTTTGATTCCCCACGGCTCGGTCTGCCGATCGATAATCTCCTGTAGCCTCAGATTTATCTTGTCGCGCTGGGAGAGCAGTTCATCGAGTTCCGCCTGTCCGAGCACGCTGCGCAACGTTGTCTGCGAAATGAGCGAAGTCGCTTTCAGATAGTTCGCCACTCGCACGACCGCAGACGCTGGATCGATGACGCGAAAATAAACCACGGCGTCAACGGTCATCGGCACGTTGTCCCGCGTCATGACTTCCTGGCGCGCGACGTCGATGGTCACGACGCGCAGATCCATCCCTACCATGCGATCGACGATCGGAATGAGAAAAATCAATCCCGGCCCTTTTGTGCCAAGCAGCTTGCCGAGACGGAAAATCACCGCGCGCTCGTACTCGCGCAGGATGCGGATCATCTGCGGCAGGAAGATTACGGCGATGAGAATAATGGGAACTAACCAGAAGACCAATTTTGCCGATTCTTCGAACATGGGACCTCTTTTCTCAGGTTTCGGGTTTCACTTTTGTCGTCAATCCTTCGACGGGTATGGTTTGTACGGGTTCCCCTTTTTTCACGAACGTATCGCTAGCCGCACTCCAATATTCGCCTTCCACAAAATTTTTCCGCCGCTCGCATCGATCGGACAAAGCGCGTTCACAGTTTTTCCCACCATCGTTTCTTTGCCGACCTTAACCGGCAGACGCTGCGCGCGGAGTCCTTTGCCTACGACAAACGCGAAGAACGTCTAAAACTCGTCGGTCACACCCCCCGGACTAAGGACTCTATAACATGGCCTCTAAAACCTCATAAATAAAGGCGCGACGGGCGATGGCCCGAGATCTCCAATGACAATTTGCTTTTTCATGGTATGACGATCCTCGCCGATGATCGCCGCCGTGCACGAATTCACGTCCGAGAAACGGAGTTGTCTATGATTTAAGGCCAGTTCTGTCCACGAATTAAAGCTAGTAGGCGCGCTCTCAGTCCACGATTCAAGTCCAGTCCGGCAACTGGCGCCCCACGCCGTCGCGCGGTACCCCGGAATGGAAGGTACATGCGGTGCTAAGGCGGCATAGCCCCCAGTTTTTTCCGGTCTCCCTTAGACGGACCGGCGGAATCGAGCCAAGATTCCTGAAAGAAAACGTACTAAATTCCATAGGACTCAAGCTGGCCGAGCTCCTTCATCACCGGGGGCCGGGAGCGCTAGGGTGGACGTGCTATTTACGAATATTCCGCATCACGAGGAAAAGACGACTTAACAAAAAGCCAGCTCTGGAATGCAGTTTCCTCCAACCTAAGGATTACGCTCTACTTGTGCTGAAATTCTCTGCCAAACAGTTAAATAGAGTTGCAAACCAACTAGAGCTTAAAGTCGCGCATTTTGAACATACGCAGGAAGGGCTAGGGATAGCCCATCTAGAAACCGAGCCGGTTTTGTTTGTATTCGAAACTCCGGTGACAGAAATTCAGTTAAGTATAACCCTGAATTTTGATTTTAGATTTGTTACGGCAGGAAGCGATGAAGCTGACTATTCGTTGCATGATTTAAACCTGCGCTGCGAGCCTTTGGAAACAGAGTACGACGATTACATGACTTACTACCAGAAAATGGAGTTCCAGAATGAATTACCCTCCTTTGAAGGTTTCTTTAAAAAGGCGCATTACAACTCCGACCTGGTTCTTGCTGGTTATCAATCCAGACAGGACTTCCTCAAAGACTTCCAGCAGAAATTTGCGATCAGTAATGCCTACAAACAACTCGAAACTTTCTACAACCGGGTCTTCAAAACCATGGAAGATGTCTGAAGCGATGGATTGTTTTTGATGGGTGCGTACAAAAAACTGAAACCGCCCAAAAAACTAAAACTGTGCTTCGGACAATGGATACACCTTTCACCTTGCCGACGGCAGCTATCACCTCAAGCTCGGACAATGTCAGACTGCGTATATCCAAGTTGGCAGTAGCAGGGAATTTATTGATCATTTCGATCAGTTCAGAGGATTGCATTTGAACCGAGATCAATCATACCTTCGCTGACCTGCAGCGACGAAGCGCCAATGTACTCAAAAACCAGCGAGAACGATTCGGACGAAATCCTCGCGTACAGAGATTTCGAATTCGAGGGCAAACCAGATTCAAAACCAGCTTAAAAGCGGTGATCTATTGGCGTTTTATAGTGGGATGCGGATCTGACTGGGCAGCAGCTTAGCGACATCTCACAGTGTGCCGCCGGTGAAGCACTTTGATTGCCTGGTCAAATCGCGGTTTACATCACCAATTCGCGCGTGAATTGTTCCTCGTGCGAAAAGAATCTCGGTGGGCAACAGGATTGATCGTGCTCGGCATAACGGTTTTTCTTGCCGCATGCCAGAACGGAGGAGCTGGCGCTTCCAACACAGGAACAACTGATCCAAACACAGCCTTTGCCGAATATGGTGCACGCACAAATACTCCTACCGGACCTACCGGAAATGTTCCGGTGGATCTGGTGCACATGGCGGGAATAGCCAAAGCGGCTTAGTGTGGCTCTTCAATGATGCCTCAACTGATCCGGTAGATCTGTCGTTGCGGACCCTAGCAACATCCTGAATTCGCAGCCCGGAGCGATACTTTCCCCTTTTCGACAGTTGCGCAACGGCCACCCGAAGAGAGGCTCACCGAGCGGTCGAAAGAAAGCCTACCGACCTAACTGTTGGATCCTGCGGTCGCGGCGTTGACGGTGAGGAATTTCCCGATCGGTTTCGCTTTAGCTGATCGGAAGAGTTTATTGGAGAACTCGAGTCTTCCCTGGACAAGTGAACCGCACTTATAGCTTGAAAGCAATCGTGCCTAAATTGATATGCTTCGCCCGCAGATGGATACTTTACGGTTACTTTTTCTTTCGCTGTCGCCGGTCTGTTCGATTTTCGCGACCAGCATTCTGGCTGACGAAGCTCTTCCCGACGGTTTGTATGCCGAGATCTCGACGCCACGCGGCACAATTACCGCTGAGTTGTTTTACGAGAAGGCGCCCCTGACCGTGACTAACTTTGTTGGTCTGGCCGAAGGAACCCTCGGACCGCAACCGCACAAGCCATTCTATAATGGACTAACCTTCCATCGAGTGGTCCCTGGTTTCGTCATTCAAGGAGGAGATCCTTTGGGTAACGGCGAGGGCGGACCCGGCTACGAGTTCGCTGACGAATTGGTGCCAGGACTGCGACACGATGGCGCCGGCATTCTTTCGATGGCAAATGATGGACCCGATACCAACGGCTCTCAGTTTTTCATTACCTTGAATGAAGCAAATCGCTTGAACTATCTGCACAGTGTTTTTGGTCGAGTCGTCCGCGGGCTCGATATCCTGGCCAAGGTGCAGCCAGGTGATCCCATGCAGGTGCGCATCCTGCGGATCGGATCAGACGCCAAAGCGTTCCGAGCCGATGCGGAAGCCTTTTTCAAACTCGCGTTGGCGCAACCTCGGGCGGTCGTTGATCACTTCGACGATCCGGAGAACCTCTTGCCGGCTGATCCGCCGAGGGCGAAAGGATTTGATCACAAATTGACCAACTTCCAGCGTTTTACCGGCGAAAAGATTTTTGCGCGGATCCATGCGGATTTTTACCCGATCGGGTCAATCGAGACTCCGCATGACTATATCGAAGAATTGGCGAGGACGCTGGGCACGAGCCAAAAAGGCATGGCCGTGGTTTATTTTGCTAAGAGCGTTGAATGGCAACTCTGGGTCGGGAATCAAGATGTTGAGAAATTTCAGAAAGCGAACGGCGCCGATTCCATGCACGAAGCCAAGGAGATTTTTTTCAGTGCCGCTCTGGCGGACGCTCAGCGGCGCTGTGAGAGCATGCCGAAAAGCACATCTGAAAAAGAGAAGTTGAAGGTCCAGCTAGACGCAGTTTTCGATCGCCTTATCGATTTCCTTGAACCGAGGTAATGCGGCTGGCCACGCCAAGACGCCAGAACGGGAAAAATCTCACGCCAAGACGCAAAGCCGCAAAGATAGAATAAGAAAAGAGTTTCTCTGAACGAAGGCGGCCAGGGAGGCGAGGCAGGATCTCCACTTATCGGTCCAAAAGTCAATCAGTCCGGCAGTATCTGGAAGCTCGTCTCTTCCTTCCTTTGCGGCTTTGCGTCTTGGCGTGAGATTTTTTTCTCCATCTTGGCGTGAGCCTCATTCGAGTGTAACAAATTTACGAAACCGCGTTTCTCGACTCGCGATGCAAAGAGAAAGCAGTTAAATTGAGGGGACACGAAATCAAGGAAGGGAAAATCTATGCACACCGACCCTGAAGACGAGGCACCGGACAAACCACATGAGGCAGAACCGCTCTCAGAAGATGAGGTAGACGAAAGCTTGGACGAAAGTTTTCCGGCAAGTGATCCGCCGGCTTGGACCCGAGGCAGGGAGAAGAGCTAAGATGGAACCGGGCCAAACGGATCTACCCGGTGGCGTAGGAAAACCGGGCGATTACGCGAGCGAGTCGCTGGCGCCGGCGTTTCTATTTGATCTAGATGGAACGCTGGTGGACAGCGTCTATCAACATGTTCTCGCTTGGCGTGAAGCGCTCGAGCAGGTTGGAATCGAGCTATCGGTATGGCGGATCCATCGCAGAATCGGGATGAGCGGCGGATTGTTTGTGAATGCGCTGCTGCGCGAAACCGGCCGGGAGATTAAATCAAACGAAGCGGAACAACTTCGGCGTTTGCACGCGGAAGCGTATAATCGGCAGAGTAAACAAGTTCGTCCGCTGCCCGGAGCCCGCGAACTCCTTCAACATCTTTCCGAGCTGAAGGTGAAATATGCCATCGCGACGAGCGGGCGGCTTGAAACAGCCGGGCCGACACTCGAACTGCTCGGTCTTCCGGCTGGAATCCCGGTGGTAACGCGAGATCTAGTGCGTTACGCCAAACCCGATCCACATCTTTTCCTGGAAGCGGCGGCCCAACTCAATGCGCCGATCACCAATTCAATCGTCGTAGGGGATAGCGTTTGGGACCTGCTGGCTGCCAGACGGGCGAGAGCCCTGGGGGTAGGTCTTCTTTCCGGAGGATATGGCGCGGAGGAACTGGAGCGAGCGGGCGCATACCGGGTTTATCAGGATCCGGCAGATCTGCTTTGTCATTTAGACGAGGTCGGGGTGAGGCGGTGATTTGATCCGGACGGAATGGTCAGCGTGCGACTGGACAACTAACCTGCAAACGTATTGGGTGGATTGAACTTGGAGGGGGCGTCGCTTGCGAAGTCCGGGAATGATTCCGGCGCCCAATGAGGAAACGAATGTAGATTCGTTCGGCTAATTGTGGGCGTCCCAGGTGATGGTTATTATAACGCTATCAATTGTTAACCCAAGATGCCACGGTCTATCCGTAAAAATTCTCCGACTGACCAAGCCTGGAAGGGACAGCCGCGGGGTGTGTACGGTTCGACCGCGTCGGTGATCTCCGGGAGGTGATTCAATCCGGCACGGCAGGAAAGGGAGCGCAACGGATCGAGAAAACGGGTACGGGCTTCCTGCTTTGCTTCGGACGTATTTCCGCGAACACGGACCCATGCCTCAATAAATGCTCCGGCCAACCAGGGCCAAACGGTCCCCTGATGATAAGCGGAGTCACGCGCGAAAGGGGTTCCCATATAACGTGGAGTAAATCCCGGTTCACCGGGCGCGATGGAGCGGAGGCCAGTTGGTGTCCAAAGATGTGTTTCGACACTGTCGACCACTTGCCGAGCATGAGTGTCCGATAACAAGGACAGGGGTAGTCCACCAACCGCAAAAATCTGATTGGGCCGAGTGAGTGGGTCGACGGCGCCGGGTTGATGGTCGATATCAACGACATCGAATAATTGATGTTTAGCTTCGTTCCAAAATCGATTTTCGAAAGCCAGAACCGCCTTCTCGAAAAGATGCTCCCATTTGGGCGAGAACCGCTTGGCGATGGCAAGTGCGTTGATCCAGAGCGCCTGGACCTCGACCGGCTTACCGATGCGCGGTGTAATCACTTTGCCCTCAAACTTTGCATCCATCCAGGTGAGCTGAACACCGGGAACACCTGCAGCAAGCAGCCCGTCATTATCTGCCCGAATGTTAAATCGCGTTCCTGATTGATAGCCGAGCAGGATAGCCTCAATGGCGTTTCTTAGCCTTTGCTCGGCCAACTCATTGACTAAACCAGGGCGTCCAGACGCTGCATCGAGAAAATCTCGAACGGCAATGATATACCAAAGCGAGGCATCAACTGAATTGTATTCGGGCACAGTTCCCCGGTCGGGGAAAAGATTCGGAAGCATGCCCTGGGAAACTGCGTTAGCCCATTCCAAGAGAATGTCTCGAACCCATTCCAGGCGGTTCACGGCAATACCTAGGCCGCGAATCGAAATGAATGTGTCTCGACCCCAATCACCAAACCAGGGATATCCGGCGATGATAGTTCTACCGGCGCCCCGACGAACGAAATAACTCTCCGAGGCCCGCTCGATCGGATCACGAATTTGCTCTCGACGTTCGCGTTCGGTGGAGCGGAGTTCAGCGATCCACTTTTCCAGGTTACTCGGGCCAACTTCGGCAAAACCTTCCGCTGAAAAGGTAAGGACAGCTTCCCGATTCTGATTACCCAGTTCCCAAGTGAGCGTACCGGGCGCGGCCAGATCCTCAAGAAAATCCAAACCGCGTTCATACTCGCTGATGTAAAGGAAATTGCGGTACCAAGTTGGAGCGTGCTGATAATTTCCGTGGGAGCGGCAGATCACCGCTGGCACTCCAGGGTATGGCTCCCAACGCAGTGTGTCTGCGTTCTCTGACGGTTCAAACTGGAAAAGGCCGTTTTCGTGATGAGTTGCATGGAAATCTCGGCCGGATAAAAATGGCTTTACCGAAAGGGAAAAACTCTGGTTTATCCTGCCGCACAAGCGCCAACTGAGTACGACGGTGGATTGCCCGCGTGGGACAAAAATCTCATGGTCGAGCCAGATTTCCTCAGTGAATCGAAACCGCCAAAGGGGCCACGGTTGAAATTGAAAACTCTCCAGATTTTCATTCGGAGTTACGACATCGGGAGCGTAACGCTGAGATGAGAGCCAGAACAGTTTTTCTTCCGCTTGGATCCAAGCATCAAAGCCATTGACCAGCACCATCCGGCTGGAAGGGGGAGTTGTTGCAGTGAGAAGTAGCGCGTGGTAACGCCGGGTCCGAACCCCAGAAGTGGTCGAGCTAGCGAACCCTCCGAGACCGTCCGCCTCCAGCCATTCGTGGTTGTCGGAAATGGGGATCATACTAGCCCGCAAATATCACATGCTATTTGAAGCGCACGCAGTTATTTGCGGGCTAGATAAGTGTCAATCAACTAGTGGCTAACCGGGTGGGTCAACATATTCCGTTCTTCGAAGCCGTGTGCTCAGGTCGTCCCTCCGGGACCGCTCACGTTAATTGCGATGCGATCAACTTGGCAATCAGGCCAGTCCATCCGGTTTGATGAGATGCTCCAACACCGCGTCCGTTGTCCCCGTGAAAATATTCAAAGAACTGAAGGTAGTCGCGGAAATGCGGATCGCTCTGAAATTTCTCGTTAGCGCCGAATACCGGCCGCCGACCATTTGAGTCACGGGAAAAGAGCCGGCAAAGCCGATTGCATAACTCTGCGGCAATCTCCTTGATCGACAGAAATTTTCCCGAACCGGTCGGGCATTCGACCCGGAAATCATCACCATAGTAATGGTGAAAGCGTTGCAAGGATTCAATGAGCAGATAATTCATAGGGAACCAGATGGGCCCGCGCCAATTGGAATTCCCCCCAAACACGCCTGAAGTCGATTCACCCGGTTCGTAATCGACGCGCATATCCGAACCGTTCCAGTGAAAGACATAGGGGTGGTCATGGTGATAACGTGAGAGGGCTCGAACCCCATAATCAGAAAGAAACTCGGTTTCATCCAACATGCGCTTGAGCAGCAGCTTCATGCGATGGCCACGCAGAAGCGAAAGCAGCCGACGCTCACCGCTGCCCATCACGTTCCACCGAGAAATCAAAGAGGCGAGGTCGGGTCGATGATTCAGTAACCACTCCAAACGACTCTTAAATTCCGGCACCTGATTGAGAAGATCCGGCTCGAGGGTTTCCACCGCGAAGAGCGGAATCAATCCGACAATCGAACGGATCCGTAACGGAATCATCTGGCCATCAGGTAAATTCAACACGTCGTAAAAGAATCCATCTTGATCATCCCATAGGCCAACTCCGCCCGCGCACTTGTCCATCGCCCCTGCAATATTGAGGAAGTGTTCAAAGAATTTAGAAGCGATATCTTCATAGACATGATTTCGCTGGGCCAACTCGAGCGCTATCCGCATCAAATTCAAGCTGTACATCGCCATCCAGCTCGTTCCGTCCGATTGATTGATATAGCCGCCGGTCGGCAGCGGAGCACTACGATCGAACACACCGATATTATCTAATCCGAGAAAGCCACCTTGGAAGATGTTCAGCCCGGCAACGTCTTTGCGATTAACCCACCAGGTGAAGTTGAGCAGAAGTTTGTGAAACACGCGTTCCAGGAACGGAAGATCTCCTGGATCGTCAGGATTTTCGGTACGGCGCAGTTTTCGGTCGATTTGGAAAACTCGCCAAGCCGCCCAAGCGTGGACCGGAGGATTCACGTCCCCAAAAGCCCATTCATAGGCTGGTAGCTGGCCATTTGGGTGCATGTACCATTCCCGAGTGATTACCACGAGCTGCTGTTTAGCGAACTCCGGGTCGATCACCGCGAAAGTGAGCGTGTGGAAGGCGAGATCCCAAGCGGCAAACCAGGGGTACTCCCATTTATCCGGCATGGAAAGGACCTCCGCAGCGTTGAGATGTTGCCAATCATGGTTGCGACCAAGCTTTCGCTCCGGCGGCGGCGCCGGCTGCGAAGGATCACCATTGAGCCAGCGCCGGACGTCATAGCGGTAGAATTGTTTGCTCCAGATCATTCCAGCGCCTGCTTGGCGCTGGATTCGGCGGAGATCTTCGTCTACCACGCCGCATGGCAAATCTGCATAAAACGCGTCGGCCTCTAAGCGTCGGGACGTCAGCACTTCTTCGAAGTCGGCAAAACCCACTTCATGCGTCTGCCGCGAGAGCCTTAGGCGGACAATTTGCTCCGCACCCGCTCCGATAACAAGCTGATAGTGTGCGGCGGATTTGGTGCCAGTTTGCGACGGGTTGACCGCATTCCCGTTCTTGCGAATGAGCCATTCGTGAAACCCATCCTTGCAATAAGGTGACGGGTTAGGGAAGGAAAAGAGGCGTTCGCTATTAGTTTCATTCTCGCAGAAGAGCAATGAGGGCGATCCCTCTGTCCGAAGAAAATAACTCCCAAGCTGCACATGTTTCGCAGACACCATGTGGCCGTCGACAACCTCGAGAGTTGGCTTGGGTCTTCCGTCGCCCCAGGACCAGATATTACGAAACCAGAGCTGCGGTAGTAGGTGGATTATCGCCGCCTCCGATCCACGATTGGCGACGGTGATCTGAATCAGGATGTCATCCGGTCCGGCCTTGGCGTACTCAACGAAAATATCAAAGTAACGGTCGTCATCGAACACACCGGTATCAATCAGTTCATACTCCTGATCCTGCTTGCCGCGCCGACGGTTTTCCTGGCTAAGCGCAGCGTAAGGAAACTCCCGTTGGGGATACTTGTAGAGCATCTTTAGATAGGAGTGCGTTGGCGTCGCATCCAGGTAGTAATAGAGCTCCTTAACGTCTTCCCCGTGATTTCCTTCTTCATTGTTCAGGCCAAACAAGCGTTCCTTTAGAATTGGATCTTTCCCATTCCAAAGTGCCAAAGCGAAGCAGAGGAACTCGTGCTCATCGCAAAAGCCGGCGATGCCATCTTCGCCCCAGCGGTAGGCGCGACTGCGAGCGTGATCATGCGGAAAATAATCCCAGGCATTCCCCCCTGCGCTATAATCTTCGCGGACAGTGCCCCACTGGCGTTCGCTGAGGTAAGGACCCCAACGGCGCCACTTCACTGCGCCGCTATTCATCTCAATCAAACGCTGCTTTTCCGACATAGCGATCTTTCCCCGTCGATGTGCAAGCGCCGACGCCGCAACGGCAATACGGGCGCTCCGTCCATCTACCGGAGTCAACTGGCAGCGTCAATGACGCTCTTTGTCGGAAATGATGGATCGCGGCGAAAAAATAGCTCTAAAATCAAATCAATTGCCGCGGGCGAGATCAGGACCGGTACTCTGTGGACACCCCGCAAAAATTCTCGCAAAAAAACCGGATTTCAATCAATTGCCGTACAATGCAATTTGCTAATCTTCGATCCCGCCTGGAAGTGCTGCACTCATTGCGGCGACCATGGTTTGTGGCCGGGTGGTTGGGCTATTGATCTATTCCTCGGCCGCGAAACCCGGAATCATCAAGATATAGACATTGCCGTCTTTCGAGAGGACCAATTCGAACTGCGACGACATCTCACAAACTGGAAGTGGGAAAAGGCAGTGAATGGAACGTTGGTCTGCTGGGAGTCGAATGAGTGGCTCGAATTGCCGATTCACGAGCTACGAGCGAATAGCGGCGAGTATCAATTCGAGTTCCTCTTCAACGAGCGCCGGCAAGATCTTTGGGTATATCGAAGAGATCAAACGATTACACGCCCGATCGCAGATTTTCGACCCGAATCGGGCGTTCCGATCCTTCCCCCGGAAATTGTGCTTCTCTACAAATCTAAAAATCCGTCCGAGAAAGATCTTGCCGATTTTCGCCGGCTATGGCCGCGGTTGAATTCCGAAGCGCGCCGATGGTTGGCTGACGCGATGGTGAGAGTTCGCCCAGTAACCTGGAATGCCGTTGAAGTCGTCGATTACGATGAGCGATGGCCGGTAGATTTTAGCCGAATTGCGAATGAGCTAGGCGCTGTTCTTGGCGAACTCATTGTCGGAATTGAACATGTCGGAAGCACCAGCGTACCGGGCCTTGCTGCAAAGCCGATGATCGACATCGATGTTTTGATCCGATCCAGCGCGCAATTTCCCGAAATCCGCGACCGCTTAGAGCGATTTGGTTATATCCATCGGGGTCCCCGCGGTATTGCCGGACGTGAGGTATTTCGATGTGTGATTGATCTTCCAAAGCATCTTCTTTATGTCTCCGAGCAGACGAGTCGTCCAGTGATCGAGCATTTGAGTTTTCGGAATCGACTACGAAACGATCCCGAAGTGGCTTCCGCTTACGTCAAATTGAAAAGGGATTTGGCGCAACGCTTTCGCAATGATCGCGAGCGTTACACCGAAGCCAAGACCGATTTCATTCGAAGGATTCTTGCGTCATCACAGAAAACTGCCGGATGAGAAATCGCGTATTTTGTCACCTGCGTCCAAGGGCAAACAGCGTTCTATAGATAGGGGTATGTCGCTCCGCGACCGGCCGGATCGGAATGGGCCTTAAATCCTCCGTTAGAGCGGACAAATGTGGCTTAGTAGACGAACGGTAGAAGGCGTTGGGTCCTTTCCCGGTAGGCGCGATACTCGTCTCCAAATTCCGCCTCCAAGAATTTTTCTTCGTCGTCAATCCGTCTGAGCAACAGGAGGAACAGAAAGATGTTCAGAGCCAATCCAATGACACTTCGGAAGACGAGTACCCAGCCGATCATCGCCAGGAGTAGGCCGGTGTAGCTTGGATGGCGGACATGCTTGTAGATGCCGTCGGTCTTAAGCTTGTGATCCGGTTGGATTGCGACCAATCCGCTAAAACGATGGCCAAGCGCAAAGACGGCTATTAACCGAACAATCGATCCAATCCAAAAGAGCGCCAAACCTAGATAACGCGCTCCATCGCCATCAATGGTCCAGAGATCGCGTCGGTCGCAGTAAGGGGGGATTATGGTCATGGCAAGCAAGAGGATCAGGAACCAGGGAAGATTGTGTTTGCTTTGGGCAGAAGAGGATTTGCCGGAACTGATGCCTGAGGTGCCGGAAAACCAGGCGACGATCGTTAGCAAAACCGAAGCGACGACGAGTTCTCTGCGAGCGGGATGCGCAAAAAATGTGTTCAAATCACCCCAGGCCAAGAGCGCGAAAGCAATTTGCACAATCAGGCCAATAGTCGCAGCGATCGCTATCCGTGGGTCAAAGCGCGCCATCAGTATGAATAAAGCAAATTTGTCCTTGCGGCAAAGCAGGGAAGAAAAGGCACACGCTAGACAGCAAGGCAGAGAGAGGTTTGCAATGTGTTCCAGTGCTTGTGATTTTGTCGCTTTGTGTGAGATCTGTTTTCTTGTTTCACTGCAGCTCAACGCCACCGAAACGTTACGGACGATCGACCATGAATACCTCAACGAAAGCTAAGGGAGCTACCTTTCACCAACTGCACCATCTTGATCAGATCCTCATTCTCCCGAATTGCTGGGATGCTCTCAGCGCGGTGGTCTTGAAAGAGGCTGGTGCGAAAGCGATCGCGACTACCAGCGCCGGACTTGCCTGGGCGCACGGATACGCCGATGGCGAGAAGTTACCGGTAGATGCGCTTATTCGAGCGATCCGAGAAATTACCCATGTAGTCGATCTTCCGGTGACGGTCGATCTCGAAAGTGGATTTACGGATGATCTTGCTACCTTTGCAATGACAATTGAAGCGGTTATTGATGCCGGAGCGGTGGGTATCAATCTAGAAGATGGGAGCAGGGCGCCAGAGCTACTGGTCGCAAAGATTCACGTAGTAAAAGAGATCGCTGGCCGCAACGATGCGCCTTTTTTTCTCAATGCCCGAACCGATGTTGTATTGCGTTCGTTGGTAACGGAAGCAGAGGCGGTGAAAGAAGTGATCAGGCGTGGCATCCTTTATCAAGAAGCGGGCGGCGATGGTTTTTTCGTTCCCAGGCTTGGTTCAATTGGATAGGATTCGTAGCATTGTCGAATCGATGGATCTTCCGCTCAACGTTTTGGCTACCCGTGGAGTAGCCCCCGTAACGGAGATCGAGAAAACCGGAGCAAAGAGACTTAGCGTAGGTGCTCGATTTACCGAAGCGGTGTTTGGTCGGTTGAGGCAGCTCGCAACTAAGCTGCTCCACGATCGTTCGTTGGAAGGTCTCTTTGCCGAGAGTCTTCCTTTCGCCGAAATCAATAAGCTCTTGAGCTAAGCAAAGCGAGTCGAGATAGGCGCCAGGCCGAACGGTTAACCTAGGGCGACGCAGGATCGAAACATGCCGTCGAGCGATACCGAAGTCAGGCGTGTGAGCCAAACGATAGGGTCCGCAAGGCTCGCAGCCCGGCGCTAGACGATATGATCCAATCGAGCCTTTTGGCCGGACTGTATTGCCCAATCAACTCTCGCCAGACTTTATACATCTGGTTCAATCGGGGTGCCTTGAGCCGAAGCCAAGCGCCATTCGGCTTCTTGCTGAATATAAACATGGGTGTACCGACTGTGAGCTGTAAAAGGCACATCTCCAAAACGGCCGTACATGTGCGTGCGACCGGTAACGATCGCGGCGGCCCGGTAGAGGCGAAGACGAATTTCCGAAGGTTCAATGGTCTCGAACGTAAGCTGACCGGACCGTATTACCTCCGGGAGTGTTGTCTTGTCGATTTCTGCACCCCGCAGCACGTCGATCAAAATGAAATCATCGGTTGAGATCCGATCGAGAGCGATCTGATCCGATTGGATCAGCGAAGAAAAAAACTGACGCTCGACCTCTTTTGGACTCGCTTAGTTCGATGTCTTTTTATCCATGTTGTCTCCGTTCTCGGCCTTATGTTCCAGAAATTATCTCATCCTCACTAAATTGATCTGAGGATAATCGACAATCAGAGGGGGCGTTCGGCCGCTACCGGACGCCCAGAAACCTACGAAGATGGAAATCGATCAACGACCCGCTCCGAGCTTCTGAATGAAGTCGTAGGGGTAAGGAAGCTCGGGTTCACTAGCCGCATCCAGCTTCTGCACTTGTTCGGGTGTCAATTCCCAGCCAACAGACTCGAGATTCGTGTCCAATTGTTCGACGTTCCGAGCACCAATGATCGGTGCGGTGACACCGGGTTTGCGTAAAAGCCAGTTGATAGCCACTTGGGCGGCAGTATGGCCCGCCTGCTTTGCCACCGAGTGTAGCGCGTCAAGCGTGCGCCAAGTCGATTCCCGATTGTATGCGGTCCAATTTTCCGACCAGCCTTTTTTTTCTGCAGTTTCGATCCGGGAACCCGCTGGCGGAGCAGTCATGCCCCGATAGAATTTTCCGGACAACCAGCCGCCACGAAGCGGGCTCCACGGAATGACTCCAAGTCCTTCGCGCAACGAGACCGGAATAAGTTCCCATTCCGTCGAGCGGCAGAGCAGATTATATTGCGGCTGGAGACAAGTGAATGGCTCCCAACCGTTCGCGAGACTCAGATCGATAGCTTTCTGCAGCTGCCAGCCCGTAAAATTGCTTGCTCCTATATATCTGACGAGCCCATCTCGGACTAGATCATTGAGAGTCGAGAGGGTCTCTTCTAATTGAGTTCCAGGATCCCAACAATGAACTTGATAAAGGTCGATGTAGTCGGTTTGCAGCCGCTTCAGACTGGCACGAACGGAAGATAAGATGTGTTTACGGCTCAGGCCAATATCATTGGGTCCCTCGCCCATTGGAAAGCGGACTTTGGTCGCGATAATTAGATCATCTCGGTGCTGATGCGCGAGCCAACGGCCCAGAATCTCTTCGGAGACGCCGGTCGTGTAGACGTTCGCGGTATCGATAAAATTTCCGCCGGTCGCGACGAAACGGTTAAGCATTGCATGGCTTTCCGCCTGGTCCGCCTCATTCTCGCGGCCGAACGTCATTGCACCTAAGCAAAGCTCGCTTACTCGAAGTCCTGTCCGTCCTAGATATCGATAGTCCATAGATCGGGAACGTAGGTCGGTTGATGAGCGATGGCAATCGCCCTTGCGGTCGAAAGACTAAATTTAGAAAGACTAAAGAGTGAAAAAGAAGCGGCGACGGTGGCCTAGGTAACGTCGAAAGCGCATTTCGTGAAACGCGCCTTCGGCGCTGCGCTCGCGTAAGAAAGGGCAGATATTTTGGATGTCTATATCCGTCCGATGATTGTCCGATTTCTCCCTGGCACGTCCGTTCAATATCTTTTATTTAAGCGGAAGAGGTTCGCTATCTAAATTTAATCAGGAATATTTGCCACTATGTCTCGTTCCGTCCTATTGGTGATTGACGTCCAGGATTCGTTTAAAGCCGATCCAACCCGTTGGAGCCGCCGTAACAATCCAAAATTTGAATCCAATGTATCTGCTCTGATCTCAGCCTATCGCGAAGCAGGAGAGCCGATTATTTTTTTTCTGCATCAGGACTCTGACCCGGGTTGGGGACCCGGCCCGAACTATCGCCTAATGGATTTCCTGGATGTTCATTCCGACGATGTGGTCTTGCACAAGACCACGCGTAGTTGCTTTACCAGCACGGATCTCCAGCGCCGATTGAACTCGCTGGGCGCCCCGCGCCTGGTGATCACTGGGATCCAGACGGAGCAATGTTGCGAGACCACGACACGAGACGGGGGTGATCTTGGTTACGAGGTCGACTTTGTAACCGAGGCCACGTTGACGTTTCCGATTCAGCACTGGGCGGGAGGACCGGAACTGAGTCCGGAAGCAACCACGGAACGGACCGAATACGCACTCGCGCGGCGTTTCGCTCGAATTCGAACGGTTAACGATGTGGTGGCTGACTTAGCAGCCATTGATGGAATTCCATCCTTACAGCCTTCGTGACCGATCCCGTTCCACGCCGAGTCATCTTTCTGTTGCTTCCGAAAGTCCATCTTCTGGACTTGGCCGGACCAGCTCAGGCTTTCCATGCAGCGACGGACTACGGAGCAAGATACGAATTGCGTTTTTGTGCGAGTTCAACTGAAACGTCGAGCGCACAGGGTCTCATCTTTAAGACCGAGACGGAATTGCCCGAAGTTGGCCGAGATGATCTGATTGTTATTCCAGGACAGTGGTCTAAGTACATGAAAAACGGCCCGCTGTTAACAGCGAGGGTCAAGGCTTGGTTGCGAGACGCGTACGAATCGAGAGCACATCTGGCATCAGTCTGTTCCGGCGCGTTTGCGTTGGGTGAGGCGGGCTTCCTGAATGGTCGACGATGTACGACTCACTGGTCGTTAACGGACGAATTGCAACGTCGATATCCCGATGCGCGGGTTGCGACTAAAGCGCTCTATGTGCACGACGGAAGGATCACTACCAGCGCCGGCATTGCGTCAGGAATTGATATGGCGCTTTCCCTGATCGAGCTGCACTGCGGTCCGACGCTGACCGCCAAGGTTGCGCGCGACCTCGTGGTTTTTCTACGAAGACCTGGCGGTCACGATCAAACCAGCATTTATCTCTCATTCCGGGACCACCTGCATCCGGGTGTCCATCAGGTCCAAGATTGGCTCAGTACGCACTTCGCTGAGCCGGTCCGGTTGCCGCGCCTGGCGAAGCTCGCGAACATGAGTTCGCGTAATCTGGTGCGCGCTTTCAAAACGGCAACCGGTCTTACTCCATTGCAGTATCAGCAACGACTCAGACTCGAGTTTGCCGGATCGTTGCTGCGAGATTCGCGGTTCACGATCGAGTCGATTGCGGACAGTTGTGGATTTGTGGATGCGCGCCATTGCCGGCGCCTCTGGAAATCAACTTTTCATGCGCCTCCGTCGGAGGCTCGAGATAGGTAGGGCATGTCGCTCCGTGTGCGGACCGGATCGGATTGCGATATTGTCGGGCCGGCCAGGAATGGCACGTCGATTCGGCGGTCGCGGAGCGACGAGCCCTACCATGGTGACCCTAGCGCAGCTGATCCAAAAACTTGCGGATCAAATCCCGGATGAGATCCGGTTCCTCATCAAGAGCGAAGTGGCCCGCGTTCAGGAGATGGATCTCGGCGCCCGGCAGCTCTTTGCCGTAAGCGAGTGCCCCAGCGACTGTAAATGATGGATCGTATTTGCCCCAGACGACCAGAGTGCGCGGCTGGTGTTCACGTAAGTAAGCTTGCCACTTCGGGTAAGAGACAACGTTTGTCTGGTAATCGTAAAAGAGCTCGAGCTGAATCCGGTCCATGCCTGGCCTCGTCAGGAAGGCGTACTCGTCGGTCCAGGTATCGGGATCGATGCGTTCCGGATGCGGACTCTTTCCGACATGGCGTTGGCGGGTTGCTGCAAACGAAGTGAGATTCTTTCTGACGGCTTCTTCGTTTGCGACGCGGTCGCGCCAAAATGCGCGACGCGGCTCCCACAGAGCAGAAAGTCCTTCTTCATGCGCTACCGCATTCTGGATGATGAGAGCAATTACTTTTTCCGGTCTGGCTAAATGCCAATCGGAATCCGATCGGACCGCCGTAGTCTTGCATCAACAGGACGCAACGCTCGATCTGGAGTCGGTCGGTGAGCTTTTGAATGATGTCACCGAGGTGATCGAAGGTATAAGTAAATTGTTCCGGCGGCGGAGCATCACTATGACCAAACCCGGGATAGTCCGGAGCGATCACGTGGTAACGGTCGGCCAATTGCGGAATCAATTGGGCGAACATGCGAGAAGAAGAGGGGAATCCGTGGAGCATTAGGACCAGGATTCCATCCTGAGGTCCGGCTTCAGGATAGAACATCTTCCCATTGTCGATCGTAATCGTTCGATAACTCACAGTGCGATTTTCGCTAATCATAGAGTTGTTCGAGTTGGGCTGTTCCGCGGCTTTAATGGTGTTGGCGAAGTGGCCTGATCGAGCAGGCGAGTATGAGCAGAGTAGATGTGATTCGCATCACTTAGAATTTCTAACGTTAGAAAGGAAGGAAGCGTCTGACGTCAGTTTTAAACCGATGAAAAAGCCGATTGCTCATTGGCCGATTAACGCTGCGGCTTCCATCTTTATGAATTCCTTCGTGCCTTTCCGTCCAGTCAGGCGCAGCCAAAGGGGACCTCCTTCGCGCTCCAACTGCAAGTTGATGTCAAAAAAAGGACAACACATCCGCTCCTGGATGGCCCATTCGGCCAATAACTGAAGAGTTGCCGCGTCAGCAGGAAATTCGACCTCATATCCGTCGTCGAATTCACGAACGCTCTTCTTTAATGCCCTCAAGGCTGGACCGAGTTCATCAAAGTGCCGGTTCCTTTGCTCCGGAGAGAGTGCGAAGGCGTTACAAGCGAGAGGACTTTCTTGTTTTGATTTAACCGAAGGGTCCGCTGCCTGAGCGAACACTCGTCCTGCGGCAGCAATTGGTGACAGAGCGGCTCGACCCATGGCCGTCATCGAGGCTGCTTTTAGCCAAAGGTTTTTCATACGTTCTCCTGCCGGCATAACTTCTTGTTGGTTTTGAGCATGGCTCGAAAGTTGCCACTTCAAGTCGACTTTAAGGCAAGAGGTTTTTTCAATGTTTCGGGCAGATCCAAATGGAAATCGGAATATGGTCACCTATCATAGGCGGATGCCCCAATGGTCCATTTCTGAGGTGGCGCGAGAAGTCGGGCTTCGGCCGTCAGCTATTCGCTATTACGAACAGATCGGAATACTTCCTTCGATTCAGAGAACGAGTAGGCAAAGACGTTACGATACCGCATCGCTCCACCGGCTTGCTGTGATACAACGTGCGCGGCGAACCGGCTTCACTTTGCGTGAAATCCGAGAACTGTTTTTTGGTTTTGCCAGTGGCACCCGGGCACCGGCCCGTTGGCGAAAACTGTCCCAGCGAAAATTGGTGGAGCTGGAGGCGTCGATTGATCGGATCAAGACCATGCAGCGTCTGCTCGTTCGACTGCAACATCGCTGCCACTGCGACACTCTCGATGAATGTGGCAAAAGGCTGCTTAAGACGAATTAGCAATCTACGGGCGAAGTCTCCACCCGGGGCAATCATCATCAGCGGCCATAGAGTAGGAAGGGATCTAGGATCCTGGTTCTAGAATCATGGAAGAATACTACATCAAAGCGGGGTGTCCGTTCGGCTGATGGGGCTCGGTCCATCGGTGAAAACCGGTGGGCTTCCAAGCTGACTTTCGGCCAAAATAGCGGGTTGAAGCGAAAAGAAAGGGTTTCTGGTAAATTTAAGAAGATTAAATCGTCGACACCTTATCCCGTAGTATTATTTCCGTGTTGATTTTTCGGCCGTAACACATAGCCTCGCGTTATTCCCCCCGTCGCTAGCTGGAGAAAATCCTCTCCCAGTGGAGTGCGGAAGTGGAGCTGAGCGATATGAATCCTGAAAACTCTGATCTAATCCGTCAACCGATCCCCCGGAGGACGTTTATTCGTCGAGCCGCAGTCGTAACCGGCGCTACCGCAGTTTTAAGTGCTATACCGCGCAAACTGTTTGCCGCAGATAGCAAGCCAGTCCTGGTAAATTCGATCCGATCCCTCGCCAATCCGTATCATGCGACCTGGAATCAAGGAGGTGCTGATTTTGCTAAAGCGGTCGGCTGCGAATATGTCACGCTGGTCACCGAAGGAAATAGCGAAAAAGGAATCGCTGATATTCGCGCCATCTTGGCGAAGACTGGTGGCAATTTGGTTTTGAACGTTGATCCAAACGATTCACCGGATGCTCGAGCCATCGTCGAAGCGTGCGTGAATGCCAAGGCCCACGTGGTGACACAATGGAATAAACCGGACGATTTACATCCGAAGGATTTCAACCCTTATTATATTGCGCACATCATTTTCGATGGGGTGACGTATGGCCAGCAGACAGCCGATGCTTTATTTAAGACGTTCGGCGGCTCCGGCGGAATCGTCGGGTTGGGCGGCATCATTTCCAATACTCCGGCAATTCAGCGAAAGCAGGGGCTGGAAAAGGCGTTGGCGGCAAATCCGAATGTGAAATTGCTCGATTTCCAAGAGGCCCACTGGAAAGCATCGGAGGCGTTTACGATTACCGGTACCTGGCTGACCAAGTTTGGGAATGACATTAAAGGAATCTGGGCTGCGAACGACGATATGGCGAGTGGCGCCTTGGAAGCGTTGCGGGCGGAAGGATTAAACGGCAAAATTCCCGTTTGCGGCACCGACGGGATCAAGCTCGCGGTCGAGGCGGTGAAAAGCGGAGATATGGCGGCGACCGCTTCATGGAATCCGTATTGGCAGGGAGGAATGGGCCTGTCGATTGGCTACGGTGCGCGGACGGGCAAATTTGATGTGACCAAAGAACCGGACAATCATCGCAACTACAACGCAAAAGGCATCCTAGTGACGAAGGAAACGGTCGACGATTTCATAAAGAATTACATTCAGACCACGCCTAAGGTTGATTGGAACGACTACTGGGGCAACGTCGCGAGTTGAGGGGAAGCCTGGGGTTGCGTCTCGAGGCTTAACTGCTTTAGTCCTCGCGGTCGCCAAAAAGATATTGAGGTATCCCTTTACGTCGGAGGGTGCGTCCGGCAGTTGCCGGACG
>JBEEIB010000016.1:0-23090 GCA_041167675.1 Verrucomicrobiota bacterium
GACGAAAATTGCTACCCTGCCGCTGGCGAAAAGGTTGGGCGATTCATCGGGAGCGACATTCTTCGGACTAACCTTCCACTTGTTAAAGAGATCTCCGTACCATTGGGCAGCTTTTAGGCTGGCCGGAGAATTGAAATAGCCTTGTGCAGTCAACCCATCCGGTCCGACCAACGAGGCTCCGAGCGAATCACCCAGACATTGCAGCTGATAGAGCCGGCCGACCTGGTCAAACTCAAATCCCCAGATCTCGGTTTTTCCATTTTGCACTTTGGTCAGCTTTTTCGCGGCATCAACCACCTGCTCCCAAGTCCAGCGGTCGTTTTGCGCTATTTGAGAAACCTGATCATAGCTGAGGTTTTCAGCGGGGTTCAGCGCCTTTGGCGGCTCGATGCCCGCTTGCTGGAATAGCTTGCGGTTGATGAACATGAACTGGGTCGAGCTATTTTGCGGGGCCGCCATGAAGTGATCGGTGTGCGACCCTGCACGCCAGGAAGCCTGGACCCAGGTTTTCTCGATTTCCGATTGCGGGAAGTATTCGTCCAGAGGCGCCAGGAACCCACGAACCGAATAGGAGGCTACCAGAGGCACATCGACACTCATCAGATCGACATCCTTGTCCTGTGACTTCATCCGGACCTCGATCGTTTCGAAGAGCTGGCGAAAGGGATAGGTATCGAGTTGAATTTTGATGTCTGGATTCTCCGCTTCAAACGCTGCGATGACTTTCTTCACGCTGGCGGGCCAAGCCCCATCAGAGAGAGTGAGCCAATGAACAACCGTCGCAGCGGTTGCGGCTGGAACGGAGCCGCAGGAGAAGCCGGTCAGGATCAAGACCGCCGCAAGAATCCGTCGGAACGACAAGCGAAAAGGGGCATTCATAGGGGGAATTGTTAGCGCTAACAAAATCAGGATGTTTGCTTGCTGTCAATCGGCAATTCAGGCAAGAAGTCGTTGGTAGCGGTTGCTGCCATCCTGATGTCGAGTCCGAATCCTGCCAAAAGAATCATCCCGCCCAGCGTCACGCTTTACCAGGTAGCTGAGCTCGCCGGCGTATCCCATCAAACCGTCTCCCGGGTGGTCAACGGAAGCCCATTGGTGACTGATCGGACTCGTACTCGGGTTCTCGCGGCAATCAGAGAGCTCAATTATCGGCCGAACAAAGCGGCTCGCAATTTGGCCGCCAAACGCTCGACGCTGATCGGTGTTATTACCTATGCTGCCGAGTCCTACGGACCGTCCCATGTAATTATCAGTATTAGCCAGTCGGCAATGGGCCTTGGCTATAATTTAGTCCTGGCCAGCGCGGAGGATCCGACCCCGGACCAAATCAAATTATGTGCTGACCAACTGCGCGAACATGGTGTTGATGGTTTCATTTTAAATGTACCGCTGGCGATCGAACTGCCTGCGCTTAAGAAAATTTTCGAACCGACGCCGTATGTAGTCATGGATGCGAATGGCGGTCGGCGCTTCGCCACGGTCGCGATTGATAGTTTGGCAGGATCACGGCGAGCCACCGAGTATCTGATCGCGGCTGGGCATCGACGGATCGCGTGTATCAGTGGACCGCTCTCTTGGCGGTGTGCGAGTTTGCGCCGGGTGGGATGGCAACATGCGCTTGCCGCCCATCGGCTACCACTGGGCCCTGCCTGTGAGGGGGAGTGGAGCGCCGAGGGTGGGTATCTAGCGGCTCGAAAGCTGCTTGAAACCAAGGCACGCTTTTCCGGGATAGTTGCTGCCAACGATCAGATGGCGCTCGGAGTTTTGGAGGGATTCGCCGAAGCGGGAGTCAGTGTGCCCGGCGATGTATCGATCATCGGATTTGATAACATGCCCGAATCGCGCTATTTCCGGCCGCCTTTGACAACGGTAAATCATGATTTCGACCTACTTGGTTCCACCAGCCTGGAGTTTGTGGCCGAGTTAATCGCTGATCCGACAACTGTGCGCCGCCATCGCAACATCGTTCCGGAACTCGTGATCCGGGAAAGTGTTCGATCTTTACGCGATTCCAGAAAGTCTCACTGACGGAAATGCCCTCGTGACACTCTCAAGGAGAGGAGTGGTCGGTGTCTTTGTGCCCGAATATCTAAACGGTTGGAACGACATATCTCAATATGCCAGCTTATGCCGCCTTTTTCCGATTTTTTGCCTTTCCCTTCACTGCGGGCTTGGCCTTCGACTTATCTTCCCTTTGCCGGAGGCTTTGCTTAAGAGCCGAGCTCAGATCGACCACATTAGAGGGTCGCTTCTTTTTGCTCGGTACCGGAGCTTCTTTCCCACCACGCTCAATCTTTTCGTCAATCATCTTTTCCAGCGCCTGGTGATATTCATCTGAATAGCGCTCTGGTTCCCATTTCGAAGTCATGCTCTCAATGAGTTGCCTGGCCATCTGCATCTCGGTCTTAGAGATGGGCTTTTCCGCGGGTGCTTTGATTTCAGATGCGTCGAGCACCTCTTGCGGGAAATGCATGAGCTCTAGCATGAGAACCTTGTTTTGTGGCTTGATTGCGGCCAGATGCTGGCGGGTGCGAATCACGACTTTTGCTATCGCAATCTTTTCTGTCTCCACCAAAGCATTTCGCAAAAGAATATAGGCTTTGTCGCCTCCTTTTCCCACCTCCAGATAATATGGTTTGTAGAAAAGGAGTGGGTCGACATCATCGATGCTGACGAAGTTCATGATATCCACGGTCTGAGTTGCCTCCACATCGACCCGAGCAAAATCCTCGTCCTTTAAGACTACAAATTTGCCCTTTTCATATTCATAGCCTTTGACGATCTGTTCCCAAGGCACCTCTTTACCATCCGCCTCCGCTACGCGCTTATAATCGACCGGGCTCAGGTCTGAACGGCGGAGAAGACGGAACGTTAGTTCTTCGCGACGAATAGCGGGAAAGAGTGAAACCGGGATGGTGACTAGCCCGAAGCTGATAGCGCCTTTCCAAAGTGCTCTCATGGTATCTTAGCGAGGGGTCTTTATGAGATCGCGGAACAAACCCGGTTTGGCCGCAACGTCGACTATCCTGATCCTTTATAGCGGTGGCCGCCGGTCCACCCAAGGGCGTGCTGCCTCAAACTGTGCCGCGACGGAACAGAGCAAGCCGTCTCGTCCGAGTGCTGAAACCAATTGGAATCCGATCGGCAATCCAACGGTCGATGGATTTGCCGGAATGCTGATGCCTGGGCAGCCTGTCATGTTGGCGAACGCAGTAAATATCGCATGCCCTCTAGGGCCAACCTCTTGACCTCCGATAATTTGCGGAAAGGCCTTCTCAGCCGGCCAAGGTAGCGCAGCTGCTGATGGCGTCATGATCAGATCGTAACGCTCGAAGAAAAGCGAGAGGTTCGCCTGCAACGCTTTGATGGCTTCCAGAGCGGCATAATACTCAGTGGCCGTTACCGTCGAACCCTTTACCGCCATTTCCTCGATTGCGGGCGTCAACTTTCCTTGGTGATCCGCGTGCGACCGGAGCAGCCATGCCAGCCCCACTTGGCTGATAACTGACCATGGTTGAGTCAATGCGTCGACATCGAAGGGCGCAGTCCCATCTTCAACGATATGACCAAGATCCGCCAATGCCTTTGCGGCGTTCGCGACGCTTGTCGCTATTTCCGGATCGACTGGTGATGTATCAAAACGCGGAACAAAAAGAATACGACTGGCCGATAGCGATTCGCTCTCAAATGGACGATTTGCAAAGAACAGCGAGAGCGGATCACGCCGGTCAGGGGAGCTCATCAGATCCATCGTAGTAACGAGATCGGCGACTGTCCGGGTCATCGGGCCAACGGTCTCAAAATCAAGGAGTATTGCCGGAAATCCGCCGCAGCGAGGCACGCGACCTCGCGAAGGTTTTAGTCCAACCAGACCGGTGTGAGAGGCGGGCCGGCGAATCGAGCCGCCGCCGTCCGTCCCAATCGCGATTGAACCGAGTCCCGCACAGACTGCGGCTGCGGCGCCACCGCTCGATCCGCCTGGTGTAAGGGCTAGACTCCAGGGATTCCGGGTCGGACCGAAAAGGAGATTATCGGTGTAGCCCTGCAGAGTAAACTCCGGGCAGTTCGTTTTGCCCAGAATCACGGCGCCACCGGAGCGGAGTCTCGCGATCGGGAGTTCGTCAATCGGGGAAACAAAATTTGCGTATAACTTGCTGCCCCAGGTTGCCCGCAGTCCACGTACCGGGATGTTGTCCTTGACGGTGATCGGCACGCCGTCGAACGGTCCGAGCGGAGTGCCTTTTCGCCAACGAACTTCGCTCGCTTCAGCGGCCGCGCGAGCGCCTTCGATGTCCAGTGTCACAATGGCATTGAGGAGCGGGTTGACTTTTTCAATCCGGTCGAGCACTGCAACGACGAGCTCGACCGGCGAACACTCCGCGCTCTCGTAGTTAGCCGCTATTTCTGAAGCAGATCTCTGCCATAGGTCGGTTGGCATGCTCAGAATGGTATGATTAATCTTGAGAGGTGTTAAATCCGGACAATCGCGGCGATCACCGACTCTCCCGGAGCGCACTGGTGCTCGGTACCGCTAGAGACAAAGATCGCCGGATCGTAGGTAATCGAAGCAATGACTGCTCCGACTGCGGCTCGTGCGTGCCGCTCGTAATTAATGTCGGCGTCCGACAACATGGTTGTGCGACGGCCACGGATCACGCCGTTCACGCCCCAGTCGGACTTCGAAAAAATGGCGGCTACGCGGTTTGCTTCGTCGTTCGAAAGCTTGCCTTCGAAGTGCAGACCGGCGCTACGCAACGCAGCACGAACGCCATCGGCATCAATCGCATCTTGAAGGATTCCATGGCCAATACGGTAATCGCCGGTGGCTTTAGGTGAATTGCCAAATAGAAGCACTTCAGAATTCTTAAGCTCTCCACCGGCTGATGTCGAAGCTACCGAAGAGAACAGGTCCAGCCGTCGCCCGATCACATCGTTTGAGAGAACCGCCTTGTCCACTTCGCCCAGGCCAAGCGCGACTCCCAGCGCCATTGCCCCCCGGGCATAGGCTTTCGATCCGTTTGGATCGCGGGTGACTAACGTTTTCCCGCGGCGATCCGCATCTGCGATGCTCGCCGGGGTCAACAGTGGACCTTTTACTTGGACGTAGTGAACATCGGCGGGATCGGTAATTCCGGCTCGACCGAGACACTCTTTGACGACTCCGGCGACCTCATTCACCTGCGTCATCGTTCCTACTTCCTCGGGAAGTATGTCTCGTGTTATCCCGATCCCAATCGCCAGCCTAGGACCATCCGGACTACCGGTATCTGCAGATCGTGTGAATATGGTAGCATGAGGCGAAAGCACTCCTTCCGTGCCACCGGACCATACGAACGTCACTCGTTTGCCAATCTCCTCCGTGGAAGTATTAAGGCGACTTGCCAGGAGAAGCTGGTAGGACAACGTTGCGAACCCCCGCGTAAAATCGTTCGCTCCACCATTGCCTTCCGTCTTTCCGATTACCGCAACGATTTCGGCGGGATTGACTTGCTTGGAATCAATCAATCGCGCCAACTCAGACACATCATTTGGAGCGGCCATTGCCACTCTGTGCACACCGATTTTCATGATATTTTTTCTTGGTTAGATCGAGTTAGCTCCGGATAAAAGGCTTCCCGATTGCTGCCGGCATTCTCGCCTTGCGGCCAATCCCGCAGAGTACGCCAAGTGCAATGAGATAGGGCGTCATCTGCACAACGTAAGAGCTGATCGGCAGACCCCAACCTTGGATATTCAAGCCGAGCGCGGAAGCGGCCCCAAACAATAGGCAGCCTAGCATGACCCGCAATGGTATCCAGCGGCCGACGATGATTGCAGCCAGCGCGATAAATCCGCGGCCGTTTGTCATCCCATCGGTGAAAGTACCGAGCTCTTGCAAAGACAACACGGCACCTCCGAGCCCGGCAATCGCAGCACCGGCAATGGTAGCAACCATTCTGACGCGACCCGGATCCGTCCCGGTTGAGAAGGCAGCCGTCGGATTCTCGCCGACCGCGCGAAGAGCAAGCCCAAAGCGGGTTTTCGTCAGAAAAAGTTGAAGTGCGAAGGCTAGGAGGAAAGCCGCATACGTCAGTGCCGGTTGGGCGAAGAGGACCGGTCCGATGATTGGCAACCTGGACAAAAAAGGGATTGGGAGCGCCCCCAGAGTTGGTAGAACGATCGCCGGCGCATTGCCGCCGAACAAGCCGCGCAAAAGAAAACTCGTAAGGCCGAAAGCAAAAATATTGACGGCCAAACCTGTAACCATTTGGTCGGCTCGGAATCGGGCGGTAGCCACCGCGACGATCGTCCCAAGGGTTGCGCCGCTAATCGCGCTGGCCAACAGTCCGGCAACAGCACTGTGGCAGATCAGACTGGCAATTGCGCCACCGAAAGCGCCCATCAACATCATTCCTTCGATACCAACGGCAAAAGTTCCAGCCGACTCTGAGAGCAGGCCGCCCAGCGCAGCGAAGAGCAGGGGGGTAGCGATTCGAACCGACGCCGCGAGCACCTCGATAATGACTTTGGTCTCCATCGCTCGATTTCAGACACTTCGCTCTTTGGCACCAATACCGATGGCGCAAAGGACAAAGATCATTGTTAGTCCTTGGATAATAAATACCAGCGAAGAGGGCACACCGATCTCACGCTGCATCGCCAACGCTCCCGCTTCCAGGAAGGCAAAAAACAAGCCGGCCGGTAGTACCGCGAGCGGGTTAAGACCGGCGAGCAATGCGATCGCTACGGCGTTGAAGCCGAAGCCCTGCGAAAATCCTTCGATCAGCCGGTAATGCACGCCGAGCACCTCTATAGCGCCCGCGATTCCGGCCAACCCTCCGGCAATCAGCATGACCTCGAACACGCTCCGGCCAAATGATACTCCCGAATATGCCGCCGCATTTGGGCTGCCGCCGAGCAAGCGAAGGCGGAAGCCAAACGGCGTATGCCATAAAAAGACGTGGCAGATGACGACGGCGGCGACGGCAAAGATAATCCCCGCATGCATGTCGATACCGGGGAAAAGATTCGGCAGCCAACTAGACTCGGCGAACAGCGGAGATTGCGGGAACCCGGCGCCAGGCTCACCCATCGGCCCCCGCAACACTTCGCTCACAACCAGTAAGCCAATAAAATTCAGCATCAACGTGCAGAGTACCTCATGCACCCCACGTTTTAGCCGCATCACCGCGGCGATCGCGGACCAAGCCGCTCCGGCGATGGCACCTGCAATCAGCGCGGCCGCAATAACGATCACAGAGGGGAAATCCGAGAAATTAAGGGCGATCCACGACGCCGCAACACCGCCGACCGCGATTTGGCCTTCGCTCCCAATGTTGATCACTCTGGCCCGAAAGCACATCGCTACACCGACGCCGGCCAGGATATAGGGAGTGCTCTTGTTAAGTGCGAAGGCAATCGAATCGGCAGAACCGATGGCCCCTCGAAGCATTGCCCAATAAGCGAGCAACGGATTTTTGCCAGAGATGAGGATCGGCACTGCACTCACCGCTAAAGCAAGACCGATGGCAGCCGCGGCCAGCAGTGGCGCACGCCATGTGGTTACGCCGAACCCTCCCGGTATCGGCCAGCGACGTTTTGCAATCACCGATTCTTTGTCAATCTTCGCGGTCTTTTCTTCCCCCTGGTTGTTATCGATAGATGGCCTTAGCATCTATCGCTCCTCAATGGGCTCGGAGGTTTCTTCGACTCCCGCCATCATCAGTCCAATCTTTGTAAGATCGACGTTATGACGATCCACCACGCCCAATAGCCGGCCTTTGCAAATTACACCAACTCGATCGCCGAGCAGAAGTACCTCCTCAAGTTCGGAGGAAATGTACAGCACGGCGCCGCCGGCATCGCGCAACTGGATTATCTGTTCGATGACAAAGCGCGTCGCTCCGGGATCGAGGCCCCAAGTCGGCTGCAAAGCGAGTAACACGCGCGGTCTTCGACCAATCTCTCGCGCCACTACAATCTTTTGCTGATTCCCGCCTGACAGAGTTTGAGTCGGAACACCGGGACCGGCACAGCGGATGCCGAATTCAGCGATCTTTCTGGTTGCCTGGCTGCGAAATGATGATCGATCGAGCCACGGCCCGCGACGGAGCGGCGAGCGGTGGAAATCTCGCATCGCAAGATTGTCTTCCACCGTCATGCCGGGTACGAGGCTCGTTGTCATGCGGTCCGCCGGAATGTAGGCAACACCGGCCGCGAGGCGTGCTTTGATTGACGCAAAAGTAATCTCGTGTCCGCCGATCACGATACGTCCGCGCGCCGCGGTTTTGAGGCCGGCTATCGTTTCGACCAACTCTGCCTGCCCGTTTCCGTCGACGCCTGCTAGCGCGAGGATCTCTCCGGTGCGCAAGGAGAAGGTGACGTCGCGTAACTGCTGCATACCCGCGTGACCCCGGGTCGACAATCCGTCGACTTTCAGAATTTCCTCCCCGGGCGCACGCTTGCATCGATCGGCGCCGAGGCCGATCTCGCGTCCGATCATCATGCGCGCAAGATCAGCTCGCGTAGCATTCTTTACCGAACACTTTCCGGTCACTTCCCCATCGCGTAAGACCACAACCTCCTCGCAGATTTCCAGCACTTCCCCTAGTTTGTGGGAGATAAAGATGAGCGAACGCCCTTCACTCCGCAGACGCCCCATAACGGCGAATAACCCAGCGACTTCCGGTGGGCTCAAATTCGAGGTTGGCTCGTCCAGAATCAGAAGCTCAGCACCCCGCAAAATTGCTTTAACGATTTCGACCCGCTGGCGCCGGCCAAGCGACAAGTCGCCGACGACGGCATTTGGATCCAGATCGAGACCGTAAGTCTGGCTTGCTCGGCGGATCAATTGAGCGATCTCGCGCGTACGCAACCACTGCCCAGCATCTGCCCAGCCGAGCATCACATTTTCCGCGACGGTCATCGCATCGACCAGCATGAATTGCTGATGAATCATGCCAATGCCAGCCTCAATCGCATCGGCCGGGGTGTGACGATCAAGTCTTTTGCCCTTGAATTCAATCGTACCAGCGTCCGCTTTCATGATGCCGAAGAGCATTTTCATTAGTGTGGTCTTGCCCGAGCCGTTCTCGCCGAGCAGACCGAGAATTTGGCCGCGTGGGACCTCCAAATCGATATTTCGATTGGCACGGACTTCATCGTAGCGCTTGCAAATACCGCGCATTTCAAGCATCGCTGACATGCAGGTATCTTATTCTGGGAACGTTCTGCTCATAGTACTCCCCCCCGCGCGTCCTCCGGCGTGACGCTGACTTTGAGCGCACCAGTCGCGAATTTTTTCTTCAGCTCCTGAAGTTCGGCAACGACCTCAGGCGGAACAAGCGAATTAAATTCCTGACCCTCCTTATAAGACAGCTCAGCGCCGGTGCAATCTTTGGTATCGAGACCGTAGCGGTCAAATTTGCCGCCCACTGTTCCCGCTTTGCTTTGCGTCCCGGCAGTGCCGTACATCTCTCCCCACTTCTCGATGATGTTAGTAACGAGATTGTCCGGTGCGATGCCAGTGTGTTCCAGGGAACGACCGTTCACATAAACGTTTTTCTCTTTCGCTGCTTCGATAATACCGAGCTGACCCGCATTGAGTTTGCCGCTAAGAAAATCGGCACCCCAGGCGATCAGTGACAAAGCGGCTTCTTTGGCACCCGCCGCGTCTTCGATGTTTTGAATATAAATCACCTTTGTTTGAATGTCCGGGCGCACACTTTTTGCGCCCTTCCGATAGCCACCAACCTGGGCAACAACATTGGGCAGTCCCTCTAGCGCATTTACTGAAGCAATCTTACCGGTCTTGCTCAGGCGGGCTGCAAGAACACCCATCAGGTATCCGAACTGAGCATTGTTGTAGTCAACGGACGCCACATTTTTTCCAAAGCCTTTGTCGCCGCCTCCGATAATGAAGGTCACTTTCGGAAACTTTGGACCCAGGAGCTGCATGGGCGACTGGAATCTGCCGGTGTGTCCAATGAGGAGGGTGTAGCCGCGCCGCGCATAATCCTGCAAAGCCTGCGCCATATCAGCCGGCTGCACATTCTCGGAATACGCAACATCCCAGCCAAGCGCTTTGAGTGATGCCACGCCCTGATAGCCCTGTGCGTTCCAGCTTTGATCATTGATGCTGCCTGGCAATAGCACCGCTGCCTTATCTTGAGCGGACGCGCTGGTTGGCAAAATCCAGAGTCCGATAGTTAGAACGCTGAGCGCGGCGCTGAGAGATCCTAAGATAATGTAACGCCACGACTGTCGCTTGGAGAATCTACAGGGATTAATCATAGGTAGTTTGATATTGGAGTTGAATTTGGGGTGAAACGGGCTCAGACCGAGGCGATCCGAACCGCTAAAGTCAGTGGAGGGCAGATCTCCCACCATCGAGCAATTAACGCGCCAGCCAAGCATCCCGTCGGATTTCGAGTTGAGCCGCATCCTAGACAGTGAATTTAGGTGAGAACAGCCAGGCCGTGTAGACGGGCTGCTAGGCAACACCTTGTTATCGGAAATCGCTTCCATAAAACCGACCCAGATCCCTCATAGTTTGGCTGGCAAAAAAGTGATAGAAAAAGACCAACCTGATTCTTTTTGGTCTCCCAACTAGTGTACCGTCGCACATCTAATGGTGAAGGCGTTGCGTTCAAAATGGGCCGCCGGCAAGGCGGTCCGAGCCGGACTGGCGGAAGGCGGGCGCATATCTGAATCGATACGTAACCGACGAGCAACGCTGCCGCCGGCCCAATTTCCACGCGATCCTCCGGGCCGCGGCCGGTTGGTTGTTTTTCCGCGTTGCTCGCTCCTTACGTATCGATCTAGATATGCTCGTCGCCCCGCCCGCATCGCTACGCGAAGCGTTGCGGGCGGGTTGCGCCTTGAAAAACAGCCAACTGACCTGCGGCGACGGCATCATTATATGTGAGACGGTACACTAGAAAGAGGCGGTAATAATTCGAAGCAACTCATCATAAGCCGGCACTCTGGGATTATTGGTATAGTCAGGGAGTACCATCGACTGCCGGGCCAAGGCTGGAATTTCTTCTTGGGAGATACCAAAATCTTTCAGCGAAAAGGTCAGACCGATCCCGCTCATAAACTCGTCTACTAAACGGGGACAAGCCGCGGCCGCCTGTGCTGCATTGACATCCTCGAGCCTTGGTTCAAGGATCTGCGCCAGTCGAGCAAACGTCGAAACCGCCGACTCGCAAGTGAATTCGAGGCATTCGCGGTAAACCGAGGCTAGAGCCAGGCCATGCGAGGTGTTCGGAAACATACCGCCAACTGCCATCGCGATGCCGTGCGGCAAGGCGACCCCGGCTCGACAAATTGACATACCGGCGAGAGTATCGGCCCAAGCCATGCTGGTACGCGCTCCCAAGTTAGCGCCTTCCTGAACCGCCATCGGCAAATCACCAATCACGCGCCGAAGTGCTTCCCAAGCGAAGAGCTCGGTCGCCACATTGCTGCGTGGGTTCAAGATGGACTCGAAGGCATGGCAAAACACATCGAAGCCGGTCGTTGCCGTCACCATCGGCGGGACTGAGAGCGTCAGTTGTGGGTCGACGATCGCGATCCGAGGAATCAGATAGGCGTTAGCCAACGCGGACTTATTTCGCGAAACCGTGTCGGTGATTACCGCCACCTGGGTGGCCTGCGATCCCGATCCGGACGTCGTTCCGACTGCAACCACCGGCAAGGTTTTGCTGGAAGGCTTTTGCTTGAAGAACAGGTAATCCCAACATGTCCCTTCGTGGGTTGCCTCCACCGCAATCGCTTTCGCGGCATCCAGACTGGAACCACCGCCGATGCCAAGAATCACGTCCGCGTTAAATTCCTTCGCTAACTTTGCGCCGGACGAAATGAGATCAACGGTCGGATTCGGTAACACGCCGTCAAAGTGTTTCCAATCCAAACCCAGGTGCTCGAGAAGATCGCCAACAATCGGATACAAATCACGCAATGCGCCTTCCTTGGGTCCGCTAACGACAAGGCATCGACGACCGTATCGACTCACCAGCGAACCGACTTCGCTAATTCGCCCGTTACCGAAAATGATTTCACCACCGTGCTGATATTCAAAGGCTTTCAAAGGCTGGATGATTTGATGATTCCAACATCAGCGCTGCGTGGTGCAGCAAGGTCAGTCCTTCAGTGATCTGGCTCGCCGAGAACGCCATAGTATCCCGGTCTTCTTGATAATTTCAGAGGCACCAAAAACGATCAGCGTCACGATCAGCACGGCACCGGTGACTATTTGTTGTTCTTCTGGTGTCACACCGGCGAGACCGAGCGCATTCTGAACGAAAGCGAGTACAAGCAGCGCAATGAGGACACCGATCATTGTGCCGGCACCACCGAAAATGTTGACACCACCGAGAACGACGGCAGTGATCACGGGAAGTTCGAGCCCGATGGCGGTATCGGAACGGGCACTTGCCAGGTAGGCTGTCAGAATGATCGCGGCCAACGAAGACATCGCTCCCGAGGCGACAAAAACGCCGAGAATGGCCCGGTTGGTACTAATTCCCGAGAACCGGACCGCCTCGCGGTTGTTGCCGATCGCGTACAGTGCCCGTCCCCAATGGGTTGCGTGCAGAAAAACTGCGAATCCGATAAAGAACAGAATGAAAATGATCGAGCTCCAGGGGATTGGTGTGCCGTCGATCGTTCCGAATCCAATGCTTTGGTACCATTCCGGAAAGCCGCTCACCCCACGCTCGTTGAGGATAATCTGGGCAATGCCTCGATACAATGCGAGCGTCCCGATTGTGACGACCAGGGAGGGCAGCACCCCGTAAACGACGATTAATCCGTTGATGAAACCGGCCAGCGTCCCGACGACTACGCCTAAAACCATTGCCACTTCGACCGGAAGCTTCTGCTCCAGACAGACTGCCATGACCGACGCGCAGAGCCCGACGATTGATCCGACCGAAATGTCGATTTCTCCGGTCACAATAATCAAGGTCATGGGCAATGCGACGATCGCCGTCGGTGTCATACCCGCGAGTGCAATCGAGAGGTTGGAAGCGGTCAGGAAATATCGAGAAACATTAGCTCCGCAGATGAACGTCCCGATCAGAACGAAAAGGAGAAATACCTCCCATCGAGCAAGTGAACGACGTAACCAATCTGTTGTTTGGCCCGAGGTCATGATGCGACCCTCCTTGGCGATTGCCGCCCCCGTCTCGACTCGCGCTCGACTCGCTCGGCTCGTCTTGCCAGGTGGCTATAGAAAACAACGGTCACGAGGATCGCTGCACCGACAACTGCTTGCAGCCAGAATCGGTTGATTCCAAGGAGCTGAACCCCGTTCTGCAAGACAGCGAAAATCACGGCACCGAGAGCCGCGCCGTAAACCGATCCACTCCCGCCAAAGATGCTTACCCCTCCGACAACGACGGCCGAAATCGCTTGGAGATGGAGATCGGGCGCGATAACGGCATCCACCGTTCCAAAGCGAGCGCCCCAGAGCACCCCGACGAGTCCGCACAATAACCCGGATAGGATGAATACCAGAGCAATATGCCACCGCTCACTAATCCCAGCGAAGCGCGCGCTCTCCTGATTGCTGCCGAGCGCATACAAATTTCGTCCTGTCCGCGTGAAGCGCGCGGCCAATCCAAACCCAATAGTAAAAAGCAGCGCCAGCCAAACGAGCAGCGGCACACCGGCAACGTGAACGCGAGCGATATCTCCATAGCTATCGGGCAATACCGTCGCCGAGATCTGACGGCCGCCGGCGATGACGATCACGCCACCGCGATAAATCGCAAGGGTGCCGAGGGTAGCGACGATCGCTGGAATGCGGAAGACCGCGACCAACAACGCGTTGATGAGGCCAAGCGCGCCTCCGACCGCACATCCGAGAACTACCACCAGTCCGATCCATCCCTCTGGATGATGCTCCAGCCATTCTGCCGAGATGAATGCACTGGTCGCAACGATTGCTCCCACCGAGAGATCGACCTGTCGGGCAATGATGACAATCGCTTCACCGAGGGCAACGATACACACGAGAGTGGCAGAGAGAGCGACCTGCTCAAGGTTTGCTCCCTGCGAAAAACGTGGCTCGCGCGTGGTCACAGCAAGACAGATGATGAGAAGGGCCACAACGAGGCCCAGCTCGCGGACACGCATCAGTCGTCCAATGAGTCCCTGCGAACGGCTAGGTGACCGTGCCGGCGTGGTTTCTAGCGACGTCGGGATCGCGCGGACAGTAGCGGATGAATCCTGATCACGCTCGGCGTGGGCGGCAGCGAGCAGTATGGCCTCACGATCAAACGAACCTCGGATCGATTCGCCGGCGATCCGGCCGCCACGAAAAACAATGATTCGATCTGCCATCCCGATCACTTCCTGCGCGTCGTCGCTAATGAGAACGACGGCGAGTCCTTGAGTCGCCAAGTGAGAGATGATGCGATGGATTTCTGCCTTGGCACCGACGTCAACGCCGCGCGTCGGTTCGTCGAGGAGGAGTAGTTTGGGAGATGGGATCAGCCACTTCGCCAACAGCACCTTCTGTTGATTTCCGCCAGAGAGAGTGTTCGTCGGTTGCTCGACTCCGGTTGCGACAACTCGCATTCGGCCGGCGAAGTCGCGAGCGATCTGTGTCTCCTTGGTCCGATCGACCAGACCAAGTTTTTGGGTGAGTTGTCGAAGAATCGGGAGCGTCTCGTTTGCGCGAATTGGAAACGGAAGCACAAGCCCCTGTTGATGGCGGTCTTCGGGCAGCAAGGAGATTCCGAGCTGCATCGCGTGCCGAGAAGAACGAAATCGAACGGATTGAGCGCCCAAACGGATCTCGCCCTGGTCGGGTTGCGTGATGCCAAAGAGCATCTGGGCAACCTCCGAGCGGCCCGAGCCAACCAGGCCAAAGAAACCCAGAATTTCGCCTGCCCGGACGTCGAAGTTAATGTCCTCTACGAATGCAGCACCAGAGAGTCCGCGCACGCTGAGGACGGGTGTCCCAATCTGTGCATCTTCTTTCGGAAAGAAGGAGGCGGGTTCAGTGCCGATCATGTGACGAACGGTTTGTTCCGGACTGAGCTCGGAGGTCGGAGACGTGATGATACGCTTGCCTGAGCGCAGGACCGTAACTTCGTCGCCCAATCCGAGGATCTCGTCGATGAAGTGACTGATAAAGAGAATGGCAACACCCTGTTTCTTCAACCCTTCAACGATTTGGAAGAGGCGATCGATCTCACGGCTTGAGATGGTCGAGGTGGGTTCGTCCATGACGAGTACGCGCGCATCGACCGACAACGCTTTGGCGATCTCGATGGCCTGACGTTCGGCGATACTCAGCATCTTGACCGGCACGCGAACGTCGATCTCGATGCGAAGGCTGGATAACAGTTCCTGCGCTTTGCTGGTCATCGCGGCCCAGTCGACCCCCAACATTCGCCGGGGCTGGCGACCGACAAACACGTTCTCCGCAACGGACAAATCGGGAAAAACGGTGGGATGCTGGTGAATCACCGCGATGCCTTGGCGTCGTGCGCCGGCAGCGCCAAGGATCGTTGTTTCTGTGCCATCTTTCAGGATACGGCCATTGTCCGGCTGATAGATCCCGCCCAGAATCTTGACCAGAGTGCTTTTGCCCGCTCCGTTCTCACCCGCAAGCGAATGCACCCGTCCAGCGCGCAGGCTGAGATCAACGTCACTTAGAACCTCAATGGGCCCGAAACGCTTCGTGATTCCGCGAAGTTCAATTACTGGAGTCACTAAACTCGGATTGGCATTGTTTAGGTCTCGCGCCCAAGCAAGGTCGCCGGGCTTTCCAGATGACGCCGATTTCACGTCGATATTAGTGGGATCGTACCCCTCTCTAAGGAACGCCGACAATGCGGGAAACGGATTATCATTCCGCAATCCGCGATCCGCATTCCGCAATTGCTTGTGTGATGGTTAGAAGTTGTAATCCTTGACGTTTTCTGGAGTGAACTGAAGCGGCTCACCAGTGATGATTTGTCCGGTGGTGTCGATCTCATATTTACCCGGCCACTTGCCGCCGGTGATCGTAAAGGAGTCGCCCGGCTTTCCCTGAATTTTCCCCTCGGCGAAATACTTGGAAGCATAGTAGGTGACATAACCGAGTTTGATCGGATCCCAGAGGTAAAATCCCTGGATTGTGCCATCAAGCATGTATTTACTGGTGATACTCGGGACACAATTGCCGGAGATCTTGATCTGGCCTGCCTTGTGCACGGACTCGAGAGCCCGTGCGACCGCAGGTAGACCGGGGCACGTCGGAGCAAAGATCCCGGTCAGGTCGGGATACTTCGTGGTCAATGCGACCGTGGCATCGAAAGCCTTTTGTTCGTTATCGTATCCATAGACCTCATCCACAATTTCGATGTCCTTATACTTCTTGAGTTCGTCCCGGAAGGATTTGATCCAGGCGTTCTGATTCGCCGCCGTGGGTTGAGCGGATACGATAGCGACCTTTCCCTTTTCTCCCATAGTTTTGACCAATAGTTGCGCGCCGAATCGGCCGATTGAATCGCTTGTCGCTTGATTCACGAAAAATGGACGTCCCTCCGGAGCCGAATCCGCGTCGAACGTCACGACCTTAACACCGAGTTTTTGCGCTCGCTTCATCGCGGGTACGACCGCGTCGGGATCACTCGGGGCGATGGCAATAGCGCGGATATGGCGATCCGCCAAGTTGTTGATGAGTTCGACCTGCGCCTGTCCGCTCGATTGCGTCGGACCATAGTTATTGGCGGTTCCGCCAATCTCTTTCGCGGCGATCCGGGCGCCTTCCAGCGTGGCGTTATAGTACGGATTGGTCGTCTCTTTAATCACCATCGCCAGTTCGAAATCGTCCGCCTTGGCCGTAGTGGCGGTAGCGGACAGCAGTGCGAACGTAGTTAACGAGGTTAGTGTCACTAACAGGCGCCCTTTGGTAGTCTTTGCGGCTACCACCGTTACCTTATTTGTATCCGCAGATGCGGAAGTGCGGCCCGCAATGCCGGTTGCTGGCATTGTGAGCAGCGAGTTCAGAGGGGGACTCATCTTCATATTGCTCGGTGCGCTCTTTTTCTAGATTGATGAACATACAAGCGGGCACTGAATCGGCCGGGGTGGGCCATGGGGAGGTCCGCGGTTGCAGCGCCTGCATTGCTACAGTAGGAGAAAAGGAGTCCTGGCGTGAACTGCTAATTTACGCCAGAATTATCGCAAAATGCGCGCGAAGCACCGCAAACCGACCATTCTGCTGGCCTTGACTTCAACCCACCACGGATTCTATCATGGCGCAGCCCGGTATGCGGCGGAGCACGATTGGCACGTTGTGGCTGACATGATTTATGATGCGACGATACCGGTCGGCTGGAAAGGCGACGGGATTCTCTCCTTTGTCGGACATTGGGAAGAATTGGCGAAGTTCGTGGTCTCGGCCCCCATTCCCGTCGTCGAGATCTCGTCAGTACGAAAGGATCTCGGAATTCCGTGTGTCATGGAGGACAATGAGGCCATCGGCCGTCTCGCGGCCGAGCATTTGCTCGAAAGAAATCTCAAGACTTTCGTCTGGGCGCCATTCTGGGACGACACGGTGAACGAGGAACGATTCCAGGGATTTGCGAGTGCTATCCGCTCGGCCGGGTTCGACTGTGTACGGCTGCTGCCGGTAAATACGCGACGGAGCTCCCGCTCGAACCGGCATATGAACCGAACGCTACGGCGCAGATGGGTGATCCACACGATCCGATCGCTGCGTTATCCGCTCGGCATTTTCTGCTATAACGACTGCGTTGCGGCAGACATCGTGGACGCCTGTATCGAAAGCGGAATTCGGATTCCAGACGAAGTGGCGGTTCTGGGCGTGGACAATGATCCAGTGATTTGTGATTGCGTACAGGTGCCGCTATCGAGCGTCCGGCACGATTTGGAGGGAATGGCTTATGAAGCAGCAGCACTGCTCGATCACCTGATGAATGGCGGGTCACCGCCCGAGGTGCCGAAGCGCATCGCGCCAAAGGGAGTGGTCACGCGAAAAAGCACCGAGGTTCTCGCGGTCGATAACCCTGACATTGCAAACGCCCTTGGATACATTCAAGAGAACTTTCCCAGAGGCAATTTATCGGTGGACGATGTAGTCGCTCACAGCCGGGTTCCACGGCGATCGTTGGAGCGCGCCTTTCGCGACGAGCTTCAGCGAACGATACTTCATGAGATTCTTCGAGTTCGAGTCAATCACGCGCAAAAGCTCCTGGAGACGACACCGCATTCGGTCACCGATATTGCGATTCGATCTGGATTCGCCAGCTTGAACCATTTTTATCGAGTGTTTCATGCGCGGACGGGATTGACACCACGTGCGTTCCGGTTGGCTCGACAACTGGCTCGATGAAGCGAATGATGGCGTGACGGCGCCGTGGTCTTCGGTAGCGGAGACTGTCCCAATACGCCTCCGGTTTTGACACGATCTCGAAATTGACCCGGAGCTGCGCGCTTGGCGCTACCGGAAACTGCAGTCGCCATTCTCGGCATCCTGCCTGCACGGCTCAAACCCAGCAAACCCATCGGCTGGCTCGATGATTGCTCGATAAAAATGCGAGCACGCTTGGTTTTCGACGACATAGGGACGCCATCTTGAGCGTTGTTCAGGTTCGGTTTGAGTCGCATGTCCTGTGCCGTGGTGAGCAAAGGCGACTGCGTTTCCGGTAGTGCCAAGCGCGCAGCTCCGTTTGAACTCTTAGTTCGCACCAATCGAAGGGTGTATTGGGACAGTCGCCTACCGAAGAGGGCGCCGGGCACGTCTGCGTTTCGCGGCTTCTCATCGCGGAAAACATTTTTGCTTCGGCGCTAGGACTACTCGCTTGCCCGCTCGACCGCGACCATGCAAACGTCGTCATCAAACTGCTGTCGCGAAGTAAAGCGGCAGACCTCATCGACGACGGCCGGGAAAAGCTGGTCCACCGGAAGAGCGGACAGACGACGGAGGCTGGAAATCAGCGCGTTCCGTCCAAATTCTTTGCCTTCCGGCGAATCCGCTTCATAAAGCCCGTCGGTGAAGAGAATCAGGCAGTCGTTCGGCTCGAAAGGACAACTGAATGTGGCGTAAGCGATCTCGTCAAAAAGGCCCAAGGCCGGGCCGGCTTGCGCTTTGTCAGTCGTGATCGGCTCAGCTGCTTTTTCCAGGCGGCGTAGCCGTACCGGAACCGGGTGGGCGGCGTTGGCGAACTGTACCTCTTTGCTGGTAGCATCGACGATCAAATAGAAGGCCGTCGAGACGAACGGTTCATCGACCCGTTCCAGAATCGTTCGGAGGCGCCGGTTCAGCGTGGTAAGAAACCGGCCGGCGTTGGTCATAGCGGGCCGAAGCTCTTCCAACAATGCCCGAATGATCGCGGTGACCAATGCTGCTCGCAAGCCATGCCCCATCACGTCACAGATGAAGACGCCGAGCTGGTTTTGCGAAAGCTGGAAGAAATCAAAAAAATCGCCGCCGATTGCTGCCGCCGGTCGATAATAATGAGCGAAAGTGAAAGGAGAACGGCCAGAAATGTTGTACCCGGTGAGCGTGGGATTCTTACGTGGCAACAGAGCGAGCTGGAATTCGCGCGCCATGCGGAGATCGGCCTCAAGCTGAGCGTTTTTGGCCGCAAGCTCGGCGCTGGTGACCCGGAGCCGATTCCTCTCTTCTTCCAATGCGTCTTCGATGCACTTCACAGCCGTAAAATCCTTGTTAATGCCACAGATGCCGATGATTTCGCCTCGGGAGTTCCTGAGGGGTAATTTGCTGGTGTAATCCCAGGTGATTCGACCACTCGGATAAATGAGCTTCTCGATCTTACCAACCATTGGTATGCCGGTTTCGATGATCCGCTTTTCGTCCGCTGCCGCCTCACGTGCGGTTTGTTCCGACCAAAAGTCAAAGTCAGTTCTACCGATGAGGTCGGCCGGCTTTTGCACTCCCATAAACTCCGCGACCGCTCGGCTGGCGCATGTGAAACGGCCTTCGGTGTCTTTGAAGTAAATTTGGTCCGTGGCATTCTCCAGGAGGAACGCAAAAAGATCCTGCTTCAGAGCTACGTCATCCGGACCAAAGGGGGGCACTTCTTTCACAGCCGCAGGAATCTAGCCTGGCTGATCGGAATGGTCACGCCGAATCGCACCTAGCTTGGATCGCTCAAAAATCCTTAGAGATTTTTGGGCGATCCAAGCTCAGGCAGCAGAATCTTCCGGCTCACGCCGGACAATTCTGCTGCTTTTTTTTGGAGAGAAGAGTTTGAAACAGTTTGTTTTGATTCATTTATCTTGAAACAGGCTCTTAAATGGGCGTGGAGCGCCTGTTTAAGAGCTTTCTAGCCCGCAATGAGCGCGCCGATTCGATTATAGTGTGTCATACTTGCGGGCTAGCCATGGTTACGTCACCTGACCTCCAAACCGGCGGGGAAGGAACGTTCACCATCACTCTGACTTTTCATGCTGATCTCGTCTTGTTTCTCAAGCGAGAGGAACGGAATTGCCTGGTCAGACGGGTGTTGAGTCACAAAGCGTCGGTGAAAGATGTGATCGAATCGTGCGGGGTGCCTCATCCCGAGGTGGACCTCATCGTTGTAAATGGAGAGCCGGTCGATTTTTCCTTTCAGTTGAACGCTAATGCCGCGCTCGAGATCTACCCAATCCCAGCGCCAAGTGAGCTATTTTCGAACGACCATCTTCAAGCCCGTGACGTGCTGGCTTTTGTTGCCGATGGGCATCTCGGAAAGCTGACCCAAAACCTCCGCCTGCTCGGAATTGATGTCGATTACCGGCCCGATGCGCGGGATAGCGAGTTACTGGTTACCATGGTGCGAGAACGCCGAGCGCTACTAACCCGTGATCGCCGGCTCTTGATGCACCGGGTGGTACAAACGGGGTACTATCCGCGATCGCAACATTCGATTGAACAAACGGTGGAAGTGATCAAACGATTCAATTTAACTGAAAAACTTGCACCGTTTCAGCGTTGCCTTCGGTGTAATGAACCATTGAACCCGGTTCCGAAGGAGACGGTGCTGGAAAAACTGGAGCCTTTGACTCGCCTTTACTATCACGATTTTCGCCGCTGCCCAAAATGTGGACAAATCTACTGGCGCGGCTCCCATTTCGAACGTCTGCAGAAGCGAGTAGAAACCATCATTGGGTCAATTTGAAATGCCACCGATGCTTGAAACTTCGAAACCTCGACACTTTAAGTTCGGGAGACAAGCGTCCGTGACCCGGGGCGGCCGGAAGGCAGCGTAGTTGCGGCCGTTCTGATCAAAGTCAAAGTGATTGATGAGCGGCTTTAATTAGTCGAGACCAAAAGCGCGGCGGAAATCAGGACAAAATTAATAAACTTTGACGCTAGTTTCTTAATCTGCCTAAACAAGTAGCTCCTTGTCCGCAATCCGGTCTTCAAGCAGAACAAACGTGAAACCAACATCCCGCGTCAAAAGAATCAAAGATAAACGGTTCAGCGGTCTTCTGGTCTGCTTTGCGTTTTTGTTTTGGCTCGGTGGTACTCAAGCCGAGGAGGTTACTATTGAAATATTGCACTATTTCGGCGTGCAGGACCAACAGCAAGCATTGAGTGAGGTTGTGACCGCGTTCCAGCAGAGTAATCCGGATATTAAGGTCCGACTAACCCTTGTCCCTTTTGGAGAATTACTCAGCCGGACTTTACAAACCGCCGCCGTTCACCAGCCGCCGGCAATAGCAGCGTTAGACAATCCTGATGTACTTCGCGCTGCCAAAGCCGGTGTCTTAGCGGATATCTTTCCAAGTTTGTCTCAATTCCCTGATTGGAAGAATATTTATGATGAAGTAAAAAAAACGATAAGCGACCGAGATCACGTTTACGGAATTCCAATCGGCAGCAATGGTGTAGGGTTATATTACAATAAAAAAATGTTCTCGGATGCCGGAATTCAGGAACCGCCGAAGACCTGGGACGATTTGATTCAATCGGCTAAGAGATTGACGAAGGCTCCTGTTTACGGAATCGCTTTTCCAGCAACAAATACCGAAGATTGTACCGGCACGTGGGAAGCGTTTCTTTGGAGTAACGGTGGCAGTCTGCTCTATCTGGGTTCTGACCAAGCTAAACAAGCTCTGAAACTATGGGTTGATCTAGTCCAGAATGGGTATGCGTCGCGCGACGTCCTGAACTGGAGTGGCGGAGATGTTGCCGACCAGTTTATCGGCGGCAGAGCGGCGATGATGGTCAGCGGTCCATGGATGTTACGAGCGGTAAAGCGAAGTGGTATAGATTATGGAATCGTCCCAATTCCGGTTCCCAAAACCGGCGAAACACCGGTCGTGGCATTGGGAGGTGAAGTTTGGTGTGTCATGAAAAATGACAAGAAGACTGAAAGCGCTGCATTGAAGTTTGTCGCATTCGCACAAGAGCCGGAGCGCCTTCTGAAATTTTGCCAGACTTGCAATTACATTTCCTCCGTTCGCGATGTTGCGCGAAAGCAAGCCGAAGCGCAACCAGACCTGCGGCCGTTTATATCGCAAATGGAGGCCGCACGAGCTAGAACGTTGGAAGGCGGTGCGAGGTATCCAATCGTTTCGCAAATAACTCGAGCCGCCATACAAAAGGCGCTCATCTCCCAGGACAGCATCGATGCTTCGCTTAACCATGCAGCTGTCGAGATTAAGAAGCTTGGTATAAAAGAATAGTATCGTGGCTGCACAAGGCCGAATATGACCGTGGTATATTTCAGTCCCGCATAGTGGCAGGAATATCTGCCGGAGCGATTAGAGAATAACGACGAGAGGCGCTCGCTATCGCTCGCCGTCCCGAGAAGCTTGGGCGGTATCTTTGAGAGAAGGACGTTGTGCGATCCCTTCCGGGTAGCACGCGCGCAGGTTTTCGGTAGCGGCGACTGTCCCGCTATGACTATCGCTTCGGCGAGGCCTAAGAACTCAGACAGCGCTGCTTGTTTCAATGTCACCAAAGATCGCAGTCGCCACCGCGTTGCAGACCGATGGCGACTGCGATCGGTGAGGTGGCACACTCGGTCGCTCCGCGCCAACGCTCCGGCCTTATCTGACACTGAACGTAACGGGACAGTCGCCGCTGATCCGTGTCGCCGTTCAGCGTCTTGTGTCCCCTGTTCCCTCCG
>JBEEIB010000017.1:0-3061 GCA_041167675.1 Verrucomicrobiota bacterium
CTTCACCTTCGGACCGGATCCGTTCGTAGATCGCAAGGTAATCGGAGGTCATCCGGTGCGCGCTAAATCTCTTCTCAAATTCCTTCCTGCAACTCTTTCTGTCGATCAAGCCAAGTCGATCGACCGCTGCGACGGCATCGTTCAGATTGTCGACGATAAAACCGGTTTTCCCATCCTCAATGATTTCCGGGACGGCTCCCTCGTTGTACGCAATGACCGGTGTGCCACAGGCCATCGCCTCGATTAGAACCAAGCCAAACGGTTCAGGCCAGTCGATGGGGAACAATAGCGCGAGGGCGTTTGCGAGAAATTCGTCTTTCTGGTCTTCTCCAATTTCTCCAGTCAGCTCGATCAATGGATGGTTTAATAAAGGCTTTATATAGTCAGAGAAATACTCGCGATCAGCTGGATCCACCTTCGCAGCGATCTTTAGTTTGCGCCCAGACCTCTTTGCAATTTCGATCGCGCGATCTACGCGCTTTTCCGGACAGATCCGCCCCAGGAACGCCAGGTATTCGCCCGGTGTTTCATGAAAGTGATAGAGATTTTCTGGGATGCCGTGATAGACCGTGCCACACCATCCGATCCATGGTAATGGTTGTCGCTGCGCATCTGAAATCGACACGACGTTCATCTCGCGGAATTCCTTGTACAGTGGCACCAAATCAGGAATAGAAAGCTTGCCATGAAGGGTAGTGACAGTGGGGACAGGCTGCCGCTTTGTAAATGGAAAATGAAGGTAGTCGATGTGGAAGTGCAAAACATCGAACTGATGCGCCTCCCGAAAGACGAGTTCGAGCAGACGAATGTAGTGCGCCACCGTGTCAACAACTGGCGTTGGACTGAGCCGCAATGCTGATTCCGAAGCTGGGACCAGCCGCGCACGCGTCACAGAATCTGCGCTGGCGAAAAGCGTAACATCGTGGTTTCTCGCTACTAGTTCCTCGGTCAGGTAAGAAACGATTCTTTCCGTGCCGCCATAAAGTTTTGGGGGAACGCTCTCATAAAGAGGAGCAATCTGGGCAATTTTCATCGTTCTTGTCTGGTCTCTTTCGCACCCCTGGTGCTCGGAAGACGGAGAGCGTTAGATTTCCAGTGGGTCTGTCGTTCGTAAAGGAACTTTTGTGAGCGAGTCCAATGACCAACCGGTGGCCATACCACCGCCGTTCGGAACAGCCGTAGCCGCCAGAAATCCCCGAGGAATCTAACGCTCTCGGTCGATTCGAGCAAACGCCTTGATCACTTCGCAGCGAAGCTCCTTGTCTGCCATCCGGGCATCTATTTGCTCGTCAAACACGAAGCGTTCCATGATCCCGCAAACATTCTGAGAGGACCTACTGACGAAGCGGTTGAAGTTCGGAACTAACTGGTTGGGGTCATCAAGCCGCCTGCCTCACGGAAACCGAGGAACCCGAAGATATTCTTCGGAAAAGCCTTTTTCCTGGGTCACAATGCGAGGACGGTCAACGGCGCGTCGACTAATCGTAGAAAAACGCGCCGATGCGCAATCTTCCAGCCCTCTTTTTGCTGCTCGCAAGTCGTTCTTCGGGGAGCTTGAGAAACGCCTTTCTAAACTTGGCAGAAGCAAAACGTGTCGCCGTTGAGGTAAAGTTGTCGCGATCAGTCTGGATCGGTCTAAATGCCCCAAGGGCGTCATCTGGATATTTCAACTGATCGTGCGAACCTGAAGGTTTCCTGTGCGACGCAGGATGTCCACAGCTACGTTCTGTGCGTTTCGCCTCACCTCGAGATCAATGGAGTTCCCACCGACGCAAAGATTTTGAATCCTGACAGCTTGGATTGATTCCGGCAAACAGGGATAAGATAAGCAGATCCTCGATTCGGCGGCGTGGACACTGAGGCCGAGGCAGCTTTGGAGCACCAGGAACACTGCGCCTGCGGCCCAAGCCTGCGGAGCGCATGCGACGGGGTACAACGTTGGCCCCTTTCCAGGGCTTCGCGAGAAGCCGCAAAAAAGCTCTGGAAGCCTGTGGGACTCAAGAAAGATTGAAGCATCAAAGAGTCCGGTTAGAACCTTACACGGCAAGTCCTTCCCTTCGGTTTGCCACAAGCCGTAGGCGATTAACGCGCTATCGTGTGGCCAGACGGACCCGTTGTGATAGGACATCGGATTGTAACGGACTTCTGAACTAGCGATTGTGCGGATTCCCCACCCGGAGAAGAATGCACTGGACAATAGCCTCTCTGCAATTCGGTGGGCGTGTTTGGCGCTGGCAATTCCAGAAAAGAGACATTGGCCTGCATTAGAGCTGCGCACTTGGCATTGGCGCTTTTCTTTATCGAGGGCCAGAGCGTACAAGGACATCTCCTCACACCAGAACGCCTCGTGGAATCGGGTCCGTAATGCTTCAGCCTCGCGTTCCAGCTCTTTCCCCTGTTCATGGTAACCCAATGCAGCCGCTACTGCACCAATCCCCCGTTTCGCAGCGTAGACGTAAGCCTGGACTTCGCAGAGAGCGATCGGGCCTTCGGCGAGTCTGCCGTCGGCGTGAAATACAGAATCATGAGAGTCCTTCCAACCCTGCTGAACCAAACCATTCGAGGAGAGCCGCGCATACTCCACGAATCCATCGCCATCTCGATCTCCGAAGTTGTCGAGCCAATCGAGCGCTAATTGAATGTTCTTCCAGATAGAGCGCATCAATTCGCTGTCGCCTGTCCGTTCGAAGTAGGCGGCGGCCAGAACTAAAAACAAAGGAGTAGAATCAACGCTGCCATAATATCGGCGGAACGGGACTTCTCCAATTCGCGCCATTTCTCCCTCACGAGCCTCGTGAAGAATCTTGCCCGGCTCTGAATCTCTCTCCGGGTCAATTTCGGTAGCTTGAGTCGCTGCTAAATAGTTCAGAACTCCTTTCGCCACTTCCGGACTAAACCATAGGCATTCAAGCGCCGTGATGATGCCATCTCGACCAAACACAGTGCTGAACCACGGCACGCCGGCGTACGGATAGGGACCCTCAGGCTTCGAGGTGATAAGCATGCGAAGATCTGCTTTCGACCGATTTAGCCAATCATTAAATTGCTCGTTCGAGGTGTT
>JBEEIB010000018.1:0-5897 GCA_041167675.1 Verrucomicrobiota bacterium
TGGCCAATACGGCGACCGTCTCTAAGAGGGTGAATGCCGCCGTTCCGTTCTTCCGCTTGACCAGCTTAACCATAAGTTTTCGCGAGAGAATGACGTGGATCCGACGCCAGCGGAGGCAACCTCAGGCGCCCATCCGCTCACTCCGAATCCTCCTTTTCCTCCAAGCCGAGTCTTCCGGCCAATTCTCGCATGAGATTTGACGTAAGCAAATCCGCCGCTTTGAGCACATTTTGACCAGTCAGAGCTGCGCCAGATAGCCTAGGCACCTTCCACGTTCGCAGGCCAAAGGTGGCGTCCATATATTCTACAGGCATGATGTCCGGAAGGTCTCGTTTGTTGTAGAACAACACGATCGGGACCACCCTTTCGGTCCTGGCGCTCAAGCCCTGCAGCACCAGATCATCCCTACTCAAATTGTCCTGCAAGTCGGTCAGCATCCGCAAGTTCTCCTCTACCGCGTGATACTGCGAATCAGCCACGAAGACTATTCCTTGGGCGCCACTCAAAACCAGAGCCCGAGTTCTAGCTAATCGCACTTGGCCTGGCAGCGTGAAAAAATTGAATTTCACGCTCCATTTGCCAAATTTCTGGATGAGGGGGGCGAATTCAAAATACACAGTACGATCGTTGTCGCTCTCTGAACGAAAATCCATGTCGACTACTTCGACCTTGAGGCTGGACGCCAGGTATTGCAAACTGGTGGTCTTGCCCGCGGCAGCGGGCCCGTAGTAGACAATTTTGATCTCCACTCTCTTGTCAGCGTAATTGATCACCATCGCCATCGGGCCCACCTCCGTTCCAATCGAGCCACCAAGGCGCCCAGCCAACAGATTCCGGGTAAAACGCGTAATGAAAATTGTCGCAATGTTGGCACACGCATGGACTAAAAAAGCCGCTAAGAGGCTTACAGCTCAGTTCGTTTTACTAACCGCCAGGATCAAACGCAATGCATAAAACGTTTCGCGTACAGTTTTAACATTCAAGATGTGCCCGGTTCTGGCTAGATGCCAACGTAGCAAACCGGCACGATTTCCACAAAGCCTATGGCAGACTCCGCGCCGTCCGGAAACCAATTCGATCGCTTTGTGTCGTGAAGGGTTGATTGACGACTCGCCTCGTGATCTCAGCGCTCGAGTTGCCGAAATTTCCACCGCGAACCACGGGGAGTTCAGTTTTGACATCGATCGTCTCTGTCCATTCAGATACGTTTCCGGCCATATCATAGATGCCGTACACACTTTGGTCCAAGGGATAGGCGGTCGGTTCAGACCACTTTTTAGCAGCGTCTCCCTCATAAATATTCGCTGCGCCCGTCCGTTCGTCAGATCCCCACGGAAACCTCCTGCCGTCAGTCCCCCGCGCGGCCTTCTCCCATTCCTCCTCGCTGGGCAAACGTCTGCGTTTCCAGCGCGCGTAAGCCAACGCATCAAACCAATCCAGATAGACGGCCGGATCGTTCACGCTCAGCCGAGCGCCCTCAAATTCCAGTCCAGCGACGGCCGCCTGGTAAAGTTCGTCCCACTTCGCGTTCGAATGGCCCTTTTTCAAGGCTTGATTCGGGTGGTCGTACTCGGTGCTTGAGCCCACCGCCCTCAGGAACTCGGCGTATTGGCCAATCGTCACCTCAACGCGATCAATCTCGTAAGCTTGCAAAGTTCGCCTCTCGCCATCCTGATAAAAGAATTCCCCGGCATCGATCCTGGCTGGGGCACCATAGTACTTGGGCACGGGTTGCGGATGGAATCCGTTGATCGTTATCCAGAACCCGTTTAGCCACCGATGCCCCACGTCGCTTCGAAAGACCAAAAACCCTGATAGGATCGTGACCATGACGGCCGCCAACCCGATCAGGATCCTTTTTGTCCTGGTCAGCCAACGCTCCTGCCTGCGTCTAGCGTAGATCAACTCCAGAATAGCCGCGGCGCTGCCACGCGAGAGTTCTACGTTCCCTTTTTGGTCGACCTCAGGGTCTTCCAGGCCATCGGATCGTTCGTCCAGAACACGCATTGCTTCCAGGAGCAGCGCGTCGTGGCTACCAGAAAGGCTCTGTGTGAGATTGCGCGGAACCCCCTGACGCCAATCAAGCCTTCCCCCTCTCCAGGAGAGCAGTTCATTAAGGGCCTCCTGTCCGGCCACGCCAGCCGCACTTGCATGCAATGGGCGTCCCCGCACGATATAGAGATAGCCCTTCTGATTGCCTCGAGAGGCCGTGATCGTCGAGGTTTGCCCGCCGATGCAGGCCATCTGAATCAAGACTTGCAGCTCGACTCCTTCGACGGTGCCGCTAAACCCGCGATTTTTTCTTTTCCACATCGGCCCTAGTCAGCAGTGACGCTATTGCCGCGGCGGAATAAATCGTACCAGTGTTTTTTCGCGACCGAGTCGCCCGTTTTGACGGTGCGATCCTTGGTGCCCACTGGCGCAGCGGCTTCCTTCGCCTTCTTCGGAGTTTCCTTAACTTCTTTCGGGGAATCTTTTACTCCGTTGTGCACTTTGACCCCGCTCTCCTTGCCGGCGTTAGCTACCGGCAACCGATCTTGCGGTGGCTCTACGAAATTCTCCGTGAGGGGCGAATTGCTAGCCGAGCCTGAGGCCCGGATCTGCAAATTGAAATTCTGATCCACCGCCAGCTCGTTTTGTCCGCCGTTCGCAGCTTCGCTCACCACAAAGAAAGCCGACACAGAGGTCCCGGCCGGCACAATGCCCCCGCAATCCGAGATCGTTTCCTCGTACCTCGCATTGCCGACCTGAACGGCAAATCCCTCAGGGTCCAGATAGTAATCCGACTGGCCCCGGTTGGAGAGGGCAACATCGAACCCCACCAGACCGAGCGAGTCATCGCGAACGACCCGCTTGATTACAGTCTCGATTTCTCCGATCTCAGACTTCTTGTTCGGCTCTGCGACGTTCAACGTCGAAATCGAGTCCGCCGACAGAGCCTTTAACCTCAAGTAGTCTTTTAGCTTACCAAGGAACCCGACCAGTTGGTCCCGGCTGACCTCGTTTTTTTCGGGAGCGGATTGCACCTGGGCTGCACCCGTCGCAGCGGATGGCTCACCCGGTGCATCAAAGATCATTACGAAACTCGGATCATTGTCCTGCTCGCAGAAAAAACAGTAAACTTTTTCATTGATGACGACGGTGAGATTTGCGCTTACCCCGGCCCTCAACGCTTTCAGTGAAAAGAAGTTTGTCCCTTTATCGTACGTGAGGCTGAAAGCATCCGTGTCAGGATTAGGCTGCAGCGCAAATCCGTACCCATTGATTGCCTCGATTTTGGCTGGAAACTGGAGAGTCGTTATCCCCTGCAGGCCTACCTTCACTTCGGTCGGCTCATTCTGATTGAGGGGCATCCGCACAACTCTTTTACTTAAGGCGTCCTTCTTCGCCTGGTCAGATTCCTGACCCATCGGCGGATCGAGCGAGCTTTGGTTCGGGTCGGTCGCAGCGTAACAACTTAAAACACAAAGTGTTGCATTCAGAAACGCGCTAAAAAAAAGAATCAAAGGCCGATTCATACTGGACATACTTGGTTATTGAAATCGTTTCGTCACGATTAAAATGCCCACTTCAATTGTGGTCGCCATCAGTCGTCGTGTACAGCGATGCCTCCTCTATATAGCACGCCAACACCCCCCAATAGATACTTGCCCTAAGCTCTGCTTGGGCCTTTCTCCTCTTTCTCCCCCGGAAGGCCCCAACGATGAACCGCCGCATTGTTAACGCCCTCCCGGACCACGGGGTTGCGCAGGGCTGCGCAGAATTGCAGGCTATAGTCCAGTCTGCTCCCGGCTCTGGCCGGATCCACCCGTGCACTGCGCGCCCCCAAAGAGTTGACGAGATCCTGAGCATCTGTCCGCACACGACGCAAGGAGCGAGCCCATCCTGCCTGCAAAAGTTCATGCTCGGACTCCATGATGCGAAGGCAGTACACAATAAGTTTGGCGGTCGTCCTGGCGCTCAAAATCCCCGGCACAGCGAGTTGCTCACGATCGATGTAGTGGTTAAACAGTTCCGCGTTGAACGAAGAAACGTTCCATTTATCGAGAATATCGGTTTGCGCGAAGGGAAAGGTTTCCTGTAATTCACGCAGAAAATCCTCCAGCGAAAGATGTGCCGCTGCATCCGACTCCGCAAAATTATACGGATGCGGTTCGCGTCCGGCGATCAAGCGTATAGCAGCCAGCTCCTCTTCATCCAGCTTCCAGACCTTCACCACGTTCGCCGGGTCAAGTTTTCGCCTCGCACTCACGGTGTTAAACAAAAGAAAAGACTTCTGCCCAAAGTCAATCTATCACGACCTTTTCTTTATATGCTTTCCTTAAACCGGGATATTCTTTTTAGCCTTAATACGAAATCCAAGACTATTGACCTTGCGATAGTTGCCTCTGCCAGTAAACACGACTTTCAACTCAATGTCGCTGTGTGCATTGATCTCGTTAAGGGCCTGATCCAGGGCACGCTGCTTGACGTTGGCCCAATTTCCAAGAGGCGCCTCCTGGACGAGGTTACCTGATTCATCGCGGATGTCTTCCAAGCCCAATATTTTCCGTAACCCCGTTACGGTCACGCGCCTCCTTCCGATCTTTAAGTTCTGCTTCGCCCACTGATAAAGCCGGCTAGAGTATTGGCTTTTGAGCCGCACACTGTTGCCCAGGCTCTCCTTCAGCGTACGCCAGATTTTCTCGTAACTTCCGTTGAGTCGAAGCTCGAGTTCTTCTTGCTCGCCACTTTTTATCGTTGTGATCGACTCTATCCAAGGCATGTACGTTGAGCGAATAGCGCCATCGACGACGGTGTCGAAATTTAGGCGGTGATACCGGATCAATCGGTAGATCGGCAAAAGGAACTGTCGGCGGTCTTTAATCTTGTCGCGGCCAAACGGAATCGGGAACCTGATCACACCAACCCCGTCCGCGTCGAACTTTTCCAAAAGGCGCCGAATCAATTCACGTTCCGTCCGAGGAAGTTTCGAAAAACTTTCCAGAATGCCCTGCCCTTCGCTTTCCTCTTCATTGTTTACAACTATCGAACTGTTATCTATGCGTGGTCTGGCTTTCAAAGGTGCCCTTTTCGGACGGCTCTCGGTGCTGGAGGTTTTGGTCATGTCCTGGACGATTAGGGTAAAGATTTCAGACACAATACCGTGCAAGAGGCGAGGCTTTTCCCATTAGAGAGAAACATTTCCCGGTAAAAAAAGGAAAACCTGACGGCGGAGAACGCCTGCTTGGTATGGCACGCCCGCGCTGAGCAATCCGGACGATCAGAGCTGCGGCCAAAACGCGTTGATTCCTCCCTCACAAGGCAAAAATATCAATGGCCCGGATTCGGTTAATGGCTTGTGGAGTGTTTGGGTGGTTCAGTCGCTCAACGCCCACGATCCCAGCGGGGTTGTTTTCACTCCGCCGGTTCGCGCCAGTGCGCACCATGTTCACCGTGGCGCTGTTCAAACTTTGGTCGGCGGCCAATGCGCCAACGCTAGTCGCGCGCTGGGCGACTATTTGCAAATGCGCACCGGACCGAAAGGTGAAGCGCATATTAGTTATGCCGATTCGAACAACCTCAGTGGTTTGTTGGCGGGTCACGCCATGTACGTTCATCAAAACGGCGGCACTGGATTGTTCGCTTCGCCATCGCTGGTGAGTATTCCGGGAATCACGCCGTTTAACGGAGTGCTCGATCCAACCGGGGACGGCAAATACGAAGTCGCCGGAACCAGCAGCGCAAACATGCCGCCGCTAGACATTCTCAGTTCCAGCATCACGAAAGTCACATCCGCGCCGTGTTCCGTGGCCGCGCCCTGTTACAAAGTTTTCATGCAGTTAAATAATTTGAGTCTAGCCCCGACCACCGCGCAGGACCCCGATATCGATCTTGTCTGGCATACACAATGGTTC
>JBEEIB010000019.1:0-24150 GCA_041167675.1 Verrucomicrobiota bacterium
TGACGTTCGTTGACGTTCGCTGACGTTCGTTGGTGTTCACTGACGTTCGCTGACGTTCGCTAACGTTCACTGACGTTCGTTGACGTTCGTTGACGTTCGCTGACGTTCGTTGTCTATATACAGGAGATTCAGTGAAGATAATGTTAATCGCCGGTGTCGTATTGATTCTCCTCGGGGCTGCTGCGCTGATTTATCAAGGAGTTACTTACACGACGAAAAAGAAGGTGATCGATTTGGGCCCGATTCAAGCGACGACCAAAGAGACTGAGACCATTCCGATACCGCCCGTCCTTGGCTGGATTGCGGTAGGCGGGGGAGTATTTCTGGTTGTCGTCGGTCTCCGCTCGAAGAGCGGCTAATTGCGCCACGGCGGCGGATTAGTGTCAGTCGTCGAAGGCTTGGTCAAATCTTCGTATGAAGTGACCAGCGCATCGAACGCAGCCAATGAATATTCAAAGCTTTGCCGGCTGGGACAAGACAAAGTCACAAAGTGAATTGAGTCTTTCGACTGATAGTAGGCGGTTGCCTCGTAGTTTCCGTATTTGTCTTCCGAGAAGTAATAGATTTTGGCCTTGCTCGCATCCCGAGTAGTCAGGGTCTTGACGTATTTCGCCTGGACGCCAATGCTGCCGTTCTCGCGAAACACCTTCAAAGTGTCTTTGACCTGATCCTCGATTGACTTCACGGTGTCATCCAGGGTCCGGATTCGTGCGTAACAAATCGCTGAACTAGATGCCCAGCTTGAGTTCTTTGGATAGAAAACTACGTTCAATCCTTGATCGTGTCCGGACTCGTTATCGAGGACCCAATTCCTGGGAGCCTTCAGCTGGAAGGCATAATCTTTTCCTCTTAGAACTGCATATCCCTCTACGACTTGTTCTGCCCGACTCGTGAGTGTGTTCACGAGAAGAAGAAGCAATGGGGAGAAATACTTCAGAGACATCATACCGAGGCAAATCGAATTTCGAATTGCGGACTCCGCGATTCGTATTCCGCAATTGAGTGGCTACGAATACCTCGACTTCGAGGAATAGCCAATAGCCAATATCCGCCCGCAACGCTACGCGTAGCGCTGCGGGCGGGTCTGCTACTTGCTATTGGTTGTTGCCATCGGGTACCGGCAGCGCCGGAAGACTGCATGCCAGGAGCTGGCATGCAGTTCCAGCGAACCAAGTTTTCATAGGCTGACGATTACGCAGTCGCTCGAATAGCGGCGCCTGGCACAAATCGCCCTTCTCCGCGAGCTTCCTCGCTCTGTTCCCGACGCACTTCGGCCAACAGGCTGAAGTCGATCGTCGGCAAAAATTCCTGCTGAGATGGGTGTTCGTCGGCTGCCTGAGTTTTCCGTCCACTCAAGCTTTGCGCGATAAGTAATGTGTATAGATCCATTTTCCCTCCGTTTGTTTTGATTTCTCGTTTAGTTCCAGGGGAGGGGGGGAACATTTTGTTGTTCCACTTTTAGTTTTGTTCATTTTCTGTCGCCGGCTCATAGCCTGACTCGTCAAACGCGACTTGCAGTCTCGTATTGAGTGCAAGCAACGCGACGAACAGACTCAGAATCATCCCGATGCCCAAGAGGCCGATCACGGGATGTGTATAGTCGTGGATTTGTGATCCAGCGACAGCTCGGACGATCGCCGCAATCACTCCGATTAGGGCACTGGAGCCCGCCAGTACCGTGAGTGTGCGCTTAGTCCCTGCGACTTCTTTTCTTACTGTTTCGTGTTCCATAAGGGTTTCACCTTTCACTTGTGCTCACCCTGAAGCTTTCGCTCCGGGTGAAACCCTCATCAGTAACAACTTGAGGACAGTATTCCTTCAGGTCGGCGCAAATGTCAAACTCCACAGCAAAAAAACGACGATGATGACATGTACAATTGAGAACCTAGAATTCAGAAATTTAGAATCAGATTAGAAATTATCGGTTCCAACGTCTTTTTGTTGAGGCCCCCCAGCGACCTATCCAACTTCGCCCGTTGTCTGAACTCCGGCCGCCTGGTCCGACGTGTCGGCGCGTCGGCGTTCCCTGGGACCGCCGTGGTCATTTTGGACCCGATTTTTTTTCCAGAAGGAACAGACGCGGGGCAATTTCAGAATCCAATTGGCCAGCGATTTCTCGAACGAGAACGTTTGTTGCCGAATCCAAGTATCGCTTTACTTCTTCGTATTCTTCCGGGCCACCGCTATGGCCTCGATAGGAAAGAATCGTTATCCGACCGCCGATGCTCAGGTGGCGGAGCAAGCCACCAATCGCCGCAAGTGTCGTGGCCGCTCTTGTCACGATCGAGCGATCTCCCCTCGGTAAATATCCGAGGTTAAACATTGCAACCTGTATTGGTCGGCCGTTCCGCAGATAATCTTCGATTCCCGAGTGGCAACCTAAGACCAGACGGACGCGGTCGATCATGCCAGTGAAGCGCAAAAGTTCGGATGCATTCTTTAGGGCGGCTTTCTGAACATCGAAGCCGATTACTTGGCCGGACGAACCGACCGCGTGGGCAAGAAACAGTGTATCATATCCGTTGCCAACAGTCGCGTCGATGGCTATAGAACCGTTGCCAATCGCTGCGGTAATCCAGTCCCCGGCTAAGCGGGTCAATTTCGTCTCGCTAAATTCCAAAGGGATGGACGACATAGGTCGATTTCTTTCAAGATCGGCTTTCCTTCTTCGAGGGCGGAGACGAGTTCTTGTGCAGCGAACGGCGCCTGCAAAGCGCCTTTCGACCCCAGTCCGTTGAGGATCGCCAACCGGGGCCATCGCGGATGAACTCCGACTACAGGTCGATTGTCTACTCGCACGACCGAACGAACCCCTGCTCGTTGATCGACGATTTCGAAATCAGAAATGAAGAATTCGCGAATTGCTTGCTCGATTTCATTTCTAGCCGCTTTGGTTGGCTCTTCGTTAAGCGTGTCCCATTGATAATTCGTCCCCGCCAGAACTTCTCCGTTCAAATTCCGAAAGATCCATTTTCCGTGTTGGACGATTCTATCTTCTGCAAAACCCGAAGTCGCTAAGGTCAGCGTCTCCCCTTTGGCGGGATTTAATTCGAGCTCACTAAAGTAAGGATTGTGCGCCATTCGATACCCCTCACAGAAGATGGCATATCGGGCGGTAAATCGCTTCCACCGAATGCGATCCCGGAAAATATTTAGATCCCCGTAACTGAACGGCTCATTGACAACGGATTGCTGAGCAAGCAGGAACTCTCTCACACGCAGGATTAGTCGGCGGATATCCAACTGCGCCGCTTGGATCACCTCGAATACGCCAAAATTGTTTCGGAACAGCGGGAACGGGCTTGGCGGAATATTGGACAGGTATTTACCGTATTCCAACAAGCTAGATTGGCATGTCCAGCGTTCTGCCTCTTCATCGTTCTGGAGCAGTCGAAGGACCGTTCGCTGACGAAAGAGTGGCACGGCGAGTTGTGCCTCGATTCTTGGATAGACAGCGAACACGCGCTTTAGCAATTCATCGATCAAGGCAGGCCGGTTTAGTCGTTTGCCAGTGATCGGATTGATAATTCCGCCGGCCGCTCTGGAGGCGGCGTGCCGATGATCGTTATCGACGACGATGACGGAGCGGCCCCTTTCCTGGAGCAAGTGCGTTAAGAGACTGCCCGCCAGTCCTTGGCCGACCACGAGATAATCAACAAACTCCATCGCGCTCAGAAGTAGATATCTTCGCGGATCTGAAACGCATTGCGAATCAACCGCACTGCTCTTCGCGGTTCCATCACGACTTCGACAATGTCGAATCGATACGGGATATCTGCGTCATCGAGCAGCCGAAGCCATTCCTTGGCTGCACGGATGATGCTGTCTTGTTGCCGAAGAGTAACCGCCTCGTGGGGATCGCCAAAAAGATTGGTTGTTCTGGTTTTGACCTCCACGAACACCAGGACTTTCGCCTCCCGATCCCGGCAGACAAGATCGATCTCACCTCCGCATTTGGCGCGGAAATTACGAAAAAGAAGTTTGTATCCTGATTTTCGTAAGAAACCGACGGCGATCTGTTCTCCTCGTCGGCCAACGCGCAGGTGTGCCGCAGTTGTCGGACCTGGACGAAAATATCGGCTAAAGCGGCAGATAGGTTTGAGCCACCGGCGCAAACGTTCGGCGGTGGAGGAGACAAGGTCCGTGCGAGCGCAATTTCTCAAGATGTTCTGGCGTGCCATACCCTTTGTTGCGAGCAAATTCGTAAACCGGAAACTCCTCATGCCAGCTCATCATCATACGATCGCGCGTAACTTTCGCAATCACGCTGGCGGCCGCAATGCTGAACGATCGGGCATCGCCATCGACGATTGCTGTCTGAGGCAGCGAAAAAGCCGAGACCGGCAAACCGTCGACAAGGAGATGTTCCGGAAGGGATACCAAACCGGACACGGCTCTCTGCATGGCCAGGTGGGTCGCGCGAAGGATGTTGACCTGATCGATTTCTGCAACCGAAGCCAGACCGATTCCGAATATAACTTCGGGGTTCGAAACCAGCGCCTCATAATAGGATTCACGAGCCAGACATGAGAGTTGTTTGGAGTCGTTGAGCCCGCGAAGCCGGAAGTTTGGTGGCAGTATGACCGCAGCGGCGATTACCGGTCCGGCTAAAGGTCCGCGTCCCGCCTCATCGATTCCAGCGATACGTTGGAGCCCCTGTTGGTAAAGTTTTCGCTCAAAACGGAGTGAACAGGAGAACCTCTCCCCGGCCTTTCGCTCGATCACGCAGCCATATTGAGACGTCGCGTTGAATTCAGCAATCGGAAAGCGGATCGATCCGTGAATTTTCTCGCGGCCATTTCGTTCCGTCCCTCATCATCGAAGAGCAGCTTTCCGGAGCCTGAAGAAACTGACGCGGATCCGTAGTCGACACGTTATTGGCTTCCGTCCGAGCTCCAGGACGAGAACGATTAAGTTAGACGGTCACCAGGACGGGTTTCCGGCTAAGTTGATCCTCCATGTGTCGAGAAGCAATCCTCTCGATTTCCTCAATTGCAGTTACTCGTTGAAACGCTTCGCGGAGCGACCGGCCGTCCGGCATGCCTTTCGAGTAAGCCATTAGACGGCTTCGCAGCGACGAGATCACAAAACACTCCGAACCGCTTTCCAGGACCGCTAGCCGGCAGTGGCGGAGGACATGGTCCCAGCGCTGGTTTAAAGATGGCTCCGGAAGCAGCCCGCCGGAATTCAAGAACAGTTTGATCTGATGAAACAACCAAGGGTTGGTCATTACCGCTCGACCGAGCATTACGCCTCGGACCTTTGTTTGTGCCAGCCGTGCACTTACTTCCTCTACCGTACGAAGATCGCCATTTCCGATTACCGGGATTGCCACCGCTTCAGCGACGCGTGCGATTTGGTCCCAGTCGGCAAAACCGGAGTATCCCTGTTCTCTGGTTCGCCCGTGCACCGCAAGAGCGCAGATCCCAGTATCTTCCAGAATGCGTGCGGTCTGGATCGCATTAATGGAGGAGGCATCCCAACCGAGGCGGATTTTGGCGGTGACCGGGACCGGCTCAAGCGCTTGCACGACGCGCGAAGCGACTCGCTCTAGAAGAGGACAATCGCGGAGAAGGGCCGAGCCGCCCTGGCGGCAAACGACTTTATTGACCGGACAACCGAAGTTTAGGTCAATGAAATCGGGTTGCACCCAATCAACTACAGCTCTTGCCGCGTCTGCCATCTTTTCCGGGTCGGCACCAAAGAGCTGGACTCCGATCGGCCGTTCTTCCGGCCGAAATGCGAGCATCTCGCGAGTCCGCTGGTTTCGATGGAGAATACCATCAGCCGAAACGAATTCGGTAACGACCACATCAGCGCCGTGTTCTTTGCACAACCGGCGAAAAACGGAATCCGTTACTCCGGCCATTGGGGCCAGATAGAGAGGAATTTGTTCCGAACGAAACCAAGGAAGCATGGCGGCACCGCTTCGCGGCGATTACAAATGACAAATAGCAGATAGCAAATATTCGCTGTCTTTCATCCTTTTCGAAGACTGGTTTTTGAAACGGTGCGGTCGGCGATAGCAAAATCTGCTATTTCCAATCTGTAATCCGCCGCTGAAATTCTAGTAGCTACCCACGTTTCTGAATTCAAATCCGCCGGGTTGCTAGCCCCCGAAACCTTTCGGGGCTAGGGATGGGCGACCGCATTAACGGCACTTTCGCGATCGTCGAAGATCAAAAAGACCTTATCCAATCGTGCAATTTGAAAGACCATTGCGACGTTACTTTGGAGTCCTGCCAGGACGAATTTCCCACCATAGCGCTGGATTCTTTGCAAGGCGTCGATAAAAATGGCCAGACCTGAGCTGTCAACATAAGAAACTTCAGACAAGTCCACCACGATAGCGGGACTCTGTTTCTCGATAAGCGGGTCGAGCCGAGCCGTTACGTTCGGTTTCTCGTTCAGATCTATCTCACCCCGAAGTTCCAAGAGTTCGACCACCATGAGAGGCCCGAGCTATAGCACCCTTTCGCTCTGGCGGCAACGGCAAAGCCATACTCCAAATTAAGAGTTGCTCCTTCTCATAGGCAACGGTAGCATTATTTTTGTAATAGGTTCCGTAATTAAGATATTTATGAGAGGGATAACGATATGGCTCTAAAACGCAAACTCGGTTCTGCGCGAAGACAGACGATGCGTTATCCTCGCCTCTACTCAATCACTGTTTTTACAAACAAGTGGCGGGAAGTTCGCGATTTTTACACGCGCTTGCTTGGAGGCGGAATCATCAGCGAGCGCAAGCACCGGTACTTCGATCTTTTGATCGGTGGAATGCCACTTTCGTTCCGAGCCTGCGAGGACGGAGAGGTCGAGAGCCATTTTCATTTATACCTCGCGTTGCGCGATCGTGAGGTGCTGTTAGAAAAACTGAAAGAGGCAGGTGTCATCGTGCGAATGGACGGTCCGTACGCGAGTTTCCTTGATCCCGACGGCCGCACTATCAAGCTCTCTGAGGATGTTGCAGTATTGACCTGAGGTGGCGGCGGGAGATCGGGCGGGGTCGCTCCGCGACCGCCGAATTACCGATGAGCTGTGGGCGCATTACGCCTAACAATATTGCCGCTATCAAATCTCCGTTAACGGTATTAGGCCTAACCAGGCTCGATTATGTCCTCGGTTCGGCGGAGCGACGGGCCCCTACCGGCGTAGGCGCTGATCGGTCCGCTACGTTTGATTGAAAAATGCTAAACGCCAACCTACTGGAGTCCCAAGGCTCCCAGCACCGCTTTCGTTTCGCTTAGATCGTCGAAGAGAAAATCGGGTTTGTGAGCGGCTAGGTTTTCCCGAGAGTAGCGGCCGGTGGCGACGGCTAACACCGTCGCATTGGCAACCTTTCCGCAAGCGATGTCGCGCGGCGTATCGCCAATAATGAAGAGTTGGTCGAACGCCGCCCGAAACTCCGTCTCTGCCCGCTTTTTGGCGATCGGGCCCAAAAAATTCCGATCCCGATTGTCGTCGGCAAATGCGCCTACGCTGAAGCGGTCCCACAGACGATGCGCACCAAGCTTCATTTGGGCGCCTCGCCTGAGGTTTCCGGTTAGCAGCCCGACTATGCAGCCCTCCTGGGCACAAGCATCCAGCAACACCGCTACGCCGGGCAGGACGTCGCCGGGCTCCTTAGCCAACCGCTGTTTGAGGTGGGCCAGATAGGCGCCGAGATAGCGGTTAACATTAATTTCCGAGTCGGGAATCCCGTGTTTGTTCAGAATTTCATGGACAATCGCGACATCGGTATTTCCGGAGATAGCCACCCCCTGGAGATCTTCTTCAATCACGAAAACATCTGCACCTGCCGCCCGCAACGCTGCGCGGCCTGCGCCGTCAGTCGTCAATAGTGTCCCGTCGATGTCAAAGAGGATGAGCTTCATTCCTCCGAGTCCGGAGGTTCGGGGGGAAGTTCTTCATCCGGAGGCGCGAATCGGCGCTTGCGCTTGGTGATGGGGAGAGGCGAGATCGTCATGCTGATACTTTTTCCCATCAGCTTAGGCTCCATTTCGGCTTGCCCCATTGTCGCCAAATCGTCTTTGAGTCGGGTCATCAGTTGGTAACCCAGCTCCTTGTGACTGAGCTCGCGACCGCGGAACTGCAGCTGAGCTTTTACCTTGTTTCCCTTATCCAGGAATTCCTCGGCGTGCCGCACTTTGATCATGTAATCGTGTGGATCGATATTGACCCGAAACTTGATCTCTTTGAGTTTCGATCCGGACGATTTTCGGTCCTTATCCTGTTTCGAGAGATCGTAGCGATACTTGCCGAAATCTACGATCTTACATACTGGCGGATTTGCGCCCGGCGCTACTTCCACCAGGTCCAAGCCGACAGATTGCGCTCGGCGCAGTGCGTCTTGAATCTTCATTATGCCCAACTGTTCGTTGGTCGCTCCCAAGATGACGCGGACCTCGCGTGCGCGAATTCGGCCGTTTACTCGAATCTGCTGTTGCTGAATAAAACTATTCTCCTAAAGAGTGAGACCGGGAGCTGATCGCCTCGCTCAATCAAGTTTTCGATCTTTAATTTCCTGCTGGATTCTTTCCAAGAAATACGGTGCACTCACAGCCCCCTCATCGCCGCGGAGACGACTGCGCACAGCCACCTCGCCGGCTTGTTCTTCTCGTGCACCGAGGACCAACATATAGGGGACCTTCTGGAGCTGAGCAAGCCGAATCTTAGCCCCAATCTTATCGGAACTTTCGTCGAGAGAAGCTCGGATATTTGCTGCTTTTAGGAGGGATAGAATTTGACCGCCATAAGCGAGATGTTTGTCAGAAATTGGCAGTATCCGCACCTGCTCGGGAGCCAGCCAGAGCGGAAAAGCGCCGGCAAAATGCTCGATGAGGACTCCACAAAATCGTTCGAGGGATCCAAAAGGGGCCCGATGAATCATTACAGGTCGTTTCGAGGAGTTGTCTGAATCGATATAAGTTAGATCGAATCGTTCCGGCAAATTATAATCGACCTGAATCGTGCCGAGCTGCCACTCCCGTCCGATCACATCCTTCACAATAAAGTCGATCTTCGGGCCGTAGAAAGCGGCCTCACCTTCCTCTTCGGCAAAAGAGATATTGGACTGCACGGCTATCTGCTTCAACGCCGCTTCCGCTTTGTCCCATTGAGCGGGAGTACCGACATACTTCGAAGAATCAGGATCTCTTAATCCGATCCGCGCACGAAATTCATTCAGGCCAAGCGCGCGCAGTACATTGAGGCCAAGTTCCAGGCACTGTCGAAGCTCTGCCGCAAGCTGTTCTTCGGTGCAGAAAAGGTGGCCGTCATCTTGGGTAAAACCGCGCACTCTAGTCATTCCTCCCAGCTCACCTGACTGCTCCCATCGATAAACGGTTCCAAACTCCGACAGCCTTACCGGCAGGTCGCGATACGAGCGTAGCTCCGATGCGTAGATTTTGATGTGCATCGGGCAATTCATCGGCTTGAGTAAATAACCGTCGAGTTCTCCGTTCGCGAGCTGGTTGGCCAGTTGGGCGCAGCTGCAACCTTCGCCGGCCAAACGGGATAATGCCTCCGGCTCGATGAGAGGTGGAAATTGTGACTCGCGATAGTAAGGATAGTGGCCAGACGACCGAAAGAGATCGAGCTTCGCAATGTGTGGGGTAAACACTTCGGAGTACCCTTGCTTGCGCAATTCTTCGCCGATGAAATTTTGCAGCTGCTGCCGAATAACCGCTCCTTTTGGCTTCCACAGAATTAGTCCCTGTCCAACCTGTTCATCGATCTGAAAAAGGCCCAATTCGCGCCCGAGTTTCCGATGATCGCGTTTTTTTGCTTCCTCTAGCTGAGCGAAATATGCATCCAACTCCGCCCGGGTTTTGAATGCGGTCCCGTAGACCCGCTGCAGCTGCGGATTGTTAGCGTCGCCTTTGTAATAGGCGCTAGCGAGACTGGTTAGCTTGAACGCACCGATGTTTCCAGTGCGCATCACGTGCGGACCGGCGCAAAGATCGGTAAAATCGCCATTACGGTATACCGATATTGCCTCGCCTTCGGGAATGTGCTCGAGAATGTCGAGTTTGAATTTACTGGGTTGCTCGCGCGGACCAAGCGCTGCCAGGCGGCCTTCCCGGGCCATTGCGAAAGCTTGCTCTCGGCTCACTTCGATCTTTTCGAAAGGCTGATTCTCTTTCACGATCTTCTTCATCTCGGCTTCGATCCGCTCGAAGTCATCGAGGGAGATCCGGTGGTCGAGTTCCAGATCGTAATAGAACCCGGTTTCAACCGGGGGCCCTGCAGCAAATTGAGCTTGTGGCCAGATGCGAAGAATAGCAGAAGCCAAGACGTGGGCGCACGAGTGCCGAAGACGTTCCAAATCGGTCATCGTCTGTCGCTCATCCAAAGTTTTGCGTTGCTCGGACATCTTGGCAAGACCCGGAAGCTACACACCCTGCCTCGGAAAACTAGCCTGGATTTTAGATTCAGAAATATTGCGGTCGTCCATCGGCCGGCCCGTCTGCCGCCTTCGACGTCAATCCGGCCGTGGCGGACAAATTCAGGTAGAGCGGGAGTAAACTTCCCTTCCGCCTATGCCAACGGATCCATCATGATCTTGCTTGCGATCGACGCTACGACGGACAGGCGATCGCGAGGAAAATGCTAAATCGGTCGCGGAATTACCTGAATCGAGGGACTTTTCAATGAATAGCGAGTGGCTATGATGGGTATTCGGCCGAATGGTCGATTTTATCGCAATGAATTTGATCAACGTAGCGATTTTTGGCGCCAGTGGGTATTCGGGAGAAGAACTCGTCCGACGCCTGGCTCAGCACCCTCAGGTTCGAATCGTCAGTCTCACCTCGCGCCAGCACGTAGGCAAAAAGGCGTCTGACCTGTTTCCCTGGTTGGACCCACGTAGTCGCGTGGCGGATCTGCAGTTTGTATCTCCGGATTCCGCGAATTTGACCGGTCAGAATGTAACGGCAGCTTTTCTGGCGCTGCCCCATGGGGTAGCATCGGAAACTGCTGTTTCCCTCTTGGATGCTGGAATTAGAGTCTTGGACTTGAGTGCAGATTTTCGAACTCGGGATCCGCAGGCCTATCGCGAGTTTTATCATCAAGAACATCCGGCCAAGGCGCTCCTGAGTCGATCGATCTATGGATTAGCGGAAATCCACCGCAATCAGATTCGTACCGCTGAGCTCGTTGCCTGTCCCGGATGCTATCCGACGGGTATTCTTCTCCCAGTGCTTCCGCTGATTCGATCGGGTTTGATTCGGGCCGAATCTGTCATTGCCACGAGTATGAGCGGAGTCAGTGGAGCTGGTCGAAAAGCAGAGATCCCATTGCTCTTTGTCGAATGTAACGAGAGCGTCAGGCCATACGGACTACCGCTCCATCGGCACCTTTCTGAAATCGAACAAGAGATTTCGGTTGCCGCCGGCCGGCCGACAAGGATCCAGTTTGCGCCGCATTTGATCCCATTAACTCGAGGGATTGCTACGACGATCCATGCGGATGGCGATGCCGATGAAATGCAGATCACCGAGGCCTACGCGAAGACGTACGGGAGTGACCGGTTCGTGCGGCTTCTCGGTACCGATCGGTTTCCGGACGTTAAGCACGTCGCCCACTCCAACGCGATCGAAATTGCTTGGCGGGTCGATCCTCGTACGGGAAAGATAATTTTGATGTCGGCGATTGACAATCTGGTGAAAGGAGCGGCAGGTCAGGCGATCCAATGCCTGAATATCATGCAGGGATGGGAGGAGGGAATGGGCTTGGGCTGACTTTCGCCGGATCGATCGCGTAGTCCTCGCAATACCGCGTAGTAAATACGAATTTTCTGCTGTGCTGGATGCGTCCCAGATGCAATCGCAATTTTAGTTACAATTCTCTCGGCAGAAAACGTCGGCTGCAGTAAACGAAATCAAAGCGACCGAACATGTCTTTGGGTTTCTCTGAGATTATTGGAGGCGTTACTGCCCCGCTTGGGTTCACCGCAGCGGCTACCTGCTGCGGCGTCAAAGAGCAGAGCAACGCTGCTGCCGACCTGGCGCTGGTGGCTTCCAGTGTGCCTGCGGTAGCTGCTGCTACTTTTACCACGAATAAGATTAAGGCGGCTCCGGTGAGAGTCTCCGCCAGCCATGTCCGTTCCGGCGAGACTCGAGCCATTATCATCAACAGTGGCAATGCCAATGCTTGCACGGGGTCGACTGGTATCCAGCATGCTAAACGGATGGCGCATGTGGTGGCCAGAGAGGGACGATGGAAAGAACGCCAGGTGCTAGTCTGCTCGACTGGCCGAATCGGCATACCGTTGCCGATCGGACGCATCGAAGGAGCGATTCCAACGCTAGTCAGCGGCCTGGAGACCAATCAGGGCGCGGCTTTTGCGCGCGCGATCATGACAACAGATACCTTCGCCAAAGAAATCGCGATCGAAATGAGCATTGCGGGAGCGAAGATCCGGGTCGGAGGAGCTGCCAAGGGAGCAGGTATGATCGATCCAAGCATGGCGACAATGCTTTGCGTAATTACTACCGACGCGGTAATCCAGAAAGGAACGCTCCAGAAACTCTTTTCGGCCAGCGTCGAGCAATCGTTCAACTGCATCACCATCGACGGTGATATGAGTACCAACGATACGGCGATTTGTCTGGCCAATGGAATGGCTGGCAACCCACAGCTTCGTCTGGAGCAAGAAGAGTCTGCTTATTTTGCGTCTGGGCTCGATTATATTACACGTAATCTAGCGCGTATGATCGTCGAAGACGGAGAAGGGGCGAGCAAATTTGTCGAATTACAAGTGAAAGGCGCTGCGACTTACCAGGACGCGCGCAAAGTTGCTGAGGCGGTGGCTAATTCCCAGTTGGTTAAGTGTAGCTGGTATGGAGAAGACCCAAATTGGGGGCGCATTATGGGCGCCATCGGCTATTCATCCGCCAAGGTACAGGAAGAGATGATTGATATATTTTTCAATGGCGTCGTTGCGGTCGAGCACGGAGTGGCCAGCTCAACCCCGCTGCATAAGATCAAAGAGGTTCTGGCTAATAAAAAGTTTACTGTCACCATTGACCTTCATTTGGGCTCGGCTGAATACAAGGTATTCACTACCGATCTAACTCCCGAATACGTGAGATTAAATATGGGGGAATGAGTGATGAAGGACCCAATTGGTAAATGGTAAAGAAATTCGATTCTGGTCGGGTAGAGGCTCTGATGGACGCTCTACCATTCATTCAAAAGTTCCGAGGTCAGACCTTCGTTATTAAGTATGGCGGCAGTGCAATGGAGGATGACCACCTCATTGAGCGCCTGCTTCGTGACGTCGTCTTTCTCGAGAGTGTGGGGATTAACCCGGTACTCATCCATGGCGGCGGCAAAGCCATCACCCAGCGGATGCGGGAAGCTGGCCAGACGCCTCGTTTTGTCAACGGTCTTCGAGTGACGGATGAGCACGCGATTGCGATTGTAGAGGAAGTGCTCGATCAGGTGATTCGTCCGCGCATCGTGGCCACGATCAATGAATTTGGAGGGAGTGCAGAAGGATTTTCAGGACGTGATGTCTTTGTGGCAAAGAAGGTAGCGCCTCAAGCGGACGGCAAGAATGTCGTTGACGTTGGGCTGGTTGGAGAAGTGGTCTCGATTCGCCTCGAGGAAATTAAAGAGGCAATCGAGCGAGAGGTGGTCCCAGTCATTTCGCCAATCGCCCAATCAGAAGATGGGGTAATCCTCAATGTGAATGCGGATTTAGGTGCCGGGGCGTTAGCGGGCGCGGTAAAAGCATCGAAGATGATCTACGTCAGCGATGTCTTGGGAGTTATGCGAGATGTCAAAGACACCGCTTCGTTGATACCGACTCTTAATCCGGCTGGAATCCGCCAACTGACTGAGGATGGAATCATCGAAGGTGGCATGATCCCGAAGGTGCAGTCTGCGTTGGTGGCCATCGATCATGGCGTGTCGAAAGTGCACCTAATTGACGGCAGGATTCCGCATGCGCTCCTTTTGGAGATTTTTACCGCTGACGGGATTGGCACCGAAATCGTCGCCTGAAACACGAATTGGCACCAGCGAGGATCGTCTTAATTTTGCGTCTTTTAGTGTCCATTTGCGGCTGGTTCCAGGCCAAGAGGAGACAGGAACCAGGAAGAGATGTGAAGCGGCACGAAAGAGTTCCCCGCCAAGTTCGTGTCCATTCGCGGTTGTGCCAGCGCGGCAACGCGTTATGGTAGCGCCTTTCACGCAATGAACGAATCAAGCACGAAACAACTCTTCGCCGATTTTGTAGTGCCATGCTACGGCCGCTATGATGTGGTCTTAACGCGAGGCGAAGGTGTTCGGGTTTGGGATGACGCTGGTCATCAGTATCTGGATTTCGGCGCCGGGATAGCGGTTTCCACTTTGGGTCATGCTCATCCTAAAATGGTGCAAGCCCTGAGCGGACAGGCTAGCGCACTCATTCATACCTCCAATCTCTACTATACCGAACCTCAAGGTAGGTTAGCCAAGCGCTTAGTGGAACTGGTCGGATCGCCTGGAAAAGTTTTTTTCTCGAATAGCGGGGCGGAAGCGAATGAAGCACTATTCAAAGTCGCTCGAAAATACGGGAACGACTGTCGATCGACTCCGCAGGAAATTGGAACCAAGGTGGAGATACTAACATTTGAATCCTCATTTCACGGTCGCACCATGGCGGGAATTTCGGCGACTGGTCAGGAGAAGGTAAAGATCGGTTTTGCTCCATTACTGTCCGGGTTTCGCCATTTACCTTTCAACGACCTGGCCGCCGTAGAGAAGGCTGTTTCTGGCCAGACAGTTGGTATTTTGTTGGAAGCTTTTCAGGGCGAAAGTGGTATTTATCCAGCGTCGCGCGAGTTTTTGATCGGGTTGCGACGGTTGTGCGATGAACACCAGATTTTGCTGATGTTCGATGAGATTCAATGCGGACTGGGTCGGGTTGGGAATTGGTGTGGATGGAAAGCAATTGCACCGGAAGTGATGCCAGATGCAGTGAGCTGGGCGAAGGGCATTGGTGGTGGGTTTCCGTTGGGTGCAACCTGGCTTCGGGCAAAGCCGATTCGAAAGTCAGATGGAAGCCAAACCCAGCTCTGTGATCTGCTTCAGCCGGGAAGCCACGGGACCACCTATGGCGGCACGCCGCTGGCGTGTGCCGTATCATTAGCGGTCCTCCAGACGATTGAAGATGATCATTTGGTCGAGCGTGCGGCTAAGCTAGGTAGATTCGCCATTGGCCAGATCAAAAAAATTCGAGGGGTAAGGGAAGTACGTGGGCAAGGATTGATGATCGGGATCGATTTGGACCCAGAATTCGTAAGCCAGCTTTCGCCGGGTAAGACCGTAGCGCAAACGGTGGTTACCGCGTTGATGCGGAACGGACTGCTCACCGCTCCGGCTGGCGCCACCGTGGTCAGATGGTTGCCCCCCTTGATTGTAGAGGAGTCTAATGTCGTTGAGGCGGTGAGTATCCTGGATCGGACGCTACAGAGTTTTCCCGCGTCATGACACATTTTCTCTCCATCGAAAAATCAAACCGCGAAGAGCTACTGGGGTTGCTAGCGGATACGCAAAAATTCAAGGTTACGCGCGGCCAATCTAATTCGCTGCTGAGCGGCCAAACCTGGTCGTTAATATTCAACAAACCGTCGACCCGTACGCGAGTAAGCTTTGAAGTTGGCCTGCGAGAATTGGGAGCTAACGTGATCTTCCTTTCACAGAACGATCTTCAGCTCGGGCGCGGCGAACCGATCATTGATACCGCTCGGGTATTAGGTCGTATCGTTCACGGCGCGGTAATTCGGACATTCGCTCAGGCTGATCTTGAATCATTCGCGAGCTACGGTGCGATTCCTACGATCAATGCTTTGACCGACGAGGAGCATCCCTGCCAAATCGTGGCGGATCTATTTACCATCTTAGAAGAACGGGGGATGATTGATGATCTGAAACTCTGCTTTGTCGGTGATGGCGATTGCAATGTAACTCGCTCTTGGATTTGGGCCGCCGAACATTTGGGATTCGAATTACGAGTTGCCGCACCCGAGAAATATCAGCCGGCGGCGACTCTAAAAAGACGAATCAAAAGTCCAAAAATAACTTTCACCAGCGATGTAAAGGCAGCAGCTACCGGAGCCGACGTTCTTTATACCGATGTTTGGGTGAGCATGGGTAAGGAGACAGAGAGTGCCGGCCGTTTGGCCGATTTAGCGGATTTTCAAATCAACGACGAGTTGGTGAAATTGGCCGCGCCAAGTGCTCTGGTTATGCACTGTCTGCCTGCATATCGGGGAAAAGAAATCACTGAGTCAGTCTTGGAGACCCATGCGGCCACAATATTTTCTCAAGCCGAGAATCGATTACATGCGCAAAAGGCGATCATCGCAGCAGTGACATCTTAGCCCGCTTTCGCTAATTGATTATCTTCCCCCTAATTTGTTACCTGACGCAATTTGTTACCCTCCGCTTCACCCTGCAAAAGCGAACTGATTAGTTCTATTTGCAAAAGTTCCTCCCCTTAGCCATCTGTTGTACCTTATTTATTTTGTAATATGATTGTTCTCTCCTCAGCCACGAGCTTCCTCCTGCAAACCGGGATCTGGTTCGCGCTCATTTGCGCACTCATTGGTTTGGGTGCCGCTTTCTATTTGGTCAGATTGATTTTTGCACAGTCACCGGGGAACGATCGGATGCAGCAAATTGCTGCGGCAATTGAGGAAGGGGCGAAGGCCTACCTGAACCGGCAAATAATTTCTGTCAGCATCATTGCGGTGGTGATCTTCATTCTTCTCGCCTTTACTCGTGATTTGTTTACCGCCGCAGGATTTTGTATCGGAGCGGTCTGCTCAATGTTGGCAGGTTACGTCGGTATGCGGGTCGCGGTTATCTCGAATTGTCGCACGGCCCAAGCTGCGACTAATTCGCGAGAAAGTGCTTTGCGAGTGGCTTTCAACGGCGGAGCGGTAACTGGTCTCTTGGTCGTAGCGTTAGCGTTACTCTCGGTGGGCCTGTTTTTCCTGATCTGTAAAGCGATTTTGCCGCTGGACAAGGCAGTCGGTAGTATGGTGGGGCTCGCTCTGGGGGCGAGTCTGATCAGTGTCTTTGCCCGATTGGGTGGAGGGATCTATACGAAAGCAGCGGATGTCGGAGCCGATTTAGTTGGAAAAATCGAAAGTAATCTCGAAGAAGATGATCCGAGGAACCCCGCAACTATAGCGGACAATGTGGGCGACAATGTCGGCGATTGCGCCGGCATGGCGGCGGACGTTTTTGAGACTTATGCGGTAAGTGTCATTGGTGCGATTCTGGTAGGCTTTTTGACTCTACCGAGTACGCCAGAAGCAATTATCTATCCCTTCTTATTAGGAGGAATTTCCGTCATCGGAGCAATTGTCGGTATCATCTATGTAAATGTTCGAAAGACCAGACCCGGACGGGTGCTAGTAGAAGCGGTACTGGCTAGCGCGTTGGTATCCGCCGTGTTGTATTGGCCAATAACGACGCTCCTATTTCCTGCAACTATTCAGGCTGGCGACCAGACGCATTCGCCTCAGCAAATCTATCTTGCTGCACTAATCGGTTTGTTGATGACTGGGATAATCGTGGCGATCACTAATTACTATACGGCAACCGAATTTAGTCCGGTTCGCAAGATCGCGCATGCCTCGGAAACCGGCCATGCCACTAACATCATTGCTGGACTTGCGATTGGACAACATGCCACGGCCTTGCCGGTGATCTTTATCGCCTTGGCCATATTATCCAGCTATTATTGTGCCGGGCTTTATGGAATCGCTATCGCCGTCACCAGTATGTTATCCATGGCGGGAATTATTATTTCGCTCGACGCGTTCGGTCCAATTACTGACAACGCCGGCGGTGTCGCCGTGATGAGTGAGTTACCCAAGGAAACGCGCATGATCACAGACGAGCTCGATGCGGTTGGTAATACTATGAAGGCTGTTACCAAGGGCTATGCCATCGCGTCGGCTGGACTGGCTGCGCTCGTTCTCTTCGGAACGTATGTCTCGGAACTGCGCGCACATTTTAGCCAGATCGGTGGGCACGAAATCGGACCATTCGAATTTTCTCTCGAACGGCCGCAAATTATCATTGGTCTGTTTTTAGGCGGATTGCTTCCTTTCCTCTTTAGCGCGTTCAGCTTGGAGGCTGTCGGAAAAGCGGCGGGAGCGGTGGTCAAGGAAGTCCGCCGACAGTTGGCGGCGAAACCGGGCATTCTCAAAGGCACAGACCTTCCGGAATATGGAGCCTGCGTCGATATCGTCACGAAGGCTGCTTTGCGCGAAATGATCGTTCCGGCATTGCTACCGGTGGTCTTTGTTATCGTCGCCGCGCTTTTTGGCTATGTCGTTCTGGGCGGACTCTTGGTCGGAACTATTGTCACTGGTCTGTTTGTGGCTATTTCCATGACATCCGGTGGAGGAGCCTGGGACAACGCCAAGAAATATATCGAAGAAGGTCACTTTGGAGGCAAAGGTTCTTCCGCCCATCAAGCGGCGGTGACCGGAGATACCGTCGGCGATCCATACAAAGACACAGCGGGACCGGCCATTAATCCGATGATCAAAGTGGCGAATATCGTCGCAATCTTAATCATTCCGATTGTGTTCCGGTAAGGAGGGGTCGATCATTTGCCGTATCCCAATTCGGCAGGGCGAAAGCCTGGTACGGTCTACGCCGGACCGGCTTGAGCCATTTGCGCCGTACCGAACGCGGCTCAAACCCGGCCCAATGCCCGAAAACCGACATCTTAACGCCTTTAGCGCGCCGAGGTTTTCGCCCTGCCCTTATTGGGCGGAACCACGATGCTCAATTAGCGATAGCTAAAATTTGCTATTTGTTATTTGCTACCTGCTATTGGTCATCATTGGTGATGAAGACCCTCCTCTTAACGAACGAGTATCCTCCTTCGACGTACGGAGGAGCCGGTGTGCATGTGGACTACCTGAGCCGGGAACTGGCAAAGATCATGGACGTGGATGTCCGGGCGTTCGGCGATCAGAAACTGGATGAACCGCATCTTCAGGTCCGCGGATTTGGACTGGATACGTCGACCTTCCGCTGTCCAAAAAATCTCGTATCGGTATTCGGAGCAGTGAGACGGTGCACCGATTTCAATTCGGCCGGGATCGATGCCGATATCGTTCATTGTCACACTTGGTATACTCATTTTGGAGGAATTTTAGCGAAACTGAATTACGCGATTCCGTTAGTCGTCACGATCCATTCTCTTGAACCGCTGCGCCCTTGGAAACGAGAGCAGCTCGGTCACGGATACGACTTCAGCAAGTGGATCGAAAAGACAGCCATTGAGATGGCTGACGCCGTTATCGCCGTTTCAGAAGGCACTAAGGTCGATGTCTTGCGGCTTTTCGATGTGGACGAAAGACGGATCCACATCATCTATAACGGGATTGACCCGGAGGAATACCGGCCAAATGCAGAGCAGGATGCTTTGGTTGAGTACGGAATTGATCCGAACAAGCCTTACGTTTTGTTTGTAGGTCGAATCACAAGGCAGAAAGGGATTATATATCTGGTGCGCGCGATCCGTTATTTCGCACCTGGTTTCCAAGTGGTGCTCTGCGCAGGTGCGCCAGATACTCCGGAGATCGCAGCCGAGATGAAGCGAGTTGTAGAAGAGGCTCAGCGCTCCAGGCCCGATGTCATTTGGATAGACAAAATGGCACCGAAACGCGCAGTGCTTCAATTCTTTGCGCACGCAGCGGTCTTTTGCTGTCCATCGATCTACGAACCGTTTGGAATTATCAACCTTGAGGCGATGGCTTGCGAAACGCCAGTAGTGGCCAGCGCAGTGGGAGGGATCAAGGAGGTAGTGGTGGATGGTGAGACCGGCTTTCTGGTGCCGCTGCGGCAAATGACCGAGAGTCCTTTTGAGCCGATCGACCCGGATCAGTTCGCTCGCGATCTGGCGGAGAAAATCAACATCTTGATGGCCGACCCGCAGCTCCGGGAAAAGTTCGGGAAGGCTGGACGTCAGCGAGCCATCGAAAAGTTCAGCTGGCGCGCAATCGCTGCTCAGACGAAGAGCCTGTACGAGGAGCTCGCCGGAGCGGTTAAGGTATAAGCGAGCGGCTAGATTTCGGATTTCAGATTCCCTAATCCGAATTTCCCAGTCCACAATTAAGAACCATGTTTGTTGACCAGATTAGAATCCAGGCTAAAGCCGGGGACGGAGGGAGCGGCTGTGTCAGTTTTCGCCGGGAAAAATTTGTTCCCAAAGGCGGTCCGGACGGCGGAGATGGCGGTAAAGGAGGAGATATCGTGCTCCGCACGGATATTCATAAAGACAACCTGGTCGACTTCTACTATCAACCAATTTTGCGAGCCAAGCGGGGAGAACATGGACTCGGCAAGAACATGTACGGGAAGGCGGGCTCTGATTCAATATACAAGGTGCCAGTCGGAACAGTGGTTTATCGGGTTCCTCCGCAAAAGCTCGAGCCGATGGATTCGGAAGACGACAGTCCAACTACTCCGGCCAAGGTGCGGATCGATCCCGCGGATTGCCAGCTGGTTGCCGATCTGACCGAAAAGGAGCAGGAATTCATACTCTGTCGCGGGGGCGCTGGAGGAAAGGGTAACACGCACTTCAAAAGTTCCAGGAATCGTGTCCCGCGTCAATTTACCGAAGGAGAATCAGGCGAAGAAGGTTTCTTCTTATTGGAGCTGCGAACGATTGCCGATGCAGGCTTGGTTGGATATCCGAACGCCGGCAAGTCGACTCTCTTAAGCAAGATTTCCGCTGCTCATCCAAAGATAGCTCCATATCCGTTCACCACCCTCCATCCGATGATCGGAGTGGTAGAGTTTCCCGGGTATGCTCGCGCTACCGTTGCGGATATCCCGGGACTGATTGAGGGAGCTCATCGTAACGTCGGGCTTGGCCACGATTTTCTTCGACACATCGTCCGCTGTAAGTTGTTGATCTTGGTCCTCGATTCCGCAGGAAGCGAGGGTCGATCTCCATTGGCGGATCTGGGATCATTACGGCGCGAACTTGACCTTTATGATCCGAAGTTATCCGAAAGACCGTGGATGATCGTCGCAAACAAAATGGATTTACCTGGAGCCAAAGACAACTTGCAGCTGCTTCGGAGCCGGTTTGCAGACAAAACGATCGTACCAGTCGTAGCTGAGCGTGGAGATGGAATGGCGGAATTAAAGGACGCGCTTGAGCGATTTTTGGTCGAGGAAACGGATGAGGCCTCACGAAAGTGACCGCCCGCGGAGGCATTGCAATAGAAGCCCAGTCCGGCGGACTGGGGTTCGATGATTATGGCCTGAACAGGGGCTAGCGCTCCCGTTTTCGGCGGCGGTATTGCGTGAGATGCTTCCGAGCGTGCTACCAGTGAGTTCGACTTCTGCGCCCTTGCGGTTCGGATGGCTGCGCAGAAGGAAGCCTCAATTTGAGCCTCTTCGGCACCCACAGCCGCAAACAACACGCCGCGGAGCCGGTGCAGCTCGGCACACCACCAGCGCTCTTCAGATCTTTCTATCCGTGCTTCCGCTTCCCTTATTGTCTCGAGAGCTTCGGAGCTACGATTCGCAAGATGCAAAGCTTCAGCCTTTAGTGCTAAGAAATAGGGTACGCTCCACATCGATCCGGTTGCTTGCCAGTCCGCTATTCCGTGCTCTATCCACGAGAGACCTTCCGCTGTCCTGCCGAAAGCGCTCCGCGCCGAACCCCGAAGAACCTCTCCGCCAGCCAGCCAAAGCGGAAAATTCTGACGCGTTGAGAGTTCAATCAAATCCGAGGCGTAGCGTTCCACTTCGCTAGGCGTAGATTTACAGTGCCCGAGAACTGCCCCCAAAATAATGCCACGGCTAATGCATGCATATCATTCAGCTCGTTCGCACGAGAAATGGCTTCCGCCATGGTCGCTTGGCAAAAGGCCATCTCGCGTAAATGCCAATCGGTAATAGCAACATAGACTAGACAAATAACCTCAGGCGTACTGATCTCTTCAACCGGAGACTGTACACCTCCCGAGCGCCAGGTCTCAACACCGCGCATCGCGTATCGTCGCGCGGTCTCGAAGTCGCCCAAGAAAAAGAGCGTGACGGCCAAAGCGCGATAAGCTCCAATCATTAGCGCGGAGTTATTCTGCTCTTGTGCCAGTGAGTAAGCTCGTTTGGCAAGCTGCATAGTCGCGCTCAGCTTGTCGGTGACGAGAGAATAGCGCCATTGACCTTCCAACGGGGAAAACAAAACCAGAGGGAGATTAAGCGAATGACACAACGACTCCAGGCGCTCGTAGCAAATTCGCACCTCCGGCGCCGAGAATCCTCGCGTGGCTATTATGTATAACCCCGCCTGCAGGAGAATGAAGAGCTGATCTTCCGCAGCGAGACTCTGCCCCTCAACCACGGTCTCTGCAGGAAAGCCCCACCGACCGTCGTCGAAAAAATGGCTTAAAACCGAGAGCAATGCCCCTCTGGCGCCGAGGACCTTAGCAGCAAAGAACGCATTCCCCCGCTGGATCCTCGGAAGGTAAACTCCATGCAGCGCTTCGCGAAATAAACCGGCATTGCAGCCGCAGATTACTGCCGCAAGACCGGCGGCGACCTGGGTTGTGATTTCCAGTGCGAGCGTCACCTTAAGCCGGCCTGAGCGCTTAATGAGATTCTCCAGCGTTTCCCCCTCAACAAACTCCATTGCATAGAAATAATCCTGACCGCTTCTGCCCAATGGAAGACCGACGCGACGTTCGGGTGACGAAGGCTGGCTGCCGCACGAGCCTCTCGCAAAAACCGAAATCGTGCAGACTCATCCCTGAGATATCGTTCGCCGATAACCTTTAGCGCCACAGAACACCGCAGATCGACGTCGAACGCCTTGTAGGCTACACCCATGGCACCGCGCCCCAACTCGATAGGTTTTCCGTCTTGGTCCTGGACCAGTTCATAATGCTCTAATCGTTGTGTCGCGTGTTCCGCCGCCGGCTTGATCGCATCTTCCGAAGTAGACCCGCCGGATTCATCGTCCGCCTCGAGACCCTTGCGAAGCATGCACACACCGGACAGAATTCCATCGCTCCAGAAAACTCACCGCCGCAGTCCGGGCAGGTGTGTTCGGGCTCCATGCTCATGGACCTAATCGCCCTCCGGAGGCGACAAGAGCCTCGCAAAGCGCATGGATCTCGTCCTCGATCTCTGCGGGATCTGACACCGTGCGGGCGATCTCCTCGCGCAATATAAAGCTATACCGTTTGCGCAAACGGTGGATAAGGGTTTTCACAGCACCTAAACCGACGCCCAACGCCTTTGCGGCCTCTTCGTACGATGGCGAGCCGTCGCCGACGCTTCCAAGGAAAACCTTCAGAGATTCGAACAGTGATGTTTTTCCTTGGGCGGCGTATTCCTCGCGCAAGAGGGTCATCGCTCGGTCAAGCAAGGTTAGTGCCCATCGGGCGTCGAAGATTTTCTCCGCCGTTAGATATTCCACCGGCTCCAGCCGATAGCGGTTCTCGGCGTCTTCTAAATCAAGAGAGACAAATTCGCGATTACCGCCTCTTTTGAGGCAGCGCGCCCGGTATGCCTCGACGGAAAGGTAGTTTTGAAAAGAGGCTAACAAGAACGACCGAAACTTGCCTTTGAGCCGGTCAACAGTCGTAAGCGCCCGGTGTTCCAACAGATGCAGGAAAAAACCTTGGGTTAAGTCTTGGGCGTCGTCCGGCGAATGCCCGCGCCGCCGGGCAAAGACGTAGAGTGGATACCAATAACGCCGACACAGTTCGGCTAAAGCCGCCGGCCCCCCTTGCACCTGGCTTTGCACGGCTCGCATGACGATCGTCCAACGGGTGGTGTGAAAACTCGCAGCACCCTCCGCTGGCGGACTATGCTCCCGCTTCACAAAGAATCGCTTATTTCACCGATACTAGCCCACTAAGTCACGTTTCGGAACAAAATTTCAAGCGATCGCACAGGTCCTGAAACTCGGAAGACTGAATCCATTTGTAACGGGGTGATGACGAAGAGCTCCACTTGGACGGCCCTGCGAAACCCGGCTTTCAGAAGACTCTGGATTGCCACCGTGATCTCCGGAACCTGCGTGGCCGCCCACAAGAGCGCAGCGACCTGGATGATGAACGTGGTTACGGGCTCGCCGGTTTTGCTTTCGCTCATGGCAACGGT
>JBEEIB010000020.1:0-31001 GCA_041167675.1 Verrucomicrobiota bacterium
GTACCCAGCGAACCAAAGGGTGTGGCTCACGGATTGCGACCTTAACCATGGTTTTCAAACTCGCTATCGAAGCCCAGAAACATTGGCGCCGACTCAACGGATCCGCTTTGCTCCCAACAGTGGTCACCGGCGTCCATTTTATCGATGGAGAGGAACTACAAGAAGAAGCTGCTTAACCGTTTTTAACCGAGGATGCGCCTACTTCCCATACACGACTTTTGACAATATCTCGTTGAACGGAGGTACGAAGTTCTAGGGGCCTCGCGAGCGGAAATCTATCGCTTAGTCTAATGCCGGTGTCCAGTTTCTCCCGATATACCCATCCAGGCGACACCACACCCCTCGAATAACGCCTACTAACCGTAAGCGTCAGAGCAACTACACAGTCGAGGAGGTCGGAGCGCGATTTTCCGCTCAGATCTTTCAAATGTTAACCCTAGCGACGGTTATCCGTTCGGCCAAAAATCATGGAGACTATGATAAATCGCATCGAGAATGCCGCCATCGGTCCATCAGCATTCCGAATTTAGCTTTTGTCTTGAAATGCATGTTCCCTGTGCGTATTCTCGACGTGTTTAACGAACGTTATTTCGTTCGAACTCCTTCTCCCCCCAACGCGGTTCGTCTTTGGCGTAGCTCGGTCTAGGGGTCGCTCGATGTCTAGGTGGCGCATGAGGTCTGCATAGGACTCTGCCACAAAAGTTCAAGATCTGCCAAATACCGAACACTAAACCGTAAAAAGATGAACACTGGGAGGTTCAGATGCCACACTACTTACAACAAGTTGCGTATTCAATTGAAGGCTGGAAGGCGTTAGTTAAGAAGCCGCAGAACCGCATTGACGCGGTGCGACCGGCGATTGAAAAGCTCGGCGGAACGATCGAGAGCGCTTGGTTCACGTTTGGGGACTACGATGTTGTGCTAATCGTTCAGATGCCCAGTAACGTGGACGCGAGCGCGATTTCCATAGCCTTTGCTGCGGGTGGCGCTTGTAAGGCCGTTAAAACCACACCTCTACTAACAGTTGAGGAGGCGGTTGAAGCGATGAAGAAGGCGGCGGGGTCCGAATATCGCGCCGCAACGTAAAAACATCAATCAAACTACCGAGGGAGAGTAAATAATGACCATAGAAAACGAGGTCCGCGCAGCATCAACAAAATTCTACTCGGCGTTGAACCGCATGCTCAATGGGGATGCCGGTTCGTTGGCAGACATCTGGTCCCACAGCGCGACCGTGACAACAATGCACCCGATCGGCGGTCGCGAAGTCGGGTGGGACCAGGTTAGAGGATCATGGGAGCAAGTGGCTCAGCTAACCACGGAGGGGCAGGTTAAACTGAGCGATCAATTCATTCAGGTCGCCGGGGATGCGGCCTACGAACTGGGTGTCGAGCATGGGCAGTTTACGCTCGCTGGACAGCCGGTGACCGGCGATTGTCGCGTCACGAACATCTATCGTCGAGAGTCTGGAGCTTGGAAAATTGTCCATCACCACACTGACACTGCACAGTCAATGATAGATGTGCTCAGCCGTCTAGAGAAGAAAACATGAAATCGGCGATGGCCTGATCGTACTGGCGCAAATCCTCGTGGGCGAGGCGCCCATCTACTTCAACGTGATCTCCCGCACGAGTTTTGTCCCATAGATCTCCCTCATTTCCACCCGCTTTGTTGCGAGATCTTTCGAGGCCTGCTCAAAATTTGTCCCAAACACCTTTTGCAGCGCGGCATCTTCCTTGGCGCGGAAACCGTCAAGAGCGGCCATATTTTTGAGTTCAAACATCAGGATCAATTGGAAATCTTCTGGGTTCGCCGCCTCCCCATAAAGGATCTTCGAGGAGAGGATGTAGCCCTCTTTCTTCCCTTCGTCGACGAGAGCTTGCCATGACGTCTTGAGGCTCTTGAGGTAGTCGTCATCCTGGCCTGTCTTGATTTTGATGAACGAAACTTGCCACACCGATCCCTCAGTGTAGGGCGCAGAGTCTTGAGCTCTAACCGGTTTCGAAACACTGGCAAACAGACAAACAGCAAAGGCCAGTCGAACTAACAATTCTGTCGTTATTTTCATGGGACGCTTTCTCGCTGGGACCCTTCTTATGCCCTCGGTTCGGGTCGCCGGACGCTTTCAGGCACACAATGCAGAGTAACAGTCTGGCATTTTCCGACGCAACAAGAATAACCGAGCGGCCTCTCTCCTGATCAGTTGAGCAAAACACACCTTTGCGAACTCCCTCGATGTCAATGAGAGGGATTTGCTCTGATGCGCCCGAGAGAAGGCGAACAAATCAAGCGACGGATAGAAGTTCAGCATAACGATTTGCAGACCCCGAGCAAGGGAATGCTTATTAGCTTGGATTTCGAATCCAAAAAGCCGCAAAATCGGGAATGTCTGCAGCCAAATCGTTTTACGTAGTCCGAGAGCCAGAGTGGACTGTTGTCGTTGATACGGACAAGGAGTTCGATGCTCGTCTGGTTGCCCTAGAAGTGCGAGAGCAAAAAGGAGAGTTCACCAAACCGGAGTTCATGAGTCCACCGAAACCGGTTCGGGAAAGGATCGATCCGCACTTATTAGGAGATCCGCAAGACTACCAAGGAACAAGGTACTGGGTTATTCCTGCCTAACCTGGCAAACACAGTTACCAGCCTCATCGAACGGTTTTGAATTTCTTCATCAAGAGACTGGCCAAATAGAGGAAATGCTTTGCGCCATCAGAATCGAGCGAGAGATTCTCGTGAGCGTGAGGATTACGGATTCCGATCATCGAGCCAGCAAAAAGCTCCATGAATCCTCGCTGAATGTTCGCTCCGGTTTCGCTGGATTGGTCGGCAAGGATGAACAAAGGGTTATTTGGTGAAAAAGCTTTCCGCATCAAATCCGCGCCATCTAGCTCGACACCTCTGCGCTCCTCGTACCCCTGCTTCACCTGATTATTCAATTCTTTGAAAGCTGCCGAAATGGAATCGGCGAAATGTCCGTCCTTGAAAAGTTGCTGCGAAACTCTGCGTATATCTATGTCAAGATCGCCGAAAAAATCGGAGCCAGTGCTTTCAGTTTGAGCATCAACCGTTGTAAGGTCCTCTATCAACGCTTCAAGGAAACCGGTTTTTCGCTTTAATCTTTTTCGCCTCTCGGCCTCCAGGTAATGTTCCGGCTCGGCACCCAAGGAAATTCGTCTTTGGCCCATAAAGGTGTGTAGATGGCCGTGTTCCTCACCGAATGCCGCCTTGAGTACTTCCCATGCGTTCATCCGCCAAACCTCAAACCGGTGTTCGGTCAAAGGCTGTTCTTGCAAAAGTTCATTTGCTCTTTTGATAGAACGTTCCAACTGGATGCGCGCCTGCTCAGGGGACAAGGTTGGACCCTGAGGCTGCCGAGGGGGATGATTGCGAGGCATATTTAGTCCCTTAAGGATGGTTCAATAAGCCAGCACGAAAGGCAATCTTGAATCCATCATCTGAATTTTTGGTATCGGGCAATAGCGGCCATCAGGGAAAGCCGGGAAAGTTTTCGACAATCAACTCGTCGATTAACAATCAAATCGGTTGGCGTTTATCACCGGGATTTGGACTCGGCCCTGAGAAGCCCGGTCCGCTGCAAATGAAAACTTGCCTCGCCAGTGTGCGAAACAGGCATCGCTTGTTGGCAGCCAAGTAGTATATTGCCGGTTCTGTGGACGAATCCATTAAGCAGTACCTTAGGCGCATTGGATCTAAAGCGTAAGGCACTAGCTGAAATCCCCGAGCGAAAGCAAAGGCGGTAGCCAAGGCAATTGTCGGAACACCCAAGGCTAGGGCGCGAGCAGCGAAAACGGCAAAGGCGCGATGAGCCAAACGAAAACAGAAAAAACAAAACCAAAAATGAGACTGACAAAAGAGCTTTTAAAATCAGGACCTGGGAAACTCCTAACAGCAGCAAGCGACGCCAAGACGACACTGCAAAAACTCAAAAGAGAGTGTCTCAGAATAGGAGCAGATCTCGACTTGGAAAGGTGGGACATCACCGCACCAAAAGGACACGTCTTCAATGCGACCGAGTGTCACTATATCGTGTTTGAACGCTGGAAAGAAGACCGCTCTCCTCGATGGGCTAATGCTTTTAAAGGATGGAACAAAACCGAGCGAGCAGCGGCATACAACCACGCACTTGAGCGGCTAGAGCTTGGCATTAGTCCCGACCCCGAAAATAGTTAGTGCAACAAGAATGCTTGAGGAGTGAGACGAGAATGACTCAAGCCCAAGCATATCGAGCCGGCGTTTGATGCCCTTAAACCAAGGTGTGGATCAATGCCGGTGCGGCGATTGCGATCGATAAATGATAAAACCACAAACGAAAAGATTACTTATTACCCTTTTCGTGCCACACTATCGAACCGCGCCCCCGGACATCGACCCCGGTATGGGGACTCTGACGAAGTATAATGAGAACCATAATAACATTACTCGTTTTGGTTCTGATTATTTGCCTTATGTTTCAGATACCGATACTAGGCCGGATTCACTTACTGGGATTGCTTATCCTGCTGGTGACACTTTATTGCGAAATGTATCTCATGGGAATCCGAACGCTGAATTGATCAAGAAATGGCTCTAGCCGCTCTCTCGAGCCGATGCTAGAGGCTTTCGCTACTCCTCGGGAATCTACTCAGCCAAGCTGAATGCTGTAGGAACGACCCTAGCCGATCAGAAATTGGTGAGTGACCCTTGACCGACCCCTTTCCTGCTAGATCTTTATGCGTTAACTACAAATTTTAGAATATTCGTGAGCTTCTATAAATAAACAACTGCCACATACCGGCTTTGCCTAAATTCTCTGGTCAAGAAGAACTGATTGTTTGCCGAATAAGAAGCAGGGATGAAAATACTATGAACGCGCTGGATATCGTTGATGCCTTGAGGCGTTGCCTGAGGGAATCCGGAGACAACCGCCGCGAGATCGCTACCAAAATCGGCACTTCCTGGATCACCTTGTCCGCCTGGCTCGCTGACGAAGAGGAGCCGCACAAACGCATTTTGGTACGCGTGGCAGGTTTTCTTAGACGTTTCGGATACCTCTAACTTTTTTAACGTTTTCGCACGAACCCTTGCAGTCGAGTCAGTCGAACCACCCCCCACAAATATGACTCGTCTTCCCGCGAAAGTACTTTCCAATGAAAAACGACGTGACCAGTACTGTGTCACTGTTGAAATCGAACTCGCGAATTTTCGGAGATCATTTAATAGCCTCCGATTCGGTGACCAGATTCCTTTTAGTGGATCATTCCGGGACGGCACTCTTGAGCTTCGTTATTACCAAGATCCCGGCGTTAAAGTAGGACAGCAGTTTCCACTCTGGTTGATTGAGTTTCCGAAGCGCAGTAATACCAAGGGAGGCCAGCCGATAGGTTCATCGTTCATTCGCTTCGCGTTGTTTACTTCTCCCCGCTGAAGTTTATTCGCCGGATTATTTCGGGCCGGCGACCGAAAACTGTTTCGCGAAAGCACGCCGTCAGAATCCGGAACGCGGAGGTTGGCTCGGTGGTTGCGGGACGCTCGGCAACTGATCCCATGAGGCACCATCGGGGTGGACGGAGAATCTCCAAATGGTGCCGTCGTCACAGATAACGATGTACTGGTTATTCGTGTAAGAGGAGATCGCGAACGGTTTTCTTTCCATGTCAGATCTTTAAACTGAAGAGCGCTCTGCTGCGAGGTAATCCAGCCGATCCTCCTACCGAGCCCGTTCCAATCCGCGAATCGTGTAGCGAAGGGACTGCGTTCGCGCTCCATTTGCGCTTAGGGTCGTCGTCCCTCTAGGGTCACGCCTTAAAGGCGTGACCCTAAGATCTTTTGCCATTCATTTTGGCTCGATGAGGGTTATTTTTAAGTTGACATGTCTGCACTAAATCTTCGTTGCTAGTGAAGCCTGCCGCAACGTGGTACATTTCTGCAGAAACTGATATGCCTGAAAAACCAGCGCAGCCATCGGAGGAACCAAGCTTTGAGGGGTCAGGGAAATCTAGATCAAAAGGTGACGTCCGGAAGCCTAATGCTCGTTATCGGGGATACGATTCTCGTAGTAAACGTCCTACTAGCCGCAAGCACATCCGTAGCGGTAGGCGATAAAATGCTAGCCTAACAATGCCAGCCTTTTTCTATACTGTAGCTTTAGGCATTAATAAATCGTCACCAAAAAAGGGATGGCTTGTGGAACTGCTCTGCGTGCATCACAAGCAGTCTCCTGAACTGTCGGCATGTGACGTAGCCGAGTCCGCGGTAAGAAAGAAGTTTAGTGCTGAAGCAATTATCGGCTACAGGGACTCCAGCGAATACTCCTCCCCGCTGCCAATGAATCTGGGTAGGGCGCCCTTCGTTGCTCCTTGTGGTTGTCGTGCTTGGCCATTGAATGTTTAAGCTTGCCCCAATTTTCTTCGCACGGCTCTGCATGTTGCCCAGCCCGAAGCCCTCCTGGCTCAGCAGCTCAGCGGCAGGAATACCGTGACCGTTATCTCGGATCTGCAGCTCCAGATTGGCTACGATCGCAGTGAAGACCCACTGAGATGGTCGTCGGATTGGCGTGGCGGACGGCGGTTGTGGATTGCTTCCTGGGCGATGCGTAACAGCTCACGTTGCGCCCTGGGCGGCAAGCTATTTTCCGATATGTTGTCGAACCGGAAGTTACAACGCAACCAGCCGGCCACCCTCGAGCGCTCGACCAAACGTTGAAGCGCCACGGCCAATCCTGATTCGTCAACGATGAAACACTTCCGCTTCGGGCCCGAGTGGTGCCTGGCCTCGCTCAACTGGGATCTGGTACCTCTGAGAACGCTCCCACGAAGCGGTAACAATCCCCGTACCGCATTGGATGCGGTGCCGTCCTCTATGAACTTTTCCCAAGCCCGCTGAATTTTCCGATTGTCCATCACAGATCCTCCTTTTGAAACCACCGACTGGGCGGTTGCCGGTGTCGCGGCTGACATACTTGCCACACCCGATTGTTCAGTCCCGATTCGCCGGGTTCGCGACAAAGAGGTTTGGATTCGCATCAGTTTGCTGGAGTTTGGGGGTTAGCAGCCGAGCGTACCGGCACAATGAGAGAAACGGCTCGATCGCGCGAACGCTGTTGGATCGAAGAACTAGGCAACGGTCTGGGTTGCCTATCGTCACTAGCCTGACGGAATACTGCGGCGATTGGCCGCACTGTGGATAAGAGCCCGTCGACTACGGCAAAGAACCACCAGTCGAAGACGAGCACGCTGACCGCCAGCAACCCAGCACCAGCCACAATCGAGCGAAGCCAATTGGACGGTTTTCTTTTTTCGCTAACCTGGAGTCTGTTCGGCTGATCGACGCGCGACGTTTCGCAAAGGTTTTGGTCTGTCATACGGTTAATAGAGAATGGCGGCCAATTGAAAACTAATGATCCCGGACGGACGGAGAAAAAGCTGGACGAGTGGTTTGAATGAGGAATCGAGCGCGGTGTTCGCGTTTGGATGTGGCGGTGCAAGTGACGACCCTAAGATCCCATTGCGTTTCGCATTCGGCGAAATCACGGAATAATCTGGCGAGCTGTTTTGCCCTCGGATGGGATGACGTTTCCAGAATCAGCAAGAGATGCTGTTCAGTTGTCAATACGTAGCCCGACATATTTCGGTTTGTGTCATCTGTCGGTTGCGCCGGCACGGTTAAGTGCGGTGCTGGTGTCAAACTGGTTTCTGGGGCACAATAACGATGCGATCGTGTGCCAAACGGAAGTACCGTGAGCAACATCATTTCTGCTAGCCCGAACAAAGAGTTCGAGATCATTTTGGAAGGTGTGCCGACAGCCGGCTATAGCTGGGAGCTGGTGGGACCTCCGGAGAAGGAGGGAGTGGTCCAAGAACTAGGCCATGAATGGCAACCTTCTAGTTCGCGGGTCGGAGGTCCGGCGCAAGAGCACTTCCGGTTTCGCGCCTTAGCTGCAGGGGAAGTTCACCTTCGTTTCCGGTACCGCCGTCCCTGGGAAAAGAGCTTCAAAGAGGAACGTACCTTCCAGGCACGAGTAACCTCAAATTGATTCTGATCCGCCAAGGTTTTTCTTCCAGAACCGATCCTATCCATGTTCGTTCGAAGCGAGGCATTGAGGTCGCGTCTTAAGAAGCGACATTCTCGTCCGTTGCATTCCTTCAATCCAGTCTGCTCATGTCGGTCTTCACCATTCGATCCGCAAACTTCCAGCCGCTGTTGAGCTGCCAAGAAGAGGTCTCTTTGTTGCCGGTTAAGACGCGACCCTAAGACCCTACCCTCCTCCGGCCTTGTGGCTCACCATAGTTCGCATTATGGGTGCGTCCATGCTGGATCACTTGAAAGCAAACAACCGTGCCTGGGCAGAGCGCATGGTCTCCGCCGACGCCGACTTTTTCAGGCGGCTCGAGCGCCAGCAGACACCGGAGTATCTGTGGATCGGATGCTCCGATAGCCGAGTGCCTGCCAACGAGATTGTCGGTCTCGACCCCGGCGAACTCTTCGTTCACCGAAACGTCGCCAACCTCGCTCCGCCGCAAGACGCCAACTACCTCTCGGTACTCCAGTTCGCGGTCGAAGTCCTAAAGGTGAAGCACATCATGGTGGTAGGGCATTACGGGTGTAGCGGTGTGAGCGCAGCGGTCGACGGCAAACGGCGCGGTTTGGTGGACCACTGGCTGCACCCCATCCGCGAGGTCTATCATGAGCATCACGACGCGCTCGACGCGATCCCAGATTGGAGCGCCCGCCTCGACAGTTTGTGTGAGCTTAACGTGATCCGCCAGGTAAGGAACGTAGCATCCGACGTCTTTGTGCAGGAGGCCTGGGCGCGCGGTCAGGACCTCCGCGTCCACGGCTGGGTCTACTCACTGGCCAACGGTTTGGTGACGGATCTGGACGTGACGATCGAGCGACTGGGCTACCAGCGAAAGCTGGCACCAGATCCACAAGTGAAGACCGAGGTGAACAGATTGGATTGAAGGAATGCAAGCCGACGAGAATGTTGCTGGTTAGGCGTGACCCTAACATCCGAAACCCAAAATCACGATAAATAGTGGGCGTCGGCTGCCTCATCGATAGGCCGCTAGCATGGCGTAGACGATGACCCCGCTGACCGAGACGTAGAGCCAAATCGGGAAAGTGAATCGGGCCAGGCGCCGGTGCGCGGGAAAGCGACCGCTGAGCGAGAGAAAAAACGTGATGAGAATCATCGGCAAGGCCACGACCGAGAGACCGATGTGCGAAATGAGCAGCGGGAAGTAGACATAACGTATTCCGCCCTGGCCTTGAAAGCGCATGTCGCCGTGGAGGGCGTGATTGGTGATGTAGGTAACGAGGAAAATGGAGGAAAAGACAAACGCCGTGAACATGGCCGCCCGGTGCTGGCTAACACGCTTGGCATGGATGAAACAGAAACCGGTGACGAGGGCAATCGCGGAGAGGGCATTGAGCAGGGCGTTGAGTGCAGGCAGGAAGAGCAGGTGGGTGCCCGTAACGTCGGCAGGTGCATGATAGTAGACGAGCCAGCAGAGGAAGAGGCTGGCGACGGCGCTGATCGCGATAATGGCGGCGACGATACTGAGCGGGGTACGGTTCTCGTTGGTCGTGAGTGTCGTCATGGCGTTAAGGCAAAGATCATAGGTTTTCTGCTTTTTGCCACAGTTTGATTTCCTCGACCGATAGCTTAAGTCGAACTCAAGTATCGCAACGAACTAGTGTCGCTCGATCCAGGCCTGTCGGCTAAGGGGTCACATCCTAACAAGCAACATTCCTACCGGGCTTGCATTCCTTCGATTCAGTCTGTTCCCTTCGTCTCCTCTCATTCGGTCCACAAGCTGCGCATTTTGCGCACGGGGAATGTCGTTAGCAGGGTCGGTAGAGTCTTACGTCTAAACACTCAAGATACAATTTTTGTGTGTATTGAACATTTCGACGGCGGATTCGTGCCGATCTTCGTTTTTCTTCGCTACTGGCGGAAGAGGAATTTCTCCAGAGGGCATCTACGGAAAAACGACCTGAAAACATGTTTGAAAACTCCGATTGCGTGAAATGCGGCGATTGTGTTTCTTATGTGTCAATTGTGTGTCTTATTGATCATATCAATCCATCTGCTCTCTCTTACCGATCACACGCAATCGGTTCGATCTTTCACTCCTATCATTGAAAATGCCTGATGACTCAGAAGCTCCACGTCGACGAAGCCTCAAATTCACTCTTCGGCACTCGCTTATTCCGGTCGGGAAAATTGTCTTTGCGAACCGGTTGCTCCTTGGCCTTTTCGTTGTCGCCATCGCCGGGCTGTTCGTCCGACCGGTATTTCCGGGGAGCCCTGAAGAGGCCATCGTCACGGGTATATCCGTCATTCTGGTAATAGCCGGAGTAATTCTCCGTGCTTGGGCTGCCGGTTACGCCGGAAACCATACGCGCACGTCAAATATCGAGGCGGGCAAGCTGGCGACGAGCGGACCTTACGCCTTCGTGCGCAATCCGATTTATCTAGGAAGCATTGTCCTTGGAATCGGAATGGTTGGAATCATTGGCGACTGGCGATTATCGCCTTTGTGCGTTGCCACATTCACAGCTTTGTATTTCGTAATCATACCGGCGGAAGAGGAATTTCTACGGGGAGAGTACCCCTTGGAGTACAAGGTCTACTGCGGGAATGTTCGCAGACTCTTGCCACGTTTCATGCCGTGGACTGGAGCCGAGCGAACATCGTTCGCCTGGCAACCCGCTCTGGGCGAATGGCAAACCGTGGTTATTCTGCTCTCGATATTGGCTTTCTTATATGGCATAGCGTTCTTGCGCGGCGCTGAACATTTTTAAGCGTGCCCAACGTTGAATTGGGCCTCGTCTAGGGGAATAACAAACATCCTTTTACGGTGTTGGATGTCTCGAGTCTTTAGAACGGCAATGGTTGCTGATCGACTCAAACAGAAAAGTCAGGAGACGGCTCGCGTATCCCCCACGAGATTGACGGGGCATTCACGAGTGGATAGTAAAGGCAGTATGTGGGCAGCTTACTCCAATCCGGCAATTCGCCATCGCTATCTGCCTTTCCGACTTTTTCAAATGGAATTCGCAATTTGGCTGTTACTGGTCATGACGTCCTTGATCTCGATGGCCGTTTCTGATTTTCTCAAGCACTCTTGAACCACATCTTTTAGTGGATTCATCGACCAACCTTTGATGGGTAGCGCCACTTCTTTGGTTTGCTAACTTTTTGGAAAAGCCCGCAAGCCAACCAACACTAAAAAGATTATGCCAGAAATCACGCTATCATCTGAAACATTGCAAGCCCAAGCCGCGGTGAACACCCACCAATACTTGGTGGCAGCACGGGAAGGTATCGATGACGTCTTCGGAGCCGGTTTTGCCGCGAAGAATCCTTCTATTGTCGGCGCTTACATGCAGACGTGCGCCGCAGATTTCGCCGCCAGTTGTACTCTCAGAGCAATGGAGGAGATCGCTGCAGCAATAGAAAACAAGGATTCACACGGTTAATAGGTGGTTAGCGCAGCTTCTTGAAGCCGTCCCTGAGCTCTTGGATAAAAAGCTCGGGTTGCTCGAACGCTGCGAAATGACCGCCTCTATCGAGCTCGCGCCAATAGATCAGCTGCGTGTAGTTCTGCTCCGCCCAGCTACGAGGAGCGCGCCAGATCTCGTGCGGGAAGACGCTGACAGCTACCGGAATGCCGATAATGCCCCCGGAAGGGCTTGCGGTCGTCCTGTTCTCCCAATAAATCCGCGCAGAGGAGGCTGCCGTGTCTGTCAGCCAGTAAAGCGAGATGTTGTCGAGCATCTCGTCCTTTGTGAATATGGTTTCTGGATCGCCATTGCTGTCGGTCCAAGCCTGGAACTTCTCATAGATCCAGGCTGCTTGACCTGAAGGCGAGTCTGCGAGCCCGTATGCGATGGTCTGAGGACGAGTCGCCTGCTCCCGGAAGTAGCCGTTACCGTCATTGAGGAATTCGGTGAGTGCGGTCACCGCGCGTTGTTCCTCGGGCGAAAGGCCTTCGGTGGGGATTTTTTCTGGGAACACGAACTGGAAATTGAGATGGATGCCAGCGAGGCCAGCCGGTTTCAGCTTGCCAAGCGCAGTAGTGACGCCAGCGCCCCAATCACCGCCTTGCGCTACCCAGCGCTGGTAGCCGAGCCGCTGCATCAGGACGGCCCAGGCCTTGGCGATCCGCACGACGTCCCAACCAGTATCGGTTGGTTTGTCGGAGAAACCGAAGCCCGGCAATGAGGGCACAACTACGTGGAAGGCGTCTTCGGGCTTGCCACCGTGTGCCGTCGGGTTCGTAAGAGGGTTGATAACCTTCAGGAACTCAACGATCGATCCAGGCCAGCCATGGGTGAGGATGACCGGCAGCGCGTCCTCGTGCTTTGAGCGCACATGGATAAAGTGAATCCCGACTCCATCGATCTCAGTGCGATATTGCGCAAAACCGTTGATCTTCTTCTCCGCCCGACGCCAGTCATATTGGGTGCGCCAATATTCGACTAGTGCGCGCGCCTTCTCCAGTGGCACACCCTGGGACCAGTCCGAAACGGTCTGAAGGTTCGGCCAGCGCGTCAGGTCGAGACGACGCTTGAGATCGTCAAGGGCGCTCTGCGGAATGTCGATGGTGAACGGAATAATGGCGCTAGAGCCGGTCGTCGGGGCTGCGGCAAAGAGGTCCGCGGTCATACCGATACCCAGTGCGGTGAATGCGGCGCCGCCGGCACTGGTTTCGAGGAATTGGCGGCGTGAGATTTCTTTGCCGGCACCAAATACCTCTGGATTATTACTCTCTGCGATGTTGTTATTCATAATCACATTGCTGCTCGCCTTTGTTCAAATGACGAATGAGAGCCCGCGGTCAGGACAGAGTCCGACGCTTTTTTTGAGACGGATCAGATCCGTCCACCGGACGCGCTGATCAGCGGAGTGTTGCTGAGCTCGCCCAAGTGAGTTGGGGAGACACTTTAGTTTCGAGTGCCAAGGCAACAGAAGCCAAATCAAGGCACGCCGCTTTCCTGTCGCTTCCGGAAGAGATCACCAGAGTGATCTGAAAGGGTCTAAAAGGAATCGCTTCTAAACATTCAACACGCGTTTCTGTCTGTGTTGAATGTTTAGAAGCGACCCGATTCGCGGCGGGCACGCACACTTCGTCTTCTGGTTATCGTCTTTGATTTTTTGGACCTTCCAAGCCATAACCTCGTGCCCTATCAATAGGCTTCTCGTGCTAGTCTAAGCTTGTTAGAGCCTCGAGTATTTTCTGCGTCTCATCCCTTGTTATCGGTCTGTTGCCGTTTGCGCTATCTATGATGTATTCTACGGCAAAGCCGGTCTTTTCGGATATCGGTTGAGCACACCGCAGTACGTCTCGATATCTGCGTTTAAGTTCCGTATGTAGCATACAGCAACTTACCATGAAACGCGGCACAAGCTAGCAGACCCTGGTCAAGCCGCTTGGCACCGGAAACTACTCCGATTCACCCGTTATGGTGGCTGAGCTATCCTTGATATGCTTGTTTTAAGGCTTTGATGTCAATTTTGTCCATTTCCAGCATTGCCTTCCAGACCCTTTCTGATTTCTCGGCATCTTTGTCTTGCAACAGGTCGCCTAAAACAGAGGGAATGACTTGCCAGGACAGACCAAATTTGTCTTTGAGCCAGCCGCATCTTTGTTTTTCTCCGCCTTCCGAAAGCCTCTCCCACAGCTCGTCTACTTCTTGCTGAGTCTCACAGTCCACGAAAAACGATATGGCCGGCGTGAAGGTAAAATGTGGGCCACCGTTTAACGCCAAAAATTCTTGTCCTTCGAGTTGGAATGTTGCGGACATGACCGTTCCTTTCGGTCCGGGTCCATCTTCTCCAAATCGATTAACGCTCAGCACCTTTGAGTTTTTAAAGGTAGAAACATAAAAATTCATTGCCTCTTCGGCTTTGCCATCGAACCACAGGAACGGGGTGATCTTTTGCATATAGCTGTACGACGAATCGGCCGGGCATATTCGGGACAGCGGAAAGCACCGAGCGAGGAAATAAAGCCTTTCTCAGTATCAAGTTCGATCGGATTCGCCGTATCATCCAACATGAGGCCCTCACGCGTCTCTCTTCCTCTAACAACCATGCCAGACGGAAATCCAACGCTTTTGCAACGCGCCGAGGAGCACTTTCGGCAGAGGCTTTCACCCTCTGAAAGACAGCTCTTTACATTGGTGCCCGACGGAAAAGAGGTGGATTGCAAGCGATTCCATGGTCCCGACAAATCGATCAAGGCTGACCTACTTTTGTGGCTCTGTACTGATCCTGACGCCGTAGCCCAAGTAGCCAACCGAGAAATTTATATAACCGGTGCCACAATCGAGAACAAACTCAGCCTGGAATGAGCTACGATTACATTCCCGCTCAGATTTCACGAGTGCGCATTCACGCATGATATCGCTCTCCAAAGCAGTCGTCTGCCTTTCCTGCAGTTGTCGGCGACCTCGATCCAAGAATTGAGTGCGAAAGACCTGGTGGTTCGACCGGAGCGTTTTGTTGCACAATGGTTTTTGGGCTCAGAAACAGTCGATCTAAGCGGTAGCGATATTCGTGGCCACCTAGCGTGCGAGGGAGGTCGATTCCTGAACTTATATGGCTCGAATCGGTGGCTCGGTCGGAATGGGCGAAGACAAAGCCAAACCGAAAGACATTTACAGCGGCGGCGGGAGTAGATTTTACGGGGGCAACAATCGACGGAATCGTGAATTGCCAAGGTGGCCAGTTTAAGCGGGCGAACCAGTCTCCGACAGCGTTATCTCTTAATGGTACTAAGATCAAAGGTTCGGTTTTTCTAGGCGCCGGCTTTGCTGCCGATGGAACTGTGGATCTTCGGGGTTCAATTGTTGGGGAAAACTGGACTGTAGCGGAGGCGCGTTCAAAAGCGGAGGGGGCCATCTTGGACAGGATAACTACGGCTTTGCTCTCAATGCGGCGAGCTGTGAAATAAAAGGGAGTGTCTATTTCCGAAAAAAGATCGACCGGAACGTTGAAATCCAGGGCGAAGTCGGTTTCGCCTTTGCTAGTGTCGCCCGCGATTTTCAGTGGCGTGATTTGAGTTCGCCGAAAAAGGCGACGCTTGACCTTAAATATGCCAAAGTTCGAACCTCGTATAACGAAAGACGCTCCTGGCCAAGAGCATTGAGTCTAGTCGGGTTTGTTTATGAGCACATTGATAGTAGAGCTTCGATCTCGGCGAAGGATCAATTCTAGTGGCTTGATCTACAAACAAACAAAATCTTTTCTACCCAGCCGTACGAACAACTGGCGACGCTGTTCCATGCAATAGGACTTCAGGCGGATGAGCGAAAAGTATTGGTTAGGAAAAACCGAGCTTACGCCAAGCGGAAAAAGAACTGGGAAGAAGCATTCTGGGAATTTTGGTGGTTCGGCCTTTTCGGGCGAGCGATCGGCTCAAATCTTCAATCCAGAAGTTATGGGTTGGATTTTCATGGTCGTCACCAGCTACACGACAGGAACCATCGGGAATCATCAGATTCCTAAGACGATTTGGTTGCGCTTATGCCGCGATGTTAACTTCTATTCAAGAAAGTCTTCGTGCCCTTGCGATCTCTTGTAAAGAACGCTCGGAACTCTCTTGCGTCGGCAAAGCGGAAGCAAGAAAATCGATGAATACCCTCAGCTTGGCGGGAACAAAGCGGCGCGACGGATGATAGATGTAAAGTGGAAACAATTCGTCGGACCAATCGGGAAACAGATTAGCCACTTTTCCAGTTTGCAAGAGCGATTCAATTCCCAGATCCATGACCTGGGCAACACCTTGACCTGCCATGCAAGCTTCCAGATGGGTCAGGGCATCGTTCACGATAAATCGTCCCGTGACGGCGACAGTGAGTCGCTTTTTCCCCTGGTGAAATTCCCAAGGAAAAGGCTTACCTGTCGCCGGATCCCGAAAGAGAAGACATTCGTGTCGGTCCGCTTCCAGATCACGCGGCGTCCGGGGCCGTCTTCGGCGCTTGAGGTATACCGGAGAGGCGCAGGTCAAAATGCGGGCCTGCAGGAGGCGACGAGCGATTAGTGCGGAGGGTTCGGGATCTCCAAAGCGGATGGCGGCATCAAATCCCTCCGCTACAAGGTCCCCGATACTGTCCCGAATCACCAGATCAAGATGGAGATCAGGATATGCCTCCAAAAAGGATCCGATTCGAGGCGCCAAGAAGAGCCTGGCAAAGGTAGGATCAACATTGACGCGGAGGCGTCCCCGCACCCGCCCAGCGGCGTTCACCATCCCTTCCGCCGCTTCCTCTAGTTGAGCCATCAGAGGTAAAGCCTCCTGGCAGAACCTCTTTCCGTCCTCTGTCAGTCGCATCGTTTTCGAAGTTCGCTCAAAGAGGCGGACCCCAAGCCGCTCTTCCAAGCGCTGGATAGCGCGACTCACTCCCGATTGCGTCAGGCTGAGTGCTTCCCCTGCGCGCACGAAGGTGCCTGCTTCAAGCACGGCAGCGAGAACTGGAAGACCGGAAAGGAGGCGCGAGTCGAAGGCCATTAAGGATGATAATTTGTCAGCATTGGTATGATATCAATGCGTTTTTTGAATGAGACTCTCTTCTTTATTCTTGTTCCCATGAAAGCGAATCAGATCGCCTTGATCACTGGAGGAAATCGCGGTTTGGGACTACAAACCGCCCGCGAGTTGGCTCGTCTCGAAATCCGCACGGTCGTCGGAGCCCGCGATCTCGAAAAGGGAGCTTCCGCCGCCGCGCTACTGCAGACGGAAGGACTCGATGCCGAAGCCGTCCATCTCGATGTGGCTGACCCGTTAACCCATACCGAGGTTTATTCCTATCTCGAGAGCCATCACGGCAAGCTCGACATCTTAGTCAATAACGCTGGAATTTGGAAGGAGAGCGAGACATCGAGCAGCCATGCTCTCCGCAGCAATCGCACAAGTTCACTCCCAATGGAAATTCTGCGGGAGACTTTTGAGACAAATTTCTTCGGAACTGTCGCGCTGACTCAGCGGCTTCTCCCTCTCCTCCGTAAGGCATTCGCCGCGCGGATCGTGAACGTTTCCAGCATCCTCGGTTCTCTGACTCTTCAGTCAGATCCGAGTTCGAAAATCTATCCCCACAAAGGTTTTGCCTACGACGCATCGAAAACCGCCCTGAATGCTTTCACCGTCCACCTCGCCCATGAACTGCGAGATACCCCGATCAAGGTGAATGCGGCCCATCCCGGCTGGGTACGAACTGAGATGGGCGGCGAAGGAGCCGACCTCGACATTTCTGAGGGCGGAAAGACGAGTGCCTGGCTGGCTACTCTACCCGCGGACGCCTCGACCGGCGGCTATTTTCATCTGGAGCAACGGTTGCCTTGGTGAGGAACTCCAAACAACAACGAAAGGAAGGGAAAATTATGTACGCTATTATGGGCATCGCCGGACAAGTCGGCGGCGCCACGGCTCGGACTTTAATTAAAGAAGGAAAAAGGGTGCGCGGGATTGTGCGCGACAAGGCCAAAGCAAGCGGATGGGAGGCTGCGGGAGTCGAGCTCGCGGTTGCCGATGCAGGTGACGCAGCGGCATTGGAAGCAGCCTTTCGCGGTGCCGAGGGTGTCTTCCTCATGGTGCCTCCCAATTTCGCGCCGGCCCCGGGCTACCCGGAATCCCACGCCATCGTTGCCGCCTTACGCCTCGCACTCGACGCCATCCGCCCGGACAAGGCGGTTTATCTTTCATCGATCGGTGCGCAGCGAAAAAAAGGGCTGGGCCTCATCACTCAGGTCCACATTTTGGAACAGGAACTTTGCTCCCTGCTGGTTCCCAACGCTTTCATTCGAGCTGCCTGGTTTATGGAAAACTCCCGATGGGACGTTGATCCAGCCCGTACACGAGGAGAGATCGACGCGTTCCTTGACCCGCTGGATCACCAGTTCCCCATGGTATCGACGGAGGACATTGGACGCTTGGCGGCGAAGACTCTTCAGCAACAGTGGAGCGGCAATCGCTACTTGGAATTGGAAGGGCCACGCCGTTATTCTCAACTCGAAGCGGCGGCGATCTTTTCTCGTCTCTTGAGCCGGCCCGTCCGTGCTAAGAAAGTTCCCCGCGCCCAGTGGGCAGTCCTATTTGAAAAGCAAGGCATGGCGCATACGGCGCCACGTATCGAAATGCTTGATGGGTTTAACACTGGCTGGATCGAGTTCGAGCGAGAAGGAACGGAGCACATCCTAGGAAACCGCACCTTGGAGGAAGCCTTTCGGGACTTGCTGCGGACGTAGACTGACGCGACCCATTCAAAAAAGCGACCCGTCCGAATGGAACGACCGACGGCTGCATATTTGTGTTTCACCAGCTAACTTCAAGCGATCCTACCTGAGATCCTTCAAACTGCGTCCCGCCTCTTCCAGAGCGTTTGGTGTGAGTTGGATATTGTTGAGTATGTAAAGCATGAAATGATCGATTGGCATCGAGTGCCGAGAAGCACTCGTTTTCTCGGCCTCTTCTTCGCAACCTGTGCAGCGAAAAATCGGCTCGATCACCGTTCCGGGCTTTGGGGTCGGAGTATCTAGCAGTGCAACTCCGTCGGCGTAATTCTCAATGACCCCTCCGCAGGAATCGCAGCGTATCTTTGGGCGTACATGGCCCTTGTCATCTACCTGGAATATAAGTGCCATGAACGTCAGACTACTGTCAGATTGACCGGTCAGCAAACCGCATCCGGGTCGCCTGAACTCCCCATCAAATATCCGTTTCTGCGAGCCGGATCTTGGAATTCTACGCGATTTGTTCGTCGTCCGTACTGCCGGCGCGACGTGAGGAAAGGCTTTACCCTTGAGTCCCGAGTGGTCGGGGCGGCGCTCGCCGCCACCGTCATCTTCTTAAGCTATCGCTTTGCCGGCGCCTTAACCCGAACCCTTGGAGAGATCGGTACCAGCGTCTTTCTCCGGCTTTCTTCGTTCATTCTGTTCTGTATCGGAATCCAGATTGGCTGGGGAAGGTCTCTCCGACCTCATCCAATCCTTGCACACTTGAGCCCCAAAAAAGACTCGAATCCACAGCACTCAGCCGCTGGCTCAATCATTTTGCTCACCGTTCTCGTGGTCCTCGTTCTTCTCTCGGTCCGCGGTATCCAAATCAACTCGCAGGATGTTACCGTTGCCGGCATCCACCTTTACTTCATGCAGTTTCTTGTCTGCGGAAACGAGCTCAACGTTATAAACTAAAAAACCGTCTTCATTTTCCAGTTCGACTCGCTGCACCGCGCCGTTATACCGGCTCACGGCGGCATTAACAGCCTGCTGAATGGATATTTTTGCCGACTCGACCAGAACGACTTCCCGATCTTGTGTATTTGACAGCCGGATCGTCCCTTGAATTGGTGTTTCTTTCGCATCTCCGGCCCTCAAAACGGCTGAAGTCGAGATTGCAATTGCGGCGCCAAGTGCCACGACGAAGCGGGTCGTACGGGAGTATTTCATGTCTTATTCCTCTGCGTTTTCTGGTTAGAACGATGATCGAACCGTGATGTTGATCTTTCCGCTCACAACCTGAGCAGGGCCTCATGACAAAAACATGAAAATGAAATGACAATACCCAGATTCTGAATCGCTTCTAAGGATTTGGCGTGAGGGTGTTTGTCAGGATTTGCTTGCTGGTTTGGCCGTTGCGGTAGGCGTCGCCGTCGAACGAGGTGTCGGGCTAGGCGTCGCCGTCGGAGTAGCGGCCGGCGTTGAACTGGGCGTAGCGGTGGGACTAGGTGTCGGTGTCGGCTTTGGAGTAGATGCCGGTGTAGCGGTGGATTCAGGCGAGGAAGTATTTCGCTGATCCTTGTGTTTGGGCGGAGGTCTGTGATGAGGCGGGCGCGCGGGTGGCCGTTCGGGGCGTTCCTCGGGCTCGGGTGGACGTTGGCCAACCACATCCAAAACACCGATGAAAGAGCAAAAGGTAGCGACCAAAGAAATTATCAGAATAGAGAAGATGGATCGGTTCATCGGTTCGCGACGGGAAAGAGTAAGGAATCTGAAATCGCTAAAGCAAGCATTCGCTGTTGTCTTGCCAGAACGACGATACAAGCCAGAAAATATTAGACCCGTAAGAAGAATGAGCTTCAGCTCTCAGGAATCGACTACTTTACGGCGAGTGCATCTGAGCGGTCGTTTCTCGCGGTTAGTATTGGTCATTCGTCCCCTGTTTTCATCTGGTCAAACGTTTCAAACAGCGGCACCAGATCGATTACTTCGTTGGCTGCGCCCTTCAACCCAGTGCCCAGCGTTTGAGCGGTTGCCGCTACCTCGACACGAATCCCACGCCGCCGTAGCTGCAAAGCTAGATGGGCAAAATCTGCGTCGCCTGTCACGAGAACAACGACCTCCGGCCGGATCTCTACGGAAAGCTCGACCGCATCGATCGCCATCAACACGTCCACGTTTGCCTTGTAATGCTTACCATCACCCGGTGACCCTTCTTTCACTACTACGAGGAATCCGTTGGAGCGAAGCCAATGAAGGAACTTGTTCTTCTTGTCTCGTTCGATTTGCCACTCCGGCAGTGGAGGAGGCAACCCAACGTAGATGACCATCTCGATTAACCCCCGTCCTTCATCGGCATTCGCCAGATGGTGTCGCAGCTTTAGCCAGTCTAATTTTCGACCGAGCGCTCGCACCGAGCTGACGACGTTGGATTCATCCACAAAGACCAGCACCTTCGCAGTTCGCATACAGTTAGCATGCCTTCTGTCCTCTCGGAGGCGCAATTCGAAATAGATCGCCTCGATCCAATCTATGGTTTCGTCCAGTGATCTGGTATCTTCTATCCGATCGCCGATCATTTTGCCCAGGAACAAAAGCGCGCGGCATCAACAACGGATCCGGTATCATGAGTGAACATCGCCCCCCTCTTCCGAGCACAATTTTGGAAACCTGTCTGTATGTGACCGACCTGCCGAGGGCGCGCACTTTCTATGAGACGCTCTTTGGTTATCGTGTCATGGCAACGGATGACCGTTTTTGCGCTTTGGCGGCCAGTGATCAACAAGTCTTACTTTTGTTTCTTTGCGGGAGCGATCCGCACGGTTCGCTTATGCCGTTTGGAAATATCCCGCCCCATGATGGCTCGGGGCCGGTGCATATTGGCTTTGGCATTTCCTCCGAGAGCCTTCCGGCCTGGCGTACGCGGCTGGCCGAGCATGGCATTGCCATCGAGAGTACGATCACCTGGCCCCGTGGCGGCACGAGCATTTACTTTCGTGATCCCGACGGACATCTGCTCGAGCTGGTTACACCTGGGATTTGGGATATCTATTGAGCATCGGCGAAAGCCGCGACGTCGGATAGCCTAGGGCGCTACCGTACGCGCCCCAAAGCCCACCACCAACCCGCCGATGCGAAAGGAGGAAGAGCGTAAAGAGGCTATTCGCGTTAACTCATTGCCGAACCGAAGAGCCGAAGGAAATTCTTTTCGACCTGGTGCTGAAGTTCGTCTTCAGAGATACCACGCAGCGCGGCGAGCGCCTGGTAGGCGATCACAAGATTGCCGGGATGATTGAGCCGCTCCTTGGTCCCTATTGAAAAGCGTTCCTTTTCCGGCGGTAACAACATCGACGGAGCGTCCGTTTCGACCAACAGGCGCTCGTCCGGTATGGCCCTGAATGCTTCGAGTCGCTCTTCCATCCCTTCATTCAGAAAATAACCGGAAAAAGAAAAATAGGCACCCAACTGCGTAAGATGTTCGATCCATTTCGTGCCGCACGAATAGGCGTGAATCAAGAATCCGCATGCTGGTACCGGAACGCGCTCAAACACTTCGAGCAGATCGTCGACAGCGTAGAGACAATGGATGGTAATCGGACGATTCAATTCAACTGCCAGGCGCAAGTGATGTTCAAACACGATCTTCTGATCTGCGATATCGTAATTCGTTATATAGCGGTCGAGCCCGGCCTCACCTATCACCGAGCGGGTGGAAGCAACGATCCGCTCCAGTGATCGAGCCCATCCGGAAGTACGCGTGGCGGCAAACCAGGGGTGAATTCCAAAACAGGGAATGATCGAAGGATCGCTCGCCGCCAGAGCTTGAACCTGAGGCCAATCAGTCTCGGTAGTACCGTTCACTACCATGCATTTTATGTTCAGCGGTTTCAGGGAAGCGATAATTTCAGCGCGATCCTGGTCGAATCCTGGGTCTTGCCAATGATTGTGCGCATCGAAATATGCGGTTGATCGTCCCGGGTTCATAGGCTTGCGACCGAATGTATTCTAGCAATGGTCATGCCAACGAAGATTTTGTTTGGCAATCTCCCGTAGTCGCGAAGTCCACAGCGGCTCGGCAGGACTACGGTGTGCGCTCGCTCTCAGAGCCTACATACTCAGCGTGCCGCCGCGACGATATGTCCGGCCGAACCGTTAACGAAGGAGGAAGCATTGCGCGTAGTCGGGAGCCTCGTAGAACTGGGCCTAAACCTTGCTGCACTGTAATTCCCGTGGACGAAATACTTAGCGACCTATTTTCTTAGGTCCGATTCGCATCGGTCTCCGGTGATTCGCGTTATAAAAGCGAAGTGAACGCATGCGCCGATTGGTTGACCGCACGTTTTGAGCGAGCCGGACTTGACGCAAAGAAACATCCGACGGCAGGGCATCCCATCGTGGTGGCGCGCAGCCGGCCGCAAAAAGATCGAAAGACCGTGCTGATCTATGGGCATTACGATGTTCAGCCGCCAGACCCGCTCGAATTGTGGGAGTCACCCCCCTTCGAGCCAACGGTAAAGGATGGCCGCGTGGTCGCGCGTGGCTCGGCAGATAACAAGGGTCAACTGCTTCCTCATCTCTTCGGTGTCGAGCGTGCGATCAACCAGAATAACTTACCGGTTAACATCATCTTCGTAGTGGAAGGAGAAGAGGAAAGCGGAAGCGGCAATCTAGAGCCTTTTCTGAAGGAGCATCGAGCTGCTCTGCAATGTGATATTGCAGTCATCTCGGATTCTGGAATGATTGCACCAGGTGTCCCGACGCTGCTCTACGGTACGCGAGGCGTAGTTTGCCTGGAGATTCGCCTGGAGGGACCCAATGTCGACCTGCACTCCGGAATTTTTGGTAGCTTAGTTGCTAATCCAGCCAATGCCTTGGCTCGTCTTGTCTCCAGCCTGCAAACTGCCGATGGCAAAATCGCAATTCCCGGTTTCTATGATCGGGTTCGACCGGTCGAACCTTGGGAGCGGGAGCTTTGGGCGGGCTTACCTAAGAACGACAACGATTGGCTCGAAATGACCGGTTCACCCGTGCTTTTCGGTGAAGCTGGCTTCAGCAGCCTGGAACGGATTTGGGCCCGACCGACGATGGACGTGAACGGTTTCGTCAGCGGCTATTCTGGAGAAGGTCCGAAAACAATAGTGCCGAGCAAGGCGTCGGCGAAGATCTCTTTCCGCCTGGTGCCGGATCAAGATCCCGACGAAATCCGCGCTCTAATTAGAGAACATCTGAGCAAGACCTGCCCGACCTCTGTCCGGCTGGAAATTGTCGACCATCATCAAGGTAGACCCTATCTGGTCAGATCTGATTCGCCGTTTGCGCTGGCCGCAAAACGAGCGCTCGAAGCTACCTTCGACAAACCCTTGGCTCTGGTTCGCGCCGGCGGAACTCTTCCCGTACTCCAGGTACTAAAAGATGTCTTGAGAGTAGACACTCTCTTGATTGGACTGGAATGGATGGATTGCCGCGTGCATTCGCCGAATGAGAACTTTCCAATCGAGAATCTCCGTTTAGGAGTTTCTATGAACCAGAACCTGCTAACCGAGATCGCCTCGCTCTCGCCCAAGGCATAGAATGAGGCTACTGGTAAATGCTTGGCGGCGGGTCCCATCCGGTCAGCACATGGCGTCCCAGTTCTGCATGTTTCCAATCGACCGGATCATGAAGCGAGAGGGTTCGCGCATTCCGCCAATAGCGATCGAAGCCGTTCGTTCGCGCGGTCGAGCGTGTACCCATCAGAGGGTAGATTTCCGATACAGTCCGTAGAGAGGCGCGGGAAGCGGCTGCTTTCGCTGCATAGATCGGGACTGCCAGCTCGGTGCGGTCGATCAAGCCCCGTTCAAATTCATCTAACAAATCACCGGTTTCCATTGTGAGCGTATAGGCTGCGACCAGCTCAGAGACGAGCTCGCCCGTAAGCCGCTGAACATAGGGATCGGCAGCAGCATTATCGACGCCGGATGAAGGCCATGGACGGCTTCGTTGGTTGATGAAGGGTGTTGCTGCACGAAGCGCACCGATTGCGATTCCTAACAAGACCGCGGCAAATCCCGCTTGATAGCGCAGACTCGAGTGAACCAACGGCGCTTTCCCCGGTACGCTCGCGACATGTTCCGGCGAAACTTTCACGCCGCTGAACGTAATTGTTCCGGAATCAGTCGCCCGTTGCCCCAAAGCATCCCAATCGCGATGAACAGTTACACCGGACGCCGATTTCGGTACTAGGTTAAGTTGGGCACCGAGCAACGGGTTTTGTTCGGTACCTTTGGCTTCGGGGTTAAAAGCCCAGACAGCAATGAAATCCGCTTCAGCCGAACCGGTCGTATAGATTTTCTTTCCGTCCACCATAAATCCGCCGTCGCTTTGGGGCATACAGATCGTTGTCCATGGGTTATCCACTTTTCGGCCGGCTTCACCGACTGCAACACCTAGGACAGCGTCATCCTGCTGCAGCCAACGAACGAGGTTCGGCCGAACTGCATCTGGACAGTACACCAGAATTTCGCGTACGAGTTCGTCGTGAATCTTAAAGATCTGTGCCACGGACGAATCTGCGATACCGATCCGGAGTTGCGCCTCCAGAGAGAATCGGTGCGAGAACCCGCGGCCCCCGAGGTTTTTCGGTATGCTTGTCTGCAAGACACCCGAACGCTTTAACGCGGAGATTGCTCGGGTCGGATATCGCCCAACGAAATCATGCTCTGCGGCTAAGGGAGCAATCTCGGTATCGAGGATATGTTGGAAGTCGGCAAGAAAAGCCAGCTCCTTGGCTTCGAGCCGGTTATGAGGAAAAGCCTTTCCTAGAAGAGGTGGCAACTCGGTCATTTCAAAGAAAAATACGAATAGAGGCAAATGAACGCGGAGGTTCAATCATGAACTAGTTGGGACCTGATTAAACAATGGCGGAAAGTCGATGGTGTATAGGTGACACCTATCTGTCGCCTGGTTCAAAGCCTTCATCCCAGTCAGCTAGTTCTTGAAGTAGTCGTTTCTTGGTATCCGCATCGGCAAAACTGGTTTCGATCGAGGTCTTCGCAACCGATTGAAGCTCGGATACAGACCAATTGAAGGCCGAAGCGCATTTCTGATACTCACTATGCAACGCCAATCCAAGTGGCGCAGGATCATCGGTATTAATCGAGACCGGAACACCTGCGCGACGCAATTGTTCCAGCGGATGTTGGTCCAGTTTCGGATATAGTCCGAGGGTTAAATTTGACGTCGGACAAATTCCTAGCGGTATTCCTTTTTCAGCCAAAATCTTGACCAGCTCGGGATCTTCAATTGCGCGAACGCCGTGATCAATCCGATCGGCATGCAAGAATTCGAGCGCGTCACGAACGCCTTGCGGACCACTCGACTCACCGGCATGGACTGTGCGCCGCAATCCTCCTTCCGCTGCTTTGCGAAACGCCTGCGCAAATCGTGGTCCGGTTCTACCGGCTTTTGCTTCGTCACCATCAATCGATAGGGCTACGACCCGCGGGTGGTTCAATTTTAGCAGGAGGTCAACCAAATCGAGCGCTTCAGTACCACTCTGGGTTCGGAGCAAACTGATACAGAGGCCGACTGGTGGTAAAGCATCTTGCTCAGCCGCGACAAACCCTTTGGTGCAAGCCTTCAATCAGTTCCGGAATCCGGTCACGCCAGAGTCGCCAATGGGTCGGATTGACGATCGCGTCGCAGTATCGAACCCCGCTTTTGGACAAGCGTTGACAGAGGGAGTAGCCAGCCTCAGCCAACTGGCTCTGGGTGCGAACCAGTCCACAGGTCCAATCCAGGAACTGCAGAAAATCGCTGAGACCATCAAACTGAAAGAGCCGATCTCTAGGCCGGAGAAGCGGCTCGTTGACTTGACTCGCCAGCCGTTCAAGATCGGTCAGATCGAAACATCCTTCGATGTGGATGTGAATCTCGGCCTTTGGTAGTGCGACAATCGAATTGTTGGGAAATCGAGTCGATGCAGACATGAAATTCAAGATTAGCGACTTGAGTCTGCACTTGAGGAGGGCCCTCCGTGCCGGCGCATTTTCCTTTTCGTTTTTCGGAAATGCTCTCGCCACCGGAGATCCTTCTCTACCGTCTCGAACAATTGGAATGCCACCGGACTAGTGAACAGAACCTCTGCGACTTGCTCCCCGTGATTGAACCATTGATGCGGAAATATTGCATCGAATAGAAGAGTCTCCCCCGGTTCGAGGAGATACTCTTCAGTTCCCACGCAGCAAATGACCGTCCCTTGGAGCACCACACAGAAGTCTTTGATCGAGCTGGGAGCGCGCCGCACAGGAGTAAACCCATTCTTTTCCAGCCGAAGCAACAGAGCGGTAAACGTAGGAGTCAGCTCGGAGGGTAGCAATCGATACATTTTGGCCCTTGACCATTCCATCGCGACCTCGCATTCCTGTTTTCGCGGTGAGATTTTGATCGGCCGGTCGATCGGAGGTTCGATCCGAAGAAAATCGGGCAACGTTACTTCGAGTGCGTGACAGATACGCTCGGTGGGCCGGATCGAAGTGAGACACGATCACGGCTATAGCCATATCATGCTCTGCGATAGATACTTTACTTCCATTCTGTCTGGCAAAAAAGGCGAGCTCAGAACCGAAAGTCAGAACTCGCGCAAAACTGACTGCACTTGCGGGACTTGCAATTGCGGTGGCTCGTGGGCGAGGCTTGCGACGCCGTTAGCCACCAGCTCGAAGCGCGTGAACGAAAGATATTTGTGGGACAAAAAGTGGGACACTCCCCTCGATGCCCCTCGATAGAGCATCTGATCTTTAGTCAGTCTGGTGTCAGTCTGGTGTAAGTGATTGCAAAAAAGCGCTTTACAAAGATTTTTCGTGGTGCATTTTCGCCGCCGTGAAAGACAGAATGCCGCCCATCAAAATCGGGAAGAAACCTTTTAGGGCCACAATTTACCAACAGATCAACCGCATACGCTGGCTTACGTATTGTATCGTCTGGTATAAGCCAGTTGTTATCGTGCGCGGACCACTGGTTTGGCTAAAAAGACGAATCAAGAAAACAAAAACGTTGTCCGACAAGAGAGAAGCGATACGATTCGCCGAAGGCATTTATTCACGGCTCACGGCCCTAAGTCAGAACGGAAAAGTTTGAGAGAGCCATTTCTTATGATCACTGAGCGACAGTTAAGCAAGCGCCTCCGCAATATTGCGGATCATTTCGATATTATTAATGACCACGTCGATATTCTTCGAAGCCTTGACGGAATCATTGCAGAGCTTCAATCAGTTCGAGAAGAGGCGGTTAAGGAACAGGAGACGCAGAAGAGCCCAACGACATTGACAACGTCTTAACCCCGCCTGCGCGCCGAACGATGCCGGATGGAACAATATGGGGTTTAGCGTTTTTTGGGTTCTGAACCGCTCGGATGCGAAACAGCGGGCGTCACCAGATCTGAATGCCTCGACTTCTTCCGGCGCTGGTCTACGATGGGCGAGCTAAACGTTTTCAGTCTCGCATTTTAGCCGCTTATTTTTCGCCCATTCCACGCCCTGAGCGCTTCCTGATGGCTCTCGCGCTTCGGTCCGCTCGCTCCGCATTTCGGGCAAACGCCTTTTTGACAGAACGGGCAGAGCCGAGCGTCGTGTTTGTCGCTGAAGCGAAAAAGTAGCGTGCCCACCACCCGAATCCGAAGCTTGAAGTTAAGGATCGCGGCAATCGGTTTTAACCCCTATAATGCTCGATAGGATGAAGTGATGGCTGTGAATCTTCCATTCAACGAGAGAAAAGCGACCGAAGCTGCCGCGTACTTGCTAAAGCTTCGAGGGGGTAGGATGAGCTACATGAAGCTCATCAAACTGCTTTACCTGGCAGATAGAGAGGCCCTTATCGGCTGGGGGCGGCCGATCAGTACTGATCGATACGTTTCGATGAAGCACGGCCCCGTACTAAGCAATGTTCTCGATTTGATTAATTTTGGATCGTCGTCGGAAAAAGCCGGGAGTTGGTCGAGCATGATTTCCAATCCGTCCGACAATGATGTTTCTTTGGTGCGGGAGATAAGTGAAGAAGACTTCGAAGAACTCTCAATAGCTGAGCGGAAGCTTCTCGATGAGATCTGTCGCGAATATGGCGCTCTTGATGAGTGGACACTCGTCGATCGGTTGCACGACGTAGGAGAATGGCGAGATCCCCACGGTACTTCGGTTCCAATATCTTTTTCGGAAATTCTTCGAGCCGGAGGTCGGTCAGAGGATTTTATCGCGGCTGTCGAGGGAGAATTGAGCGCCGTGCCATTCGATCGTGAAAAGATGCCTCGATAAATGCTGTCCGCATACGCCCGAGGCTGTCCCGCGCTAAGAATTTCGAGAGTGATTCTTTCTTTCACGGATGAAGACTTCGGATCAGGTGTGAAATATCGTTCGAACGACCCGCCGGAACTGCTCTGGTCCAACTCCCCGCGTAATCCCCGGCATCCGGCGACCGCGTTCCCAGTCTTGCAAAGTTGCCTTGGCTAACCCCAGCCGTCGCGCTGCCATTGCTTGGGTAAGCGCCTTCCTCGCTCGCCACGCTTTGATGTCGTCGCCTGTTATCTCAGTGGCGCTCATCTCCCATTTGCTGGTCGTGCCCGATTGTTTCGCTCGGTAGTTTTTCTTGGTCAGGTTGCTCTTCACCGGTTGTCCCGCTCGATCAGCATCACGCTCACACAAGTTGAGGCGTTCTTCGAGCAGATCAATAACCGAGCGAGTAGCGAGCGGCATCACGCCAGATAACCAGCGCCACGAAGCTGACCAGGAGAGCAGCCAGGAGCAACGATAGAGCTTTCCAAGGTCGTCACTCGGCCTCCGGTTTTTTACGCCGCTGCCGGATGATATTCTTAATCGTGAGCCATTGTTCGAGACTCAACAGGCGTTCACCTCGAAGCCAAAAAGTTACTAGCGTCGGCGAAACATCCAGCCGACGCGCCAACTCAAGCTTTCTGCCTCGTGGCTCACACCAAGCCCGTAGCTCATTGAGCAACGATTCGTATTCATCGGATGGCACCGCCGAATCATAACGTTTTGCCCGTTTATACCTAAGCAATTTCGCAGTTTTGGCTAAACTCACGCCATCTAATTTACTAAAAGTAAAATATTACCCGTTGATTACTATTTTACTTGGAGTAAAATTTATGTGCTATGGATCAAGCACCATGAAAAAACCAATCCCCCCACCACATGACGTAAGTGCCATCGAGGCCGAGATCGCTCGCCGCCGGGCCGGTCATCATCTTCACGATGCGGGATACATCCTAGGCGATGCGCTTCATTTCGCGCCTAGCATGGAAGCCCGAAAGGCCCTGACGGAAATCGTAGGACAAATTCAGACGTTTGAGAGTCGGCTGGTCGATCTGAAAGAGGCACTATGCCCGTCATCCTAAGCCGCTCGTAAAGCAGGAAATAAGAATTTCAAAGCAACACGAACCGTCTAACAGACTATGAAAATACAACTAATGTTGACTGCGGCAGCCGCTGTTTTGCTCGGCGGGTGCACTTCCTATACGACCCCTGGCTATACTACTCACGGTAGCCGTACATACGACGATGGGTATTACGGCCAAGGGCACTATCGTGATAGCGGCGACTATGATCGCGGCGGGTACGACGGACAGTACCACCGACAGGCTGAGGCACAGAGCGACACAGTAGTCGTCCATGAACACAACACGACGGTTAATCAAGCACAGGTTAGCCACGCGCAGGTTAGCCACAGGACCAGCGCCACGGTGAGCCTCGGACACAATGGAAATAAAGTGGCTGTCGGCAGCTCGACTAAGCCCGCCAAGGTCCCGAGCGCTGGAAAACATCCTCCCGAAAAGACATCGAAATCAGAAAAGAAAACAGAAAAGAAAACGGAATAACACTTGGCTACTTAAGGGCAGCAAGGGCGGCAAAATCGGCGGACCAAAGACCTGCTGGCACGCCGACCGCCAAGGAGCGAGCGCGGAAGGCTGCACGAGCCCGATGGGCAAAAGCAAAGAAAATGAAATGCAAACGAACTTAAGCACCGGCGAGCGCTTTAATGGTTTGCGCAATGGTGCGAGTCACACCTTCTCCAGTCGGCTACGCAGCGTGATCCGCTACCCGCTCTGCGTTCTGGTATCAGCGGTGGCGTGGGCATTTGCTTTCAATACCGCACTGCTCTTTGCAATCAAGGTGCACGCGCCTGATGGGAGAATCATCCTTTCACGAGGTGGCTGTGTATTGTTCTATAGTTGGATCTATCCTCAGTCCGGTATTAATTGCGACTGGAGTTGCGTCATTCTCTTAATATTTCTGTCAGCCGCAATTGCGACAACCGCCTGGCACTTCCGAAAGGCGTCAAAATGAAACGACTAACATCGCTACTCGCAGCAGTTCTCTTGCTTTTGCTGGCGATCAGTACCGCATTTGCAGGACAGCCGACCGATTAAAACAAACCCACGGTAGCTGCGGGAACGTTGGTATACTTGTCTAATCCGCGCCGCGCCTCAGACGATCCTGGCAGTCCAGCTGCGCGCTTGGCAGCTAAGGCACGCTACTTCGGTCTAAAGTTGCGGACTCCCCTGGATTTTGCAGCCGTTTACGATACAGACGGCAGGCTAGTGCAATAAGGCAGTGACTTGTTGAGGGATTATGTTGTACACTGGCAGGCGTGAGTTTAGGTAGGATTGTGTTGGCACCGCCTGAGCGGCGTGAATTGAAACGCAGGGCGCGGAAGCGGTCTCTGGCAGTAGAGTTGGTTAAGCGTACAGAGGTCATTTTGATGTTAGCCGCGGGTCATTCTTACCGGGAAG
>JBEEIB010000021.1:0-17407 GCA_041167675.1 Verrucomicrobiota bacterium
GATGTCGGTCCGGCAGATTGGACTGCGGTATTCCATGCGCGTGCAACCGAGCTTCTTCCGCTGGTCAAATCAAAACCGCTGCTGCGAGACGCATTACTCTTCCGAGCAAATCCTCTCGTGAAACGAATCATCTTCATTTCAACTCCCCATCGCGGAAGTGCCATTGCCTCCGGAGGGATCGGCGCCCTCGGCAATCGTCTGATCCGATTACCGGCGATTATCACTAGCAGTGTACCTAAGCAAATAGCGCGGCTGGCCAACCCAAAAGGGATGAGGATCCCAACCAGCATCGACGGGCTGTCTCCCAAATCACCATTATTTAAGGTCTACGACCGGCTCACCATTCGTTCGCCGCACCACTCTATAATCGGCGATCGAGGAAGAGGTGACACCCCCAATAGTTCGGATGGCGTTGTACCATATTGGAGTTCACATCTCGATACGGCGACGTCCGAATTGATCGTCCCGACCGGGCATGGCGCAATGAATAGCCCGCTCGCGATAGCAGAGATCCAGCGAATTCTGCGTTTAAACGCTGGAGCAGCCCGCCCTAGCTCTAAGAGGGGACACGGCCTGCCAATCCGGCAGGCTGCTAACCCATCTTCTTTCGAAGGTCTACCAGTAACCGATCGGTAGCGTTGATGCGAATGAATCCGATACGCGGAAATTCGAGATCTATAATGACGTAGATTGTCACGGTGATCACAGCCGCGAACACAATAATGTGCAACCAACTGCGCCTCTTCGCTTCAGCCATCCCGTACCCGGCGATCAATGAGCTAACCAGTGCAAGCCCGACCAGGACGGCATAGATCGCAAAAGGTGGGTGGGTGTTGACCGCTACGATCCGGTTCGTCGAATTTGCGATCCATTCGTTAATCGCCGGAAGGAGAACGTACGCGGCGATCGGTTGGGTGTTCGGATTTCGGCATGCGGCAATGACCTGGGTTTGAATATCGGTCTTTAACACCGAAGATCGCGCGAATGCCTGCTTGGCCGCACGAACATCGGGGAGGGCCCTAATTGCTTGCAGTTCGGCGTCGAGGTAGCGGCGAAAACTATCCTTGAGTTTGGTCTGAAGCGGTTCCGGGAACAGATCGAGGACATAATAGGCTTTGCTGAGGGTATTGACCTCCTGGACAATCAGCTGTTTCCGGGAATCAAATCGCGATGCGGCTCCGGAAAAGGTGAAGGCAAGAAGGAGCCCGAGCAGACTAAATACGACTCCGACGACCGCACCAAGACCAGCCTTTGCACCCTCAGGATCCTCTGCCATTTGCCGGACCGCAATCCAACGCCCGGCCTCCAGCAGCAGCAACATCGCGGCAAATAATCCAACGGCAAAGAAGATCGAAAGCAATGTGTAACCCATACGATTTTCCACATCCGCCTGCCGGCCCCAGAAGACAGAAAAGGGAACCGGGGATTATTGACACATTCAAGGTCGGTCGGTCCAGGACTCATTCGACCGAGCAGCTCGTCGGACTTTGGAACAGGCTTAGTTCCAGTATGATGGTTCAAACGGGTACGGAAAGTCCGGAGAACACAGGCGGTCCTGCATTGTTGGTGTCGTCTTAGGTAGCGGTCCGGCGGCCGCCCATGCGCGTGGCGTCCGGACTCAAGCGGCGCATGATCTCGGTTAGTGGCGTGGCGACCGCGCCGGTAGGGCGGGTCTCTCCGAGACCGCAGAACCGAGGACGTAACTGCACCCTGTTAGGCCGAGAACCGTTGCGAGAGGCAAAAGCATTCGGCCTAACGGGGCGATGGGTTGCCGGTGATCCTGCGGTCTCGGAGAGACCCGCCCTACCTCCGCGGTCGCCAGACCGTTACCTTAAGTTGACGCCCGTGGGCAACTGTCGGAGCGCTACCGAAATCAACGACGAATCAAAAGAATCGGCCCGCAAAATCTGCGGGCCGATCATCTATCCCCACAACAACTGCGCGAAAGCTGATTCGTAATTAGGTTTCCTTTTCAAAGACAGATGCCATCGTCCGTAGGATCATCGCTCCGGAAGTTGCGCCGGCATCCAGTACACCGCGGGAGCGCTCGCCTAAGCGGCTGGCCCGACCGATTTTCGCGACCAGGTCGCGCGTAGATTCTTTTCCGTTTTCCGCGGCATCAGCCATTTGCGCAAGCGCATCGTGGAACGACGCTCCTTTAATCGCAGCTGATTCGTAGGCCGCAACTGCCGGTACTAAAACATCCATGATCGTCTTATCACCAACCGTCGCCCCGCCCAATTCTGCCAGCCCGGTGCGAGCGGCACACAGCATTTCGCCGAATGTTTTTTCGTCGATCTGTGCCTTGTCTTTTGCCTGGAGGCCCATTTGTAGAAAAAATGTGCCATAAAGAGGACCCATTGAGCCGCCGATCTCAGTCAGCAATGTCTGGCCAATCAGTGTCAGCCCTTCACTCACAGGGACCTCCCGTTCACCCAGCCTCGTTTTAACCAGCCCAAAGCCCTTTGCCATATTGATGCCATGGTCCCCGTCACCAATTTTACCGTCGATCTCGCTGAGGTAGACCTTGTTCTCCTCGATCACCTGGACGAGCGCCAGAACCAATTTTCTACCTGCCGAACTCGGATAATTGGCCATCTCCTTTTTGCTATCTGCTATTGGCTATTTGCTATTCAATTCGCAGCGCTAGCAGCGAACTGAGTGAGTCCCATACTGTCGGCCTCCAGGTCGATCAATGGCCGGAGTTCGTCATCGACCTTCATTACCGTAAACGTAATTCCCATCATCTCGAGAGAGGTAAAGTAATTTCCTACATAGGCGCGATGGACCTTCAGTTTCGCTTCACCGAGTAGATCATACATTTTATTGAAGGCGATATAGAGTTCCATCACTGGCGTGGCCCCCAGTCCCGAAACGAGCGCTACTACTTCGTCACCCGATTGGAATGGCAGATCCGGTAAGATATGATCGAGAGCGAGTGAGGTAATCTCGTCGGCCGATTTGAGATCACTCACCTCCACCCCAGGTTCACCGTGATGCCCAATACCGAATTCCATTTTGCCTGGTTCGATAAAAAAGTTCGGCTTACCTACGGCCGGGATCGTACAAGGAGTCAAGCCGACCCCAATACTTCGAGTATTATCAATCGCTCTTTGGGCAATGGCGATCACCTCATCTAATGACCCGCCGAGCGCCGCCTTGGCACCGCCGACTTTCCACATCAAGACCTCTCCCGCGACTCCGCGACGCTTAGCGGCCTCCTGCTTTGGTGCAGACGGGACATCGTCGTTAGCAACCACCGTCTTCACCTCGATGCCTTGAGCAGCCGCCAACTGCTTGGCCATCTTCACATTCATATTGTCGCCGGCGTAGTTCCCATATAGGCAAGCGACTCCGGCTCCACCATTCGCCGCTTTGAATGCGTCAAGAAATGCTTGAGCAGACGGAGAGCTGAAGATCTCGCCAACCGCGACAGCATCACAAAGATTTTTACCAATATATCCAATGAAAGCGGGTTTGTGCCCGGACCCACCTCCAGTTACGACACCGACCTTGCCTTTGACTGGTGCTCTGACATATTTCAGCACTCGAGGATTCTCCGGCACCGCCGATACTAGATCCGGACGAGATTTCACAAATCCGCGTAGCATCTCTTCGACCACAAGATTTGGGTCATTGATGATTCGTTGCATCACTTTTTCGGTTATCTCTGTTTGAACCGTTCTTCGATTTCTTTTATCCGTGCGACTTTCGGAATCGAGCGACCGCCCTGAAACTCGGAAGCCAACCAGATATCGACAAGCAATTTTGCGGACTCAGCGGCGATGACCCGCCCTCCCATGGTCATAATTTGGCAATCATTACTCATGCGGGAGCGTTCCGCGGAATACGCGTCATGGCAGACTGCAGCGCGGATTCCTGGGACTTTATTCGCAGTGATCGCAACTCCAATTCCCGTCCCGCACATTAGAATACCGCGATCGTGTTTTCCGGCGGTGATTGCCTCGGCCACCAGTAGAGCCACGTCCGGGTAAAGAGTCTTAGAGGATGGGTCATCGATTCCGTAGTCCTCGACTGCAATCCCCTGCGACTTCAGATGGTCCACAATTGCCACTTTCAGCTCATATGCTGCGTCGTCTGCGCCGACCGCGATTGGTTTTATCGACATTTCCATGAACGCTTCATTCGCCTTGATTCCATCCCAACGCCCGTAGCCGCCGACCGCGAGTCAGGACTGACCTGACTCGCACTAAAGTCCGGGCAATTTGACTACGGTACCAAAAGAATCTTGAGCGAGTTCTCACCCTTCTTCATCATTTCCAGACCCTTCGTATAGTCTTCGAGGGGGAGTTGATGGGTTACCACACCGCGAGTGGGTAAGCGACCGTCGCCAATCGCGTCGATCACGAATGGGTAGCAGTAAGGACCCAGATGCACACCCAATACATCCAGCTGCTTGCGATCTGAAATAATACTCCAGTCGACGGTTACATCATGAGAGAAAACACTGAACTCCACGAACCGGCCGAGTTTCCGAATCATCTGCAATCCTTGAACAACCGCGTTCGGGTGACCGGTAGCTTCAATATAAATGTCACAGCCGTATCCGCCGGTCATCTCCTTCACGATTTTAACCACATCATCTTCCAACGGATTGAAGACCAGATCCGCACCAAACTCCTTCGCCAGCTTCAGCCGTTCAGGTTTGACATCCAGCACCACAAGTTTTTTCGGATTACGCAGTCGCGCGGCTCCGACCATTCCGAGACCAAGCGTACCCGCGCCGGCCAGCACGACGAAATCGTCCCAGCCGATCTGCGCTCGTTTAATGCACCAGGCCGAGCAAGCGTACGGCTCAACCAGTATAGCTTTTTCGATCGGCAGATCCTCCGGTACGTGGTGGTTAATCCCTTCTTTGGGATACCGCATATACTCGGCAAAACCGCCGTTTACGTTGTTTTGAAATCCATAAACATCGTGTTTCTCACACATCCAGTATTCGCCCCGCTTACAGAATCGACACTCCCAACAGGGAACGATCTGTTCCGAGATAAGGCGGTCGCCAATCTTCACGTCTCCTCGCTTGGCCACATTCTCCCCCAGCTCAACCACGTGACCGAGAAACTCGTGGCCAGGAATCATTGGCGCTTTGATATAAGGCGGTTGACCGTTGCCGCCCCAGAACGACTCTGCGCCCACATACGATTTAATATCACCAGCGCAGATGCCGCAGGCCTCAACTTTGATAATAATATCATCAGCACCGGCACGCGGGACCGGTACTTCTTCCATCCGGTAATCACCAGGCGCGTAGGCTACTACTGCCCGCATGGTTTTAGGTAGATCTTCTTTTAACGTACTCGCGCGCGAGGCGGGTACCGAGACTTCAAGTGTTTGGGGGTTCATAATCGCTTACCAATTTTTTTGTTTCTAGAAACATTTCACTGTTAATATCGCTGGCAACATCTTTTCGGGAAATCCACTTATCGGAGGTGGGCCACATCCCTATTTTCCCAACGATCTGAATCTTGCTCATTTTCGCTGTCAGATAATCGCGCCCCCATAGTCACATCAAAGAGGTTCAAATCTTCGTCATTAAAGCTGAGGTAAACCTGCTGGCCCGGTTGATAGCGCCTCGTTACCGGAATACTCGACATCAGAAGAATCTCTCCATATCTCACTCCGACTCGAGTCTCATCGCCCAGGTTCTCGACTACGGTGATCTTGCCGACGAAGCTGCCTTCCACCGGAGTCGCACTGATCCGAATCCCCCAAGGCCGAATGCCAAGTTTCACTTCTTTTCGCGAGCTCAAGCGATTCTCCAGGAATGTATTAAGGGGGAGGGAAAATTGCGTATCCGGAATGATCAGCCGACCAGAGTCGACCATCGCTCGAAAGATATTCATCGGAGGTTCCCCGAGAAACCCGGCAACGAACTCGTTGGCGGGATGGTTGAACACTTCGAGCGGCGTATCAAATTGCTGGAGCTTACCTTCGTTCATCACGGCGACTCGATCCGCCAACGCCATGGCCTCCAACTGATCGTGAGTAACGATAATGGTGGTGAACCGCTGTTCGGCGTGTAAACGCTTGATCTCGGTTCGCAACTCCACTCTAAGTCGCGCGTCAAGATGGCTGAGCGGTTCATCGAGCAAGAGGACAGCCGGCCGACGCACCATTGCCCGTGCCATGTTGACACGCTGCTTTTGCCCACTGCTGAGAACGGCCGGCTTAAGGTCGAGCAGCTCCTCGATGCGAAGGGTCCGGGCGATTTCCTTCACCCTTTTTGCAATCTCCTTACCGTTCACCCCGTGGGCCTTAAGGTTAAACGCCAGATTATCGCGCACCTTAAGAGGCGGATAGAGAGCATAATTTTCAAACGCCAATCCAACACCGCGATCCTTTGGTTGTACATAATTGACTAATTTGCTGCCAACTCGGATCTCTCCCTCCGTGATCGATTCAAGGCCGGCAACCATCCGAAGCGTCGTCGATTTGCCGCAGCCAGAGGGGCCAAGCAAGGCCACGAATTCCCCGTCACTAATCGCGAGATCGAGCTGATCCACCGCGGGCGGCTGCGCCGGCGTGTAAACCTTCGTCAGCTTCTTTAACACGAGTTCAGCCATGGGAATACTCCTCCTCGGTCTGAGACGAACGAGCTAGATATCGAGCATTATCTCGATCAAAAAAAATCAGCGAGCGCGTCGAGACACTGAAATTAATGCGTCGATCCACTTGGAATGTTCGATGGCCGTCAACCAGCGCTCGGACTCTTTGACCTCCTACCGAATCGATGGTTAGCACCGACTTGGTTCCGAGGGGCTCGAAACTATAGACGACGCCGTGGAAACCGGTTTTGCCGTTTGCCAGGATCTCGACATCCGCCGGCCGAAAGCCAACTTGGATAGTGTCGGTCGACAGACGGTCAAGCATACTGCCGATATCCTCTGAGACCGAGGCACTCCAGTTTTCACCAAGCATCTGAAAACGAACTGCCTCACGGTTCTTGCTCCGAATTTTCGCTTCGATGATGTTGATTTCGGGATCGCCAAAGAGCTGAGCCACTTCGACGGTTGCCGGCCGGAAGTAGACTTCTTCGGGAGCGCCAACTTGCAAAATTTGGCCGTGATTGATCACGGCGACCCGATCACCTAAACTCATCGCCTCCAGATAATCATGGGTAACATAGATCGTTGTTGTCCCAAGCTGTTCACGCATCTCCTTGAGCTCGGCGCGCATCGAATGCCTTAATTTAGCATCCAAGTGACTGAGCGGTTCGTCCATCAGAAATACGTCCGGCTGCCGCACCAGTGCCCGACCCAAGGCTGTCCTTTGTCTTTGCCCATTGCTCAATGCTTGGATCGGCCGATTAAGCAAATGATCGATCTTCAGCATTCGCGCAAAATGGCGGACCCGTCGCTCGATTTCCTCCGTTCGAAGACGATGCTTTGGGCTTTTTAACGGGAACGCCATGTTTTGATAAACGGTAAGCTGTGGATACAATGCGTAACTCTCAAAAACCATTGCCACGTTCCGATCCGCCGGTTCGAGCGAATCCACCACTCGGTTTCCGATTCGAACCGATCCTTGATTAGGCGTTACGATGCCCGCAATCAGGTTCAGGGTAGTTGTTTTGCCAGCTCCAGCCGGGCCGAAGACGGTCAAAAATTCCTGATCAGGAATGTCGAGCGAAACGTTTTCAACCCCTCGCCGTTTGCCGTAGAACTTCGTCAATCCAGTTATCTGAATACTCGCCATAGTAACTATTCAGCCTTTCACCGCTCCGAACGACAATCCGCGGACCAGATGTTTCTGGATCAATAGGGCCAGAACTACCTCCGGCAGAGCGGAGATTGCTGCTGCTGCTGCCACCTGACCATAATGTACCGTGTCTGAGGCGAGGTAACGAAGAGCGATGACCGTCGAGGTTTGGACGTTATTTGAAAGCAGTAACGGGAAGGTGAACGCATTCCAGGCGAAAATGAAGCAGAGCAATCCGGCGGCAACCAGTCCCGGTTTAACCAGTGGTAATAACACCTGAAGAAACACGCGCCACCAACTGTAGCCGTCCAGCTGGGCGGCAGCTTCGATATCGGGCGAGATATCTTCGAAAAATCCGCGCAAGATCCAGATTAGGAGAGGAAGGGTGATGAGTTGATAGACCCAAATCAAACCGAGGTAGGTATCGTATAGGCCGAGCCGTTGATAGATCAGATAGAGCGGCAGAATCACCAGGATTTCTGGAGCGAACCGAAAAGAAAGAATCGTGAAGGCGATATCCTCTTTCAGTTTGAATTGGAACCGAGCGAGAGCATAGGCAGCCGGAACGCCGACCACCAGAGAAACCAGCACCGCTGACACACTGACTATCAAATTGTTGAAAAAGAACCGCGTGTAATCCGAGCGAAGGACCGTGGCATAGTTCTCCAGCGTAGGGGTGAAGATAAACGTCGTAGTTAACATCTGGCTGTCCGGTTTGAGCGACATGATTACCATCCAGAGTAATGGGAAAAGCGCGAAGAGCGCGTAAGCCAAAAGCAAGAGCATCTGGATCGTCTTACCAACCACCGCTAGCGGTGAATGCGTGCGCTGTATCATAAAAGTGCGGATTCTCCGGGGTTCTCGATAATCTTCGGTAGCGGCGACTTGCCTGTCCGACATAGTCCGATGACCTGGCGACTGCGTTTTCCGGCGTGGCAAACGCATCGCGCTGGTGGCGCGATTTGGCCAATAATATCAGCGAGCTAGCCGGACAGTCGGAGCGACCGAGCTTGCGGCTACCCCGCATCGTGCCTCTGTAGGAAATCGATTTCATGGCTTAGGCAAACCCGGCGGCGCGGTGTTGGGCTCTTCTCCAAAATCCAATCAGAATAAAACTAACCAGATAAACCAATGCCCAGAGGAATAACATCATCGGAATCGCCTCGGCTAAACCGTAGAATGGAAATGCTCGATTGTAGGCTTGCAGCGAAAGAGTCATGGTCGAATCGCCCGGTCCACCTTCCGTCAGGGCAAAGATAATACTGAACTCCTGAAGCGATAACATGAGCCGAAACACCAAAGTGATCAGTAACACTGGGGCCAACATAGGAAGTGTCAGGTTCTTGAAAACGAACCAAGGTGACCCGCCGTCGATGAGGGCTGCCTCATAAGGAGATCTCGGCAGCGACCTAAGGCCGGCCAAAATGAGAATAATGACGAAAGGGGTATAAACCCAGGCATCTACCACCACGAGCGAAAACATGGCGGTATCGGGTGAAGCGCCCCATTTGAAATCACCCAAGCCCAGCATCTCCATTGGTTGTCGAAGAATTCCCACCGAAGGATTGGTCATCAGTTTCCAAATGAGGGTGCCGATTACCGGCGCAATCATCAGCGGAAAGATGAGTACGATGCGCAAAAATCTCGAAAGAAAGTTTTCCTCGTTCAGCAGAAGCGCCACGCCCATTCCCAGCAGCATTTCGACCGTCGTGCAGAAGAAGGCGTACTGAATGGTGATCCAGAGTGAGTGCCAGAAATCAGCATTCTGAAACATGGACACATAATTATCGAAACCGATCAGTGAGGAGTCGCTACTGTTGAGGCTATAGTCGGTAAACGAAAGATAGATCGCCGCAAAAAACGGAATGAAAATACCGATGGTCAGAACCATTGCCGGTGCCAGCACTAAATAAGGCCGAAACCTGCGTCTCCGCGCGTACGCCGCGGCTTCGGTTGACTGACTGCTGTCTGGCGGCGGCTGTCCGGTCGGACGATTTGGGGTGGAAGCAACGGTGGTACTCATCCGCAAAAGTTCATAACTCCGTTAATACACCAGTACGGTGAAAAGCGCTGGACCCCAACAAGAAGATCCAGCGCTAAAAAAGCTAAGACTACTGAGCAGCGGCTGACTTTTGTGGCTGATCCAGCTTCAATTTAGATGTCTTCGCCGTAATTCGTTTGGCCAGTTCTGTCATCGCTGATTTCGCGTCCGCGCCAGAGAGCACAATCTTCTGTAATGTGGCCGCCCATTCGGTGGTGGACTCAGAGAAGTACGGTTGCGGGGTGAACTTAACGCTGGTGTTCGCAATGATGGTGTTAAACGTATCAAGGTAGCCTGGCATCTTTGTCATCACGGCTTGAAAATCCTTGTTATCCCAAACGGATTTGCGAGGCGGATCCACAACGCTCGCGTTGATTGCCGCCCAGGTTCCATGATCTTTCCCGGTAAAGTATTGGACGAAAAGCCACGCCGCCTTCTTGCTCTTCGAAGACTTGTTGATCGCGACCTGCCAGATCCATTCGTTTGCCCCAACCGGATCCCCTTCTTTCATCACTGGGGGCGGCGAGTAGGCAATATTGCCAGCCTGGGCTGAACCGCCCGGCACATTTTGAAAATAGCCGAGGATATCCGCATCGAATAAGATTGCGGCTTTGCCCGCGCCAAAATCGGCTCCACACTGGTACCAGGTATAGTTCGACCAGGCGGGCGGACCTGCGTCCTTGACCAGCTGTGCCCACTTTTTGGTGATCTCAACGGCTTTTGGTTCGGCTAAATCGGAGACCAGTTTCCCATCTTTGATTTCGAAATCTTTCGCACCGGCGTTGGTAAACGTAGTCATATAGCCTGGATGAATCGTCGCCCAGTTTCGCGTACCGCGAACAGCGACTCCGTATGAACCAGGTCCCGCCCAGCCTTTTAGCTGCTTGGCCACGGTGTAAAGCTCATCAAACGTTTTCGGCGGCTTAAGCCCCTTCTCGTCGAAGTACTTTTTGTTGTAGGCGATGATATTGGTTTCGAAACCCAGGGGCAGCGCCCATTGACTTCCCGTCCCGGTTGGATGACCGGGGATGAGGTCCCATTTCCCCCCGTTCCGAACCCCCTCAAAGATATCGGTATAGTCATATTCCGGATTGGTTTGGCTCGGATCTTTCAAATACGAATCGAGCGGCTCCATGTAACCGGCGGTAGCGTAGTCCCAAAGCTGGTAGGTACCGGTCATGAACACGTCCGGTGTGCCGTTTTTCGAGGCCAGTGACGCCGTCAGTTTGTCGAAATAATTTTCCTCGGGCGTTTCCGAGGTTTCGACATCAATACCGGTCAGGTCCTTGAATTCCTGCAGTCGTTTAATAATGGCGTCGGCATAAGGATGCTTATTGAGCATCACGACCAACTTGGTTCCGGACGTTTGTTTCCAATCGAAGTTGCTCTGGGCTCTGGCGCTACCTAAGAAGAGAAGCGTCAGTGCAACCACCCCCGCTGATCGTGCAATCAACGGAATCTTGGGGGAACGATGTTTCATAGTGATTCAGAAGTAATGAGTTCTGGGGAACCAGTCCCCAAAAACTGCGGACCCTAGTTTAGGTTTAATATTACTCAACCAACACCAGGGAGTCTTTCAGAGCTTAGACTGTTCGCCTGGTCGCGCAAGAACTTTTGTTTAGTCGCATGAACTTTTGTAAAAGTAGCTGAAATAAAACTACTATTTCCCGATCTAGTGTAGTGTACGAAAAATAGCGAGATCGTGACCACCGGCACTTCTCACTCGCAAATGTCGGGCGCTATGAATAGATCTACTGCTGGCTTCAATTAAACTGCGCTGCGGTTATCCAAAAAATGGCGAAGAAAGTCCCCCCCAAGAGCAAGAAGAGTCGAGCCAAGGAAGTCGGCACGGCCAGGCGACCAATGTTTCTGGACGATTCTGACATGCTGATCAAAGCGACTTGGCTTTACCACCATCGGAAGCTGACCCAGGAACAAATCGCCCAACAATTGGGGTTTTCCCGACCCACCATTGTACGATTGCTTCGCCAAGCCGCCGAGCAGGGATTGGTCACGGTGTCATTGCGATCCGACGCATTGAGTCGGGTTGAGCTTTCCGCTCAACTGGTCGAACGGTTCGGATTGCGTGAGGCGTTCATTGTGCCTACGGTCGACGGTGATACCGAAGTAGACCGGAGACGCGCGGTCGGGAAAGCCGGCGCACTATACCTCGAAGTCAATCTGAAATCCGATCAGATTTTTGCCGTCACCTGGGGCCGTACGATGCTGGAAGTTGCTTTGGCGCTGCGCAACCATCCGGTCCGTGGTTTGGTCGTTGCTCAAACACTTGGAGGGTTGAATAGCGCGGGTTCCTTCAGCCCATCCCGGGTCACGTCGTTGTTTGCGGAAAAGCTTCACGCCAGGACCTATCACCTTTACGTGCCAGCAATCGTGGCGACGAAGGAGCTGCGCAATGTCTTGCTTGCGGATCCGGGTGTTTGCCTCGCTTTGGATATGGCCCGCAAAGCTTCCTGCCTGATGGTTGGTATCGGAAAACCGGAAATCGGAGCTGCCGTTGTCGAGACGGGATTTCTCAGTAACGCTAATCTTCGGACACTGCTGGCCCAGGGAGCTGTCGGAGACATTACGGCTCGATATTTCGATATTAATGGGAAACGAGTTTTGGGAGAAGTAGACGACAGAGCAATCGGTCTGCTCTGGGAAGATATCGAACGACTGGAAAACGTTGTTGGCGTGGCCTGTGGAGCGAACAAGACGAAGGCTATCCTTGGCGCGCTGCATACCGGACTGTTGGATGTGTTGATCACCGATGATCGGACGGCAGCCGCGGTGCTAAAATCGGCGTAAGAAGGGAGCGCTGGAAGCGACGAAACCGCGTTCCCGGCGTTCTCTAATTTACTGGCGGTTCAATCGCTCCCAGCACGCCGACAATGCCAAACACGATGAAGGCTAAAGCACTCTCAATGTAGACATTCCGGAAAAGCCGCTTCGCATTGCTACGATCATCGATTCCCAGTGCAGTCTGTCGCCGAACTTTCAGTAGCCGCTGGTTCTGCGCACCCAGCGCGAGCATTATCAGGAAGATAACGATTTTGAGGGCAAGGATTTCGCCATAAGCAGTTGTCCAGAAATCGGCCAGCCGCCTAATCATGAAAAGAGTGTTCAGCAGACCGCTAACGGCAAGAATCACAACCGCTCCCCGGCTGATTGCGGAGAACCGACGAACTATTGCATCCGGCTCGTTCTCTCGTCTTCCCGGCTTGACGAAAAACCAAATAATCAGCGGCAGCAGCCCTCCCGGCCAAACCGCCGATACCAGCAGGTGAACCAGATCTGTTAGCAAATGGAAATTCGCAAATGAACCAGTGCCAGCACCGGCATGACCCGCCCATGCCAACGACCCAAGATTGACTGCCGCCAGTCCGATGCAGAGCCAATCCAAATGCGCGTACGAGCGTTTTCTTAGGCGGTCGTACAACAAACCTCCGGCAATAGCTAAACCGAGAAACGAACGAAACAGCCATAGATGGCCGAATTGCGTGACGCCGATTACCTCTTCCAACGTGGCCAACTGAATTCCGGAGTTACTAATTGATGCGACAATCACCAACAACCAGTTGATCCCAGAGATCAACATCACTAACCAACAGATCCACTTCAGAGCATCTAAACAGCTCTCTTCCGCCAAATTGCCGCGGCGCTCACGATCTAAGACCGGAATTACATACAAGCGTTGGAAGGCGAACAGGCTTAACAAAATGGACGATGAATAAATGTGTGCCCATCGTCCAAACAAGAGACTTAACATAAACTGGCGCCGACCTCTGGTTATTCGGTTAACTCGAATTCGAAGCTGCCGTTGGTTACATGGGTATCCACCGAAACTACTCGCCAAATGACTCGATATTTCCCGGTCTTGATAACGGGCAAGGAGACAAATAAGAGTTGGGCGTTCGCCGGATCCACTTTGGTGTCTTGTTTGTCCACCTCGCTTCCTCGGCTGTCGAAAACCTGAATCTTACTCAAGGCGGGTTCCAATCGTTCAGTAAACCAAATCTTCACCACCCTAGGTGGTGAATCGAGTTTACTACCGACCGCTGGTTCGGCGTGATCAATAAATGCGTGGGCCCAGACGGATGGGATGCAGACAAACAATACCGCTATGCTTAATATTCTCTTCATGAGTCATAGATTGATCAAGGGTTTGCCGAAAACCTTTGGTAAGATGTCGTCCAAATAGAAATGAAGTTGCCCGACGACTCCGACGTTGTTTCCGGTATGAGAGTTAATTGGGATAATAGCTTCGACCCCGAGCTGAAAATATTGTCCGGACCAAATGATTCCTGGATTTACCGTTCCAGTAGTCGGACCGGACACTCGGTTAAGCGGTGTTTGCATCGCAAACTCAACGAGCGGAATGAGACGCTTGAAAGGCGCACATAGACCGATGTCTTTTACATGTTCCTCCAAGTAAATTAAACTGTACTCAACCGCGACACCCCATCCAAGGTTGTTAGGTACTCGTCCGCCTTCGACACTTGAGCGGGTTGGGAACGATACGCCAAGCTGCCCAGTGAGAGCGAGCGGCCGGAGCGCCCAGACCGAGTCCGGCAGGTCGCCGAGACCTTTGCCGAAAAACAAGCCAGGCGTAATTGTGCTAAACCGGTCAGTGCCAATTGACGCCCTCCCCGTACCGCCAATTTCTGCATTGACGCCGACCGACACGATCGTTTCGTGTTCCGCACTGACCAAGAGCTGATATTTGCCGCCGACTTCAACATTGTGAAATCCAGTTTGAAGACGCGAACCGGATGATTTTTGCAGTAGGTATCCATCGGCAATTTCAATCCCAAAGTTCGGAGTGAGCTTGAGGGCGATGTCTGCCGAGAAATCAAACGTTTTAGCCGGCGGGGCGCCCGGTTGCCGGATCGCCTGAAAAGTCGGAAGGGACAACTCGTCGGCAACGAAAGGATCGTCGGTTGAAATCGTGGCAGGAAAAAAGCGTTCGCCGGCAAAGCCGTGAGCATCCGCCCAGTTTGGTGTTGCGACGAGCGCATACATCCCCAGAGGGATGTAAAATGTAGTCAAGAAAGCATTTTTGAAATTCAATTTGAAAAAATGCATGGTTGAGGCGCCTAATGGCTACCCCATGGTTAGAGAACGGGGTTGACGCAGTAGTGCTGAAACAGTTTTGCCCAGGCTTTTCGCGCGTAGTCCTGCCGGCAACGGTTCGCGCAAGCCGACAAAAGATCGCGAGAACTTCTTCCCGCTGTTCTTAGCTCACCCGATTCGCGGAGGTGGAATTAGTGGCTCGAGCGTAATGCTCTCGAGATCGCGATCATATCGTCGGTATTCGCGCCAGCTGAAATAGCGCACCACCTCGAAGAGGAAACTTCGAATGATAAAGTCTTTTTTGAGTTCCAACTGTAACCCGGGCGCTTTTTTCTCTTCCTGTTTGCGCCCATCTCGCACCGCGCAGCAAAGCGCACACGGATGCTTCCCATCAAAAGTCCTGGAGATCGCAGTAGAAACATTTCCATCCTCGGTATAGGCAACAATCATTCCCATCCAAGCGCCGGTTTGAAGAATTGCCCAATGCCCGCCAGCGAGAAGGAATAACGCGAGAAAGGCAACCGCTATGGCAAGGCGTCCGCGCACAATCGTAAAGACTGCCTGGAAAAATCAATCGAGCAAGTCAAATACTGACCGGCTGGGAATCTTAACCACGAATGGACGCGAATCAGCTAAGCGGCGTAGGGCATTTTCTAGCAAAAGATTGATTGTCTCGCGGCTACCTGTTTGTGAGATTGCGGTCTACCAAAATGGATGAGGACCGTTTACCAAAGACTGCCGATTATCAGAACGAGCCGGTGCGATATCCGGCGCTCGAAAGGCTGGATGTCATGGCCGAAGCCTCCACCATTGAGCAACAGTATCGGAACATCGTGCTGAATCAGGTAAATAATCATTGCCTGCGACTCGCAGTCATACAGGGCGAGTATCCGTGGCACTATCACCCGCATTCGGATGAACTATTTCTGATCGTGGAGGGATCTTTGTTTATCGATCTCGCCGACGGTTGCGAAATGCGACTAGGGCCGTGGCAGAGTGTCACTATACCGGCAAACACAGTTCATCGAACTCGTGCCGTAACGCGCACGGTCAATCTCTGCTTCGAAGAACTGGCAGCTGAAACGGTTTTTTTGGAGACGCCCCCGCGATGAATATTCCGCTTTCGGTGTTGGACTTATCGCCAATCTCGGCCGGACAAGGTGAAGCGCAGGCCGTTCGCGATACGGTCGAACTCGCGCAGTTCGCCGAGCGCCTTGGCTACTACCGGTTTTGGGTCGCTGAGCATCATAATATTCCGAGCGTTGCGAGTACCGCTCCGGAAATCATGATCGGACAGATTGCTGCACGGACTTCGCGAATTCGAGTCGGTTCCGGCGGTATCATGCTTCCCAACCACGCTCCGCTCCGAGTGGCGGAAACGTTTCATGTTTTGGAGGCGCTCTATCCAAAGCGCGTCGATCTAGGGATCGGTCGCGCGCCGGGCACCGATCAGCTAACCGCGCTGGCATTGCGCCGGAGCAAAGAGAGACTCGGAGCAGCGGATTTTCCGGCGCAGCTCTCTGAACTTATCGGCCTGAGCAGCGGACAATTACCGGAGAGCCATCCCTTCGCCGGCATTCGCGTCATTCCGTCGGATGTCCCGTTGCCACCTATTTGGGTGCTTGGGTCGACCGAAGATGGCGCGGCGATCGCCGCGGATTTCGGGCTCGGATTCGCTTTCGCGCATCATATTAATCCCAGTGGAGCGCTGCTGGCGCTCGATGTTTATCGATCGAGCTTTCGGGCATCACGGTGGCTTGACCGACCACGCACGATTCTCACCGCCCAGGCAATTTGCGCTGAAACCGATGAGGAGGCAGAACGCCTTGCATCCACCTTCGAATTGGCCTGGATCCGATTGCGGAGCGGACGACCAGCCCCACTCTCGCCACCGGATGAAGCATCCGTTTACCAATACTCGACCGGTGAGCGCGAAATGTTGAAGTATGCGCGTCTTCACTATTTGGCCGGCGGGCCCGCGGCCCTACGAGAAAAATTGCTGGAACATGTGAATCGCGCTGGCGCCGACGAACTCATGATCATCACCACCATTTACGGACACGCCCAGCGAAAGCGTTCCTACGAATTGATAGCCAAGACCTGGGCGCTACAGATCGCCTGACTGCAGCAGATCTGACAAGGATCCAGAGTCCTTCGACCATCCTGACCAACAGAACAGCTGGGGACACACAGGGAGTGAACAATTTTCTAAAGTAGAGTAGAGAGGATCCGGTAAGGAGTCCTCTCCCTCGTCAAACCGGACGTGCGGATTTCCCGCCTCCGGCTTTCGCGTGAGCATGTTGCACGGAGCATTCACAAATAGATCAGTCCGAGATTGTGGAAGTACTTGTAAACAGTGGAATCGTCAGGTGCTTTCCAAGGGCGTTGGCTCCGCCCTGTCCAAGAGGAAGACGAGCAAGGAAACAAACGTTACGCCGATGACTTCGTGGTGCTGGCACGCTACCTCAGTCCACCCATCGAAACGTTTATCACCGAGAAGCTCGAAAACTGGCTGGGACTCAAAATCAATCGACAGAAAACTCGGATTGTAAAACTCCGAAAGAATGAAGA
>JBEEIB010000022.1:0-2632 GCA_041167675.1 Verrucomicrobiota bacterium
ATCAGGAACTGCTGCCTTCCAACCCCGATGAAGGCCGAGCTTCAATGCGAATTTTCCTTTCTGAGTAATGGGCACGAAATAACGCGGCAATTTTACTTCCTCGAATCCGGAATAACGCTTGAAGTCGGCTAGCGAGGAATCTGACCAGAAGGCATAGACCAAGTAAGGTAACTTCTTTCTAGCGCACATTTCGACGCTCTTTGCCATCAGGGCGTTATTTGTTGCTTTGTCGCGATGACCAACCATCGAAATAATCTGTCCTAACATCCCGTAGCGTCCCGCGTTACCTAACATGACAAACCCAATTAACTCGTCATTGTAATAGGCCCCGATTAAGTCCTCGCGAAAGAGAAATCGCGAGAATTGGCTTTTGACGGTTGCAAAATCCTTACCATAGTGCCAAAATCGTCTCCCTTGACGGGAGGGCGTCTCATTGAATATCTTGACCATGCCATGGACAAAATCGTCGTCAAAGTCGGCTTCCCTTACCTCGACGCCCGCCTTCTGACTCTTCCGGATCTTGTTTCTGGCGGTCCCCTTAATCTGTTTATTTAACCAGTAATCGTAGCTTTCGATACGAAGAGCAGCGATCGACTCGCATTCCATATAGAATGGGTATTTCGGTTCGATATTCGGCAACCGCTGCCAAAAAGTAAAGATATCAGGCTTGAATCCTGGATTGCTGCGCAAGGTGTTGATCACCTCATCGGGATCGTTCAAATCTTCGTACCAATCATCCTCGAGGCCGACCAGGGAAATCGGGCCTCTTCTGCTGAGGGCAAGCGTCTGCCCACGAATCTCAACATATTTCACGTTGGCAGGCGCTCCATTAACAACGGTAGGCTTGGCAACAAATTCCAGTTTTTGTAGAACGTTTGAGCGCGTTGATTCAGACATAAATTCTTCGTTACATGAGGGAGCGATTTTCTAGCTTAACCAGTAAGTGGAGTGAGGCGACTGTGAGATCCGACTAGGTTCCGCGCAACCACTGCTCGACCACGAAGTGCGCCTCAGAAGGGGCACTTTCCCAGGGAGATAGGTAGAAGATTTTGTCATGTGATATCAGTGGTGGCAAGATGCGCGGAGGGTACATGCCGTCCTGCCGAAGCGATTCGGAAAGTGTGATCTGATCTACACCCGGGTTTCAACGTCTTTGCAAAGACCTCGCAACGCTGCGTGCGCATCGCAACAGCGTCTCTGATTTGGCCGGGTAGTTGTCCCGGAATTCGCTCAAGTATCGCCGCATAGCGACGCGAGCCTTCTCACCTACCGAATCTTCAGTGACCTGAACTGCAGGACTCTCTGCGGTCACGATCCTCATGGAAACCGTCTCGACGTCCCGAGGTTCGAGATTCAACTTCAAAAGGCCGTTTTCGAGAGAAAAATCAACGCTATGGTCATCGATTTCGACGCGACTGATTTTATAGTTGCCTGTCTCTCTTTTAACTATGGTCAAGTGCTTGCCCTGCCTCTCGCCGAGGTGTATCAGAGCCCGGTCGGTAAAGATCCTTACCGTCTTCCGCCCGTCAGCTTCCCGCCTGCTCAGAGCGCACCCATTCACGATATTCTCAAGGTTGGTCCATGAAAGTTGGGGATGAAAGTTCGCGAAAGTGAGCACTAATTCCTCCAAGTTCTTGATGCCTCCCTTGAAGAAATCGTGGTGGAGCACGACCAGACAAGGTTTACCCAGAAAAGAATCGACCGCGAAGTTCACAGCGCCGTCTTCTGGCCTTCTGCGGGTAAACAAAGGCGGCCCCTCGTAACACAGGACGGCTGGATGTAAAAGATCCCCCACAGTTACATGCCCCTGGCCCCAACAGTCCGCAACTTCCGTGTTCGCAGCCGCGAGATAGCCTCCTGTCCTGAGGCAACTCATGGCCTCAATGGAAAAGACGCCTTGCGGAAATACCATCACCGGCTGATAGGGCAGACCGGTTTGTTGCTGGTGCGCGTCCATCCGGCGCCGGGCGGTAAGTAGTATCTCCGTCAACCTTTTCCGGTCTTGGCAGCCGAATTCTGCACCCGTATGATTACAGCCATGGACACACACGCCTAGGTGCGACTGGCGACTGGCCACAAGACTCACTGCGCGTCGATCAGAGCGTCGGTAATTCCATGGAATCATTGCGATCGTACAGGCGCATCCCGTCCGATCCACCAGGGCTGCCAGTTCCCGTAGCTCGAGGTGTCCGTACCTCTGCCACAGCGGCGGGTCATCAATGATAATGTTCGCGTAGTGTGCTTCCGGCGCCCAGCATGAGCCTCGAAAGAGATGCCGAAGCGCTATTAGGATTGGAACGACTCTGGAGAAGCAGGTCCGGAAATCGACGTTCGTTGACGTGGACTCTTGGAGATCGAGAATCTCAGGGCTGGCAGCTACGAACAGCTCGCGTGACCCCTGGCGAACGTGGGTCAACAGGCTTGCTTCATCAATGCTGATGACCGTGTCCGCAACCCCATCGCGCAATTCGAATAGGATACCGCAGTCCACAGCCCTTTCAGCCGATGCAAAGCTCAGGCCAGATAGGGCTCCGCACAGATCTGGATGCTTTTCGCTGATACGGTATCGCAAGTGTTCGGATGAGGGCTTCGGCGCCGCAATCTTGGCACCATTGAAGAAACCTTCCAGCGC